>NZ_JABBJJ010000114.1 GCF_012933655.1 Pyxidicoccus fallax | reverse complement strand
CCCCGCCGCCTTCCCCTCCCCTCCCGGGCACTCCGCCGATGAGGTTCGAGCGGTCCGGCACACCGCGGAAGCGACCACTGGCGGGCCAGCTCAGCGCGATGAAGGTGTTCCACGCGAAGTCATTGACGAACGGGTCGAAGCCGATGGCCCCGGTCTGCTGATACACGAAATCAGGAGGGGCCTCGGGGTTGGGGATGTACCAGGGAGGCGTGAACTGACGTCCGCCTGGCGGCGTCGGGTCCCCCTCGGCGGCGGATTGCGCGACCGCCTCCGGAGCCAGCGCGAGGGCGAAGAGCAGACCACCAGGAACCAGGACACGACGAAGCACGAGGACCTCCAAGAAGAGCGATTCCGCACGGCGTGAGTCCTTCCCCGTGTGCAACGCACGTGCCCCGATGAGAGGAACCGCACGTCACTCGGAGAAGGAGCCGCCGGAGTGCCAGGGCTCGCGCCGTCTGCGTTCTCCGGGAACGCGGTGCGTCCCGCCACCAAGCACCCGCACGCCCACGACGCGCAGCGGCACGCTCACCCGAGCTGGATGACGACCTTGCCCACCAGGCCCCCCTGCTCGGCGACCTCGAAGGCGCGCCGGTACTCGGAGAGCGCGAACACCCGGGTGGGGCCGGGACGCAGGGCGCCCGAGTCGACCTGCCGGCCCAACGCCTCCAGGGCGGCGGTGGTGGATTGGGTGATGACGAGGCGGTGCTGCCGCGAGCGGAACCGGTTCAGGATGGCGGCGCTGGCGAGCTTCGCGGGGCCTGGCTCGAAGTCGACGTAGACGCCCCGGGGCTTCAGGAGGACGTGGGCCTCGCCGAAGGGAAGCCGCGTGGAGAGGTCGAGCACCGCGTCGAAGGTCTTCCCGGACGCGGTGATGGCTTCGCGCCGGTAGTCGATGACGGTGTCCGCGCCGAGCTCGCGCACCAGCGTGACGCCGTCCGTGCCGCTGACGGCGGTGACGTGGGCCCCCACGCTCTTGGCGAGCTGGATGGCATAGGGCCCGAGGCCACCGCTGGCACCATGGATGAGGACGTGGTCGCCGGCCTTGATGCGCGCGACGTTCACGGCGGTCTGGGCGGCGAGGCCGACGACAGCGATGGCCGCGGCGCCCACGTAATCGAGCGAGGCCGGCATCCTCGCCACGACTCGCGCGGGGACGGAGATGCGCTCGGAGAGATAGCCCACCTTGAAGGAGCCCAGGCCGCCGAAGACGTCATCGCCGACCTTGAACCCCGACACGCCCTCGCCCACCTGCTCCACCACGCCGGCGAAGTCGAGGCCCGGCGTCTTGGGAAACTTCGTGCCGCTGAGCAGGCGGGCTTCACCGCGACGAAGCTTGCCGTCGAGCGGGTTGATGGACACGGCACGCACGCGCACGACGAGGTGTCCACGGCGGGGAGACGGCGAGACGACGTCCGACAGCGTCAGGACGTCAGGGCTTCCGAATCGGGAGTAGGTAATGGTTTGCATGGGCCAATGAGTAGGCCCACGCGGTAATTCATGGAAGTTGATGTTGGGAATGCCTAGGCTTCACGTCATGAATGTCTCGGCGTTCGACCTGAATCACGCCCGCGCGCTCCACTTCCTGCTCGAGGAAGCCCACGTGGCCCGGGCCGCGCGCAGGTTGGGAATCACGCCCGCGGCGGCGAGCAATGCCTTGCGACGGCTGCGGCAGGACTTCGATGACGAGTTGCTGGTCCGGGTCGGGCGAACGCTGGCGAGGACGGCCCTGGGGGAACAGCTCCGAGGGCCCGCCAGGGAGGTGCTGGCCGCGGCGGAGCGCCTCCTGGGCGTGAGCGCGTCCTTCGAGCCCGGCACCTACGAGGGCGAGTTCGTCCTCACCACGTCGGACCGGGTCGCCGAGGCCCTGCTACCGGCGCTCGACGACCTGCTGACCCGGCGCGCACCGAGAGCCAGCCTCTCGGTGCGCACGGTGACGACGGACGTGTCGACGTTCCTGAGAGACGAGGGAGGTCTCGCCATCGTGGCCGACACCGCCCGGGAGCGGGGCCTCTCGACGGAGACGTTGTTCCTGGAGGACTTCGTCTGCGCGCTCCGCGAGGGTCATCCCCTGCTGAAGGGCGCCTGGACGGCCCGGCGATTCGCGGCCGCGGAGCACATCCTCGTCGCGCCGCGGGCGCAGTCACGCCGCGGCAGCGTCGATGACCTGCTGGAGGCGCAGGGGCTCACCCGGCGAATCACCCGGGTGGTGACGTCGTTCGCGCTGGCGACGCCCCTGCTCGTCTCCTCGGACCGCATCACAGTCCTTCCGCGCAGCTTCGCCCAGGCACGCGCGAGGGAGCTGGGCATCGTCCTGCGAGCCCCTCCCTTCGAGATGCCCTCCATCCAGATGGAGCTGATGTGGCACCCGGGACACGAGCGGGATCCGAAGCACCTCTGGTTCCGGGGACTCCTGCGGGACGCGGTGCGCGCCGCGGGGCTCACGCCGCCCCGGGTGCCGTGAAGCGGGCCGTGCTCAAATCCTGCCTTCGCGGACGAGCGCCCGGGTCCGCGCCAGGGTCGACAGCAGCGCGCGCTTGTAGCCGCGCTCCTCGCTGTCCATCGCGGCCTGCTCCTGCCGCTCCTGCTCGCTCCCGGGCTCCGCGTTCCTCAGGCCCAGCAGGCCATAGAACTTCAGGTGCAGCGAGCCATCGTCGCCCTCCAACACCTCGTTGACGATGACGCCCTCGCGCGGCCCCTTGAACTGGTGGAAGGACACCTTGGCCTGGGGCTCGAAGGTGATGATCTCTTTCAAGTCGTCGCCCAGGATGGTGGCCTCGCGGATGATGACCTCCTCGCCATCGGAGACCACCTCGCACCGGGTGCAGGCGCCGGGCGGCAGGAACAGCCGCGCGTCACGCGCCTTGAGCACCAGCCCCTTCCAGAGCTGCTCGCGGGTCAGCGGGATTTCCCCCTCGGGGTTCACGGGCACGGTCGCGGTCGAATAAATCATGGTCGCTGCTCCTCTTTCGGAAGCCGGATGTGGATTCATCCATGGCCATGAATAGGGGTGCCCCGTCATTCACGGAAGTTGATGTTGGAAAACCCTGGGCTTCACACCGTGAATGATTGCGCGCGCCCGGCGTCAGTCCGCCTGGCGTTCGCTGACGCGGCCGAACCGGGAGCGCAGGTCCAGCAAGAAGCTGTCCACGGCGAGCCCGGCGCCGATGGTGACCGGCAGCATCCACAAAAAGAGGCGTTGCAGCTGGTCCAACGAGATTGGCGCGGGCCCTGTCTCCGAGCCCACGGAGAGGTGCGGCATGAAATAGAAGAGGCCAGCGGTGAGCCCGGCCACGCCGCCGCAGAGACAGGCCTCGACGAACGAGCTGCGGGTGGGATTGCCCTTCAACTTGAAGATGTGCGTGTCCCGCACCAGCGCGCCAATCGAGCCGAAGACGACCGAGCACGCCAGGAGCGCGCACCAGAAGAGGAGGTCCGAGGAGGTCCGCATCGCCAGGAGCGTCAGGGCGAGGCCGGCCACCAGGAGGAAGAAGGTGCCGGCCGTCCGCATGTCCCTGGCGCGCTCCTTCTCGCTCAGCTCGGGCACGTCCAGCAGGTTGGCGCTCTCCCGCTGCAACACGCGGCTGACCCAGTCGTTGATGCGCCCCCGGACCGCCGGGTGGGAGGGAGGCTTGCCCTCGTACATGCAGGAGCAGACGGCGGCGAACAGCGCGTCGCCCGCGCCGGAGACGTTGACCATGCCGCGTGCGAGGCTCGGCGTCTCCTCGGCCTGTCCATCCTGGCGGAGGAGGACATGGCCATTCTCCGCCAGCGTCACGAACACCCACCGGGCGCTCACCTTCTGGCAGAACTCCCGGACGGCCGTGTCGTCCGCCGGCCAGTGGAAGCCGATTCGCGAGGCCTCCTCGCGGTTCATGCTCACGATCTCGAACAGCGTCTCCTTGCTGTCGAGCCCACAGATCCGGTCCGCCTTGTCGGCCGCGACAATCTGGGCCAGGACCGGCCTGTCGTGCTTCCGGCACGACTCGGTGATGGACTTGATCTGGTCCCTCGACAGGTTCGTCTCCACGACGACGAGCGCCGCCCGCCGGATGGCCCTGTCGAGTTCCTTCGCCTCCAGCTCCACCGCGTCGATGAGGCTGCTGGTGACGCCCGAGACCAGCGCGCCGTTGTGGAAGTGGGCGACATAGGCCGGCTCTCCGACCGCCGGCGAGGCGCGGACGTGCTTCAACCCGATGCCACTCCTGTCGAGCACCTTCCGAATCATGTCGCACCCGATGGACTGCTCCTTCAGGTACGTCATGAGCGCCACGGGAAACTTGTTGGCGTGGAGGTTCGCCGCGATGTTGAACGCGGCGCCCCCGACGGAATACTGGACGGTGCCGAGCTTCTGGGTGGACGTCGGGTTGCCCGAGTACTTCGCGCCGATGTCCAGCAGCGTCGAGCCGATGATGAGAACCGGTTGCGATGTCCCCCCTGGCGGCATGGAGGTCCCCCCTTGCAAGTCGCTCTGGCGCCAAGCTTCCCCATGTGAAGCTGGGCCACGGCCACACGGGCCACAACCCGAGCCAGGACGGGCGAGTCGGGTCTCGCACTCTCGAACGCCTTCCGTGCGCGCCCTCGGCCGCGCTCCCCTAGGATGGCCCTCGTGAGAACGCCTCCGGATACCGCCTCGCTCGCGCAGGTCCGCCGCCTGTCGCAGTTCCTGGACAACTCCATTCCGCTTCCCGGCGGCGCGCGGGTCGGCTGGGACGCTGTCATCGGCCTCGTGCCCGGAGTGGGGGACGTGGCGGGCGTGCTCCTGTCCGGGTTCATCGTGTTGCAGGCGCAGCGCCTGGGTGCCTCGCCATCGGTGCTCACCCGGATGCTGGGCAACCTCGCCATCGAGGCGGTGGTGGGCTCCGTGCCATTCCTCGGAGACCTGTTCGACGCGGCCTTCAAGGCGAACGTGCGCAACGTGCGGTTGTTGGAACAGCACATGACCACGCCCCAGACGGCCCGCCGCGCGAGCCGCGCGTGGGTCTTCGCCATCGTGGCGACGATGGTGGTGCTGCTGGGGCTCGGCCTCACGCTCACGGTGCTCGTCGTGAGGGCACTGCTCTCCCTGGGGAACGGCGGCTGAGCGGACGCGCCGATGGACGGCCCGCGGCCTCCGTCACAACGCGCGGCGGTTCGTGTACGCTCCGCTCCCGCCGGGCCGAGACGTGTACCGGTGTCACGAGGTGTCACGCGGTGCGGTACTTCGCCATGGTCGCGGCCGGAGCCAGCCTCTGGGGCTGCTGGTCGCTCTTCGTCCGCCCCGCGGGCTTGTCGGGTCCACAGAACGCACTGCTGGCGCTGGTGGCGATGTCACTGCCCGTGCCCTTCCTGTTCCGGCGCGAGGCGCTGAAGGACCGGCGCGCCACCGCCGCCCTCGTCGTCATCGGACTGGCGGACGCGGCCAACACGGCCCTGTTCTTCGCGGCCCTGCGCCATGGCCCCGTGTCGGTGGCGGTGCTGACGCACTACCTCGCCCCGCTGCTGCTGGCGCTGTCGGCGCCATGGGTCCTGGGTGAGCAGGCCTCGGCCCGGGCGCTGGTGGGCGTGCCCGTCACCCTGGCCGGCCTGGCCCTGCTCATCCTCCAACCCGACGCCGGCTTCTCCGGGCTCACGGCGGCGCTGGGCGCGGGGAGCGCCGTCTTCTACGCGGTCATGGTGCTGGGCTCCAAGGAGGCGGCGCGCGCGTACTCCCCGCTCGCCATCACCTCGCTGCATGCCCCCGTCTCCGTGGCGGCGTTGCTGCTCTACTTCGGAGCGGAGGCCCTTCCACCGGCGCTGCTGGACGCGGCCACACTCCGCGTCCTCGTGGGGGGCCTGGTGTGCGGACTGACGGGAAACATCCTCTTCAACGCGGGTCTCCGGCACGTGCCCACGGCGGCGGCCGGGGCCCTCACCTACCTGGAACCCCTTACGGCTTCCGTGATGGGATGGGCCTTCTTCGCGGAGGGCCTGACGCCCCTGGGCATCGCGGGCGGCGTGCTGGTGCTGGTGGCGGGCGCCTGGGTGGCCGCCGAGCGCCGGGCACCCGCCCGGGTACTTCCGGACGCGGAGCCGTCCGCCACACCTTGAACCGTCCTTCCAACTCCCCACTTGCAAGCTTGGGGAGTCCTTTGGTCCTCTTGGGCCCCACACCCGCACGACACCCTCATCAGTTCCTGGCGACGCCGTATGCCTATGGAAACCGCAGCCGACAGCCGTGAGTACCGCGTCGTCTTCTTCTGCCCCGCGTCGAGCGCCCGGCTCGATCGGCTGGAGGCGCCCGTGCGGCGGCTGCTCTCGCGCATCCAGGCGCCTCCCGCGGAGCTGGCTCCGCTTCAGGAGGCAGGGCCGCTCACCGAGGCGGGCTGGCAGGTGTTCCTCGTCCGCTCGCTGACCGAGCGCTCCGCCGCGCAGGCCATGGCCGCCTACGTCAGCGAGGCCACCTGCGCGCTGGCCGCGGAGCTGGACGCGGAGGTGCTGGGCCTCTACGTGGACGTGTCGGGCGACTCGGCGCGCATCTGCCGCTGCGGCCCCGAGGACGGCCCGGAGACCTTCGCCGGCCGCCGGCAGGCCGCCCTCAACCGCACCGCCGAGTGGCTGGAGGTGGCTCCCACCAGCCTGTCCGCCCTCTTCCACCTCGACCCGCCGGACGCCGACTACGAGCCGGACGCGGACGACCGCTTCGTGGAGGAGAAGCTGCGGGAGGCGCGCAGCTTCATGGAGCGCTACCGTCAGGGGAAATGAGGTCGCGAACTCCGGAGGACCTCGCTGGCCGCTGCCCGCGCTGCTTCCTGCCCACCCCCCTGTGCCTGTGCACCGACGTGCCGTGCATCCCCACGCGCACGGAGCTGCTCGTCATCCGTCACCACAAGGAGACGCTGAAGAGCACCAACACGGCGCGCATGGCGGCGCTCGCGCTGCCCCGCTGCACCATCGTCTCCTATGGCTCCCCGGGGAAGCCCTTCGACCCGTCCGTGCTGGACGCGCCGGACACGTGGCTGCTCTTCCCGGACGCGCAGCAGACGCCCGCGCCTGACGCGCTGCCGCCCGCGCGGCTCATCGTCCTGGACGGGAGCTGGGGGCAGGCGCGCCGCATGGTGCAGCGGCTCCCCGCGCTGCGGCGGCTGCCGGGCCTGAAGCTGCCGCCGCCCGCGCCGGACACGCGCCGCCTGCGCCGCCCTCCCCACCCGGATGGAATGTCCACGCTGGAGGCCATCGCCGGCGCGCTGGCGCACCTGGAGGGCGAGGCCGTGGCCCAGCCCCTCTACGAGCTACACGAGCGGATGATCGACCGGGTGATGATGAGCCGCGGCAAGCTGGCCATGCCCGGCTGCGACGAGGACGACGGGGACTGACGGCCCCGCCTCAGCAGGTGCTCCCAGCGGAGCAGCGTGCCTTCTTCATCTCCTCGGCGAAGGGGCTCGGCTCCAGGAAGCCGGTGACGCGCGGCTTCGTGAGCACCTCGCCCTTCGGGGACACGAAGGCCACGGTGGGCAGGCCCTCCACGCCGAAGCGCTCCAGCAGCGCGTCCAGCGCGTCCTCGCTGTTCGTCGCGTCAATCTTGATGTTGAGGAACTGCCCCTCCGTCGCCGTGGAGATGACCTCCGCGGCCGGGTACGTCTCGCGGTCCAGCTCCTTGCAGGCCGCGCACCAGTCCGCGAAGAAGTCGATGAGCACCGGGCGCCCCTCGGCCTTGGCCTGGGCGAGCACCTTGTCGAATTCCTCCGGGGAGAAGGTGGCCTGCTTGGCGGGCATGACGTGGTGCCACTGCCAGCTCGGCGCGCGCGGCGGCTCGGCCAGGCCCATGCGCACCCACAGCGCGCCCACCGGCCCCGCGTCCAGCGCGCCGCCGCGCAGCACCAGCGCCACGACCACCAGCGCGACGCCCAGCGCCTTCAGCGAGAACTCCCGCGAGCCCTCCTTGAAGGAGCGGTGCACCGCGCCCACCAGCACGCCCGCCACCACCAGCACCGCGGCGATGGCCGCGCCCGGCATCTGCCCGACCTGCGCGCCCAGCCCCTTCACCGCGTCGCGCGCCCAGGGCAGCGCGTCCTTCAGGTAGGTGAAGGCCAGCGCCACCAGCATGATGCCCAGCACGCTCTTCACCCACTCCATCCACACGCCGCCGCGCGGCAGCCGCACCGTGAAGACGCCGATGAGGAAGAAGGGCACGCCGATGCCCAGCGCGTAGATGAACAGCAGCGTCGCGCCCAGGGTGGTGTTGGCCGTCTTCGCCACGAAGGCCAACAGGCCCGTCAACACCGGCCCCGTGCACGGCGCCGCGAGGAAGCCGGACACGCTGCCCATCAGCAGCGCGCCCAAGAGCCCCGTGCCGCCCACCGACGTCAGCTTCGTCTGCAGCGCGGACGGCAGCGCCAATTCGAACGCCCCGAACATGGACGAGGCCAGCAGCAGCAGGAACACCGCCAGCCCCGCCACCACCGCCGGGTGCCCCAACAGCGCGCCGAAGGCCTGCCCCGTCTTCGCCGCGAGGATGCCCAGCGCGCTGAACACCACCCCCATGCCCACGATGTAGGCCGAGGTGAGGAGCAGCGCGCGGCCCCGCCCCTCCGCCTTCCGGGCCCCGAAGACGGAGACGGTGATGGGGATGAGGGGATAGACGCAGGGCGTCAGCGCGGTGAGGAGCCCGCCGGCGAACACCACCGCGGCACCCACCGCGAGGCTGCCCGACTCCAGGAACCGGGCCGCGTCCAGGCCGGCGTTCGGCCCGGTGGGCAGCAGCCACGGCACCACGGCCACCGCCACACCGGCCAGCACCGCCACCAATCCCAGCTTCTTCGCATCCATGCGCGCTCTGCTCCGTCGAGGCCTCGGGGCCCCCTCTCTATACGCAGGCGCGCGATTTCGGGCTACTGCGCCGGAGGGGTAACCGAGGAAGCAGGCACCTTCAGGCCCGCGGAGCGCGCCATCCCCATGACGCCCTCCACCGCGGCGGCGATGTAGCCAAAGGGGTTCGCTCCATCCACCGCCGTCACGTGCACCTCGCCCATCTTCTGCTGGAAGGCGGCGGCCACCTGCGGCAGCTGCTGCGCCAGGGTCATCTGGATGACCTCGGGGCTGACGGAGTTCTCGATGTCGCGCAGCACCTTCGCCTTGCTCAGCTCCAGCTCCTGGTGCGCCCGGTCCTTGCGCGCGCGCAGCTCGGCGATGGCCACCTCCGTCTCGACGATGGCCCTGCGGGCCTGCACCACCTGGAGTTCCGCGTGCAGCCGCTCCGCCTCCTGCTGGTGCTCGGCGAGCATCGCCTCGTGGCGCGCGGTGGTCTGCTCCTGCTCGCGGCGCAGGCGCTCCAGCGCCATCCGCCCCTTCTCGGCCTCCGCCTCCTGCTCGGCCTTGAGCTTCGCCAGCTCCAGCTCCTGCTCGCGCCGCTGCCGGGTCAGCTCCAGCTGCTGCTCGCGCTCCTGCCGCGCCAGCTCCAGCTCCGCCTCGCGCTGCTGGCGGGCCAGCTCCAGCTGCGACTTCGCGGCGTCCGCCTCCTGCGCGCGCTGCAGGCGCACCAGCTCCACCTTGGCCTGCGCGGCCTCGGCCTCCTGCGCCAGCTTGAGCTTCTCCAGCTCCAGCTTCGCGCGGTGGACGTCCGCCTCCTGCTCGCGCTTGAGCTTCTCCAGCGCCACGCGCTGCCGGGCGGCCTCCGCCTCCTGCTCGCGCTGCAGCTTCTCCATCTCCACCTGCGCGCGGCTGGTGGACAGCGCGCGCTCGGAGACAATCTTCGCCTCGGCCAGGCGCGACTCGGCGGCCAGCGCCTCCAGCCTGGCCTGCTCGTCGGACACCTGCTTCTTCTGGCGGACCTCCTGCTCCGCGGCCAGCTTCGTGAGCGCCACCTCGCGCTCCACGGTGGCCTGCTCCTGCTTCAGCGTGCGCTCCTGGGCGAGCTTCGCCTCGGCGACGCGCGCCTCCACCGCCAGCACCTCCAGCCGGGCCTGCTCGTCGGCCGCCTGCTTCTTCTGGCGGACCTCCTCCTCCGCGGCCAGCCGCTGCAGGTTGAGCTGCCGCTCGGCCTCCGTCTCCTCGCGGTGGACGAAGCGCTCCTTGGCCAGCTCCGCCTCGCGCGCCTGCCGCTCCGACTCGCGGCGGAAGCGCGCCTGCATGTTCTCGAAGACGGTGGAGGACAGGACGCGCACGTCCTGGATTTCAATCGTGTCGATGATGACGCCCCACCCGGCGTCCACCGCGTCCTCCAGCTTGCCCCGGCCCGCCACCACCGGCGCGATTTCGCGCATCAGCTCCGAGGCGATGCCCTCCTTGCGCTTGGCGAGGCACTCCTCCACGGACATGTTCGCCACCAGCCGCCGCGCCGCGCCCGCGAACATCTCCCGCAGCAGCTCCGCCAGCTTCTCCTGGGCCCGCTCCGGGAAGGAGAAGTTGAGCATGCGGAAGGCCACCAGCGGGTCCGCGATGCGGTACACCGCGAGGCCCGTCACCTGCACGCCCACCTTCTCGCTCGTCACCTGGTCCGCGCTGAACTGCAACCGCTGGATGCTGGTGGGGACGATCGCCACCGAGTCACCCGGCAGCTTGAAGCAGCTGGCGCCCTGGCCGCTGACCTCGCGCACCCGGCCGCGCCGCATGTGCACCAGGAACTCGCTGGGCCGCGCGGTGATGAGGCCCCAGCGCTTCATCTTCTCCGGGTCCTCCACCGGCTTGCCCGCGCGCCAACCCTCCACGTGGCGCGGCTGACCGCCCCCCCCGCCGCCGCCATCCACGCGGACGAGCTGTGTCCGGGACATGCCCTCACCGGACTCGGGAGACTCCTTCACCTTCGCCGCCTGCTTCGTGTTCGCGCTCATGCCTGCCTCCTTGCGACAGGCTCCCTGTGCAGGCGGTCGGCCAAGGCATGGCCTGCCGGGAAATCGGGCCTTTGGGCGGAGGGGCCGCGCCATTCCGGACCACCCCGCTCCAGGACGGCCCAGCCGGACTGATCCAGGACGGCGCGACGTTGTCTTCGACGGCGCATCTTCCAGGCGCGGCTCCAGTCCCCTCTGGAGCGGCTCCCGGGTCTCCCGTGCTCCTTATGTTCGCTTGACCCGAGGGCACGCCTTTTTATATTTGACCAGTCCGGTCCACATTCAGGTATGCCGGTGTAGGCCTTCGCGGCGCGCCCCCCACGGGCGCCGGGGCGCGGAGGCGGTCGGGCCCCCTTCAGGAAGGTATTGGAAGCAATGGTGAAGCTGCCGATCTACATGGACTACCACGCCACCACGCCGCTGGACCCGCGGGTGCTGGAGGCGATGCTCCCCTACCTGCGCGAGGACTTCGGCAACGCGGCCAGCCGCAACCACGTCTTCGGCTGGAAGGCCGAGGCGGCGGTGAAGAAGGCCCGCCAGCAGGTGGCCGAGCTCATCGGCGCGTCCGAGCAGGAGATTGTCTTCACCTCCGGCGCCACCGAGTCCGACAACCTGGCCATCAAGGGCGTCATCGAGTTCTACAAGTCGAAGGGTGACCACATCATCACCCTGAAGACGGAGCACAAGGCCGTCCTCGACACGTGCAAGCGCCTGGAGCGCGTCCGCCAGGAGCGGCTGGACGAGCTGAAGGCGCTGCGCCTGTCCGAGCTGTCCGGGCAGGACGTCACCGAGGACAACCTGGCGGAGCTGGCGGCGAAGTACGACGTGGAGAACGACGCCGTCTACCAGAAGTGGGCCGAGCGCCCCACCGGCGGCGCCCGCGTCACCTACCTGGACGTGGAGAAGGACGGCCGGGTGAGCCTGGAGAAGCTGGCCGCGGCGATGACGCCGAAGACGGTGCTGGTCTCCATCATGTTCGCCAACAACGAGATTGGCACCGTGCAGCCCGTGGCGGAGATTGGCGCCCTGTGCCGTGAGAAGGGCGTGCTCTTCCACTGCGACGCGGTGCAGGGCATCGGCAAGGTGCCCTTCGACGTGGAGGCCATGAAGGTGGACCTCGCGTCCATCACCGCGCACAAGATGTACGGCCCCAAGGGCATCGGCGCGCTGTACGTGCGCCGCAAGCCGCGCGTGCGCATCGCCCCCATCATCGACGGCGGCGGCCACGAGCGCGGCATGCGCTCGGGCACCCTGAACGTGGCGGCCATCGTCGGCTTCGGCGCGGCGGCGGAGCTGGCCCGCAAGGAGCTGCCCGAGGAGTCCGCCCGCATCCTCCGCCTGCGCGAGAAGCTCCGGAAGGGGCTCACCGACGCGCTGGACATGACCATCATCAACGGCTCCATGGAGCACCGGCTGCCGGGCAACCTCAACATCTCCTTCGCCCACGCCGAGGGCGAGTCCCTGATGATGGGCATCAAGGACGTGGCGGTGTCCTCCGGCTCGGCCTGCACGTCCGCCTCGCTGGAGCCGTCCTACGTGCTCCGCGCCCTGGGCGTGGACGAGGAGCTGGCGCACAGCTCCATCCGCTTCGGCCTGGGCCGCTTCACCACGGAGGAAGAGGTCGACTACGTGGTGAAGCTGGTGGTGGACAAGGTCCGCAAGCTGCGCGACATGAGCCCTCTCTACGAGATGGCCAAGGAAGGCATCGACCTGAAGTCCATCGAGTGGACGGCGCATTAGCCCGTCTTTCCAGGCATACAGCGGAGCGCATGGCCTCCCGACCGGGGGGCATTGCCCTCCGGAACCTTTGGTGCGAAGCAGCCGTTGAAGGAGTCGATATGGCTTACAGCGACAAGGTCATCGACCACTACGAGAACCCCCGCAACGTCGGGACGCTGGACAAGGAAGACCCGAACGTGGGCACCGGCCTGGTGGGCGCGCCCGCCTGCGGCGACGTGATGCGCCTGCAGCTGAAGATCTCCGACGACGGCACCATCGAGGATGCCCGGTTCAAGACCTTCGGCTGTGGCTCCGCGATTGCCTCCTCCTCGCTCGTCACCGAGTGGGTGAAGGGCAAGACGGTGGACCAGGCGCTGACCATCTCCAACAAGGACGTGGCCCGCGAGCTGGCCCTGCCGCCGGTGAAGATCCACTGCTCCGTGCTGGCCGAGGACGCCATCAAGGCGGCCATCGAGGACTTCAAGAAGAAGCGCGCCGCGCGCCAGGCCAAGGCGTCCTGACGGCGTGCCCGGAAGGCCTCCCCTCCTTATCTTGGGGGGAAGGCCACCCATGGGAGACGGAATGATGAGCGAGCAGGCAACCCAGACGACGCAGCAGAGCCAGGTGCCTGCCACCGCGCCCGCGGCGAAGCCCGCCCCCAAGGGCATTGTCATCGCCGACAGCGCGGTGCGCCGGCTGAAGGAGCTCTTGGAGCAGCGCCAGACGCCCGAGGCCGGCCTGCGGCTGGCGGTGAAGGGCGGCGGGTGCTCCGGCCTCCAGTACTCCATGGAGTGGTCGGAGAAGTCCCGCGAGCGCGACAAGATCTTCGAGAAGGACGGCGTCCGCGTCTTCGTGGACCCCAAGAGCTACCTGTACCTCATCGGCACGGAGCTGGTGTTCGAGCAGACGCTGATGGCCTCCGGGTTCAAGCTGAACAACCCCAACGTGAAGGCCGCCTGCGGCTGCGGCGAGAGCTTCTCCGTCTGACCTCCGGCTCCCCCGCTTCCGGGTGGAGCCACCGTCACTCGGGCCCGGCCAGCCGCCGGGCCCTTTTCGTTTGTCACCCCCTTGGAGAGCCCCCCGTGAGGACCCACTTCGACGTCTTCGGGCTGCCGCGCGCCTATGACGTGGACGTGCCGGCGCTGGAGAAGCAGTACCGCGAGCTGTCCCTGCAGCTGCACCCGGACCGGGTGGCACAGGCGGACGCGCGCGAGCGGCTCAAGGCGCTGGAGGGCACCACCGCCCTCAACGAGGCCTTCAAGACGCTGAAGGACCCGGTGCGCCGCGCCTTCTACCTCCTCAAGCTGCACGGCATCGACCTGGACCGCGAGGACGCGGGCGCCCAGAAGGACATGCCGATGGAGTTCCTCGAGGAGGTCATGGACCTGCGCGAGGCGCTGGACACCGCCATGGAGAAGAAGGACCTGGCGCGCGCCCGCGCCATGGCCACCGACGTGGAGGCCCGGAAGAAGGCGGCGCTCGACGAGGCGGCCGGCGCCCTTCGCGCCCTGGAGGCCGGTGGGCCGGGGGCGGACGGGCAGGTCCTGGTGAAAAAGGCATCGCACGCGCTGGGGCGGGTGCGCTACTTCACGCGCTTCCTCGAGCAGGTGGACGCGTTCGAGGAGGAGAGTCTGTCGTGAGCAAGAACGGCTACCTGCAGATCCACGACCCGCTGAAGCCCAAGGGGCAGGCGGTGGGCATCGACCTGGGCACCACCAACTCGCTGGTGGCCGCCGTCGTCCAGGGCAAACCCCGCTGCGTCCCGGTGGACGAGGGGGACTCGCTGCTGCTGCCCTCCGTCGTCCACTACGCGAAGGACGGCGGCGTGGTGGTGGGCGCGCGGGCCCGGCGCCTGGCCCCCGAGCACCCCACGGACACCATCTCGTCCGTGAAGCGCTTCATGGGCCGCAGCCCGGACGACGCGGAGACGCGCAAGCTGGGGCACTACCGCTTCGTCCCCGGCTCGAAGGTGGTCCGCTTCGACGTGGCCGGCGGCACGCCCGTGAATCCCATCGAGGTGTCCGGGGAAATCCTCCGCTCCCTCAAGCGCCGCGCGGAAGCGCACTTCTCCACCAAGGTGGAGCAGGCGGTCATCACCGTCCCGGCGTACTTCGACGACGCCCAGCGCCAGGCCACCAAGGACGCGGGCCGGCTGGCCGGGCTGGAGGTGCTGCGGCTGCTCAACGAGCCCACCGCCGCGGCGCTGGCCTACGGCCTGGACAAGGGCAGCCAGGGCACCTTCGCCGTCTATGACCTCGGCGGCGGCACCTTCGACGTGTCCATCCTCAAGCTGGTGGACGGCGTCTTCGAGGTGAAGTCCACCGGCGGCGACTCCGCGCTGGGCGGCGACGACTTCGACCGCGCCATCGCCCAGCAGGTGCTCCAGGCGATGGGTGAGAAGGAGCCCTCCCCCGCCCTCATCGCCGAGGTGCTGGCCGCCTCGCGCAAGGCGAAGGAGGCCCTCACGGACGTGCCCGAGGTGGAGCTGACCGTGGGCGGCCACAAGCAGGTGGTGAAGCGCGCGGACTTCGACACGTGGATTCAGCCGTTCGTGCAGAAGACGGGCGTGGTGTGCCGGCGGGCCCTGAAGGACGCGGGCGTGGCGGCCGGAGAGCTGGACGGCGTGATTCTGGTGGGCGGCGCCACGCGGGTGCCGGCGGTGCGCCGGTACGTGGCGGAATTGTTCGGCCGCGAGCCGCTGGGCGACATCGACCCGGACCAGGTGGTGGCGCTGGGCGCGGCGGTGCAGGCGGACCTGCTCACCAACGAGGACCGGCAGGACGAGGTGCTGCTGCTGGACGTGATTCCGCTGTCGCTCGGCCTGGAGACGATGGGCGGCATCGTGGAGAAGCTGATTCAGCGCAACTCCACCATCCCCACCGCGGCGGCGCAGGTCTTCACCACCTTCAAGGACGGGCAGACGGGCCTGGACGTGCACGTGGTGCAGGGCGAGCGCGAGCTGGTGGAGGACAACCGCAGCCTGGCTCGCTTCACCCTCTCTGGGATTCCGCCGCTGGCGGCGGGCATGGCCCGGGTGGAGGTGCGCTTCCAGGTGGACGCGGACGGCATCCTCTCCGTCAGCGCCAAGGAGCAGAGCACCGGCGCCACCCAGTCCATCACCGTCAAGCCGAGCCACGGCCTCACCGACGAGGAAATCGAGCAGATGCTGCTCGACTCCATCGACCACGCCGAGGAGGACATCCAGGCGCGGCAGGTGCGCGAGCAGCGCGTGGACGCCGAGCGCGTGCTGGCCGAGGCCGAGCGGCAGCTACGGGAGCATGGCTCGCTCCTCCAGGACGGGGAGCGCGCCGCCATCGACGCGGCCATGGCCCGGGTGCGCGAGCTGGCCACCGGCAACGACCACCTGAAGCTGAAGGAGGCCGTGCACGCGCTGGACGAGACGTCGCGCCCCTTCATCGAGCGGGTCATGAACCAGGCCATCACCCAGGTGGTGGGTGGCCACTCCGTGGAGGAGTTCTGACGTGCCCAAGGTCACCTTCAAGAGCCCCCTGGCCGAGGTCACCGCGGACGTGCCCACCGGCACCACCCTGCTGGACGCCGCCGAGCATTGCGGCGCCCAGGTGGGCCACAGCTGCGGCGGCGTCTGTGCCTGCTCCACCTGCCATGTCTGGGTCCGCAAGGGCCTCGACTCGCTGAGCGAGCAGACGGACGCGGAGGCGGACCGCCTGGACATGGGGTTCGACGTCCGCCCGTACTCCCGGTTGAGCTGCCAGACGGAGCTGGGCGGCGAGGACATCCTGGTGGAGATCACCGAGGAGTCGCTCACCGCCTTCATGGACGAGAACCCGGCCATCCGCCGCGCCCTCGAGGCCGAGGGGAAATGGCCGCTGAAGAAGTAGGGTTGTTACGTAGTGCTTGACGGAGCGGGGCGGTGCCTCTATACGTCTCGCCCATCGCAGCACGGCGCAAGCCGCTGCGGCGACGAAGCAGCAGCACCACCTGCCCAGGTGGTGGAATTGGTAGACACACTAGATTCAGGGTCTAGCGCCTGCAAGGGCATGGAGGTTCGAGTCCTCTCCTGGGCATGAAGTCGTGAAGGGGTCCCGGTTGAAAAACCGGGACCCCTTTCGCGTTTCTGGGGTCCGCTCTCGCCGCTCAGGGCGGCGCGGGCTCCACGGCCTCGTGGGCCACGTGGTGCGCGGCCTCGCGCGCCAGGCTGCCGCCCCTGCGAAGGTCCCGGATGCGAATCTTCCGCAGGTGCACGGAGACGGCGCCCACGGACACCTGGCTGATGACGGTGCCCAGGTGCGTGAGCGTGGAGAAGGCCGCCGCGTCCTCCGCCGAGGCCCCCAGGCTGCGGGCCGCCCAGCTCGTCACGAAGTAGTACAGGCCCAGGCCCGCTGGCACGCCGGGCAGCGACTGGCCCAGGGAGATGGCCCCCAGCACGACGGCCCCCGCGAACAGCCCCCCGGAGATGCCGATGCCGTGCAGCGCCATGCCGTAGCCCAGCGCGGATGCGAGCACGGGGCCCACGGAGAAGACGAACACCTTCGCCAGACCGGTGAAGGAGCGCGCCGTCCCGAAGCCCTCGCTGACGTGGTGGAGGAAGCCCTCCAGCCGGGGCAGCTTGTGCCGCCGGTGAAGCGCGTGCGCGAGCGGCGCCGACCAGTGCGCCAGCAGCACCACCAGTGCCACCAGCCCCACGCACAGTGAGATGGCGACCCTCAGCTCGCCCTTGAAGCGCTCCAGCGTCTCGCCGAAGGGGCCCAGGAGGGACGCGGAGACCAGCAGCATCAGCGCCGCGAACTCCATCAGCTTGCACACGCCCACCGAGCCCAGGCAGCGCAGGAACGGGATGCGCTGGGTCCGTGACAGGAGGAACGAGCGCATGATGTCGCCCAGCTTTCCCGGCAGGGCGTTGTGGACGAAGGCGCCGATGGCCACCAGGTGGTAGCGCTCCTTCAGCGGCACCGGCCGGCGCAGGGTGCGCTGCCACTGCACCGCGCGCAGCGGAATCACCGACGCCTGCAGCAGGAAGAAAGGCAGCAGCCACACGAGGTGGCCGGGCAGGTCCCGCACGAACTGGTCCAGCGGGAAGCGCGGCTGGAGCAGCGGCCCCGGGGCGCGGAGGTTCCACCGGAAGAAGGCCGTGGACAGCAGGACGACGGACAGCACGAGGCCCACCACCGCCAGCAGGACCTTGAGGACCGCCCGTCCGCCCTGCCCTCTGCTCTCGCTCATAGCACCAGCCGCAGTGGCGGCGCGGGGTCGAGGTAGGCCTCCGCGAGCCGCTCGTGCAGCTGCGCGCAGTGGCCCAGGCCGGACAGGTCCACGGGGGCGTTGGCCGGCCAGCACACGAGGCTGTTGGCCTCCGTGCGCGTCAGCCCGCCGTGCGAGCCGAACTCCCAGGCGAAGCCCACGGTGCCGCCGCGTTGCACCGCCTCGCCGAAGAGCACCACGTCTCCCGCCGTGGACATGGAGGGCAGCACGCGGAGGAAGTCCGCCACCGCGCGCTTGCTGAACTCCGTGGACAGGGGCGCCCGGTCCAGCTCGTCCGGGCCGTACACGCCCCCCTTCACCAGCGCCACGGCGGAGTTGCCGCGCCGCACCGCCGCCATCCCAATCTCCGGGCTCTGCGTGACGCGCGCGAGCACGTCCGGGTGCCGCGCCAGCAGCTCTCGCGCCTCCAGGGGCTGGCGCTCGCCGGAGAGGTACACGTGCGCGAAGTTGCCGCACTCCATCACCACCGGCGTGAAGGGCGCGCGCGGGGTGGCGTCGAGCGCGGGCCGGGGCCGCCCGTCGCAGAGGCCACGGATGACGTCCTCGGACAGGGGGCCGTGCTCACCGCACTCCAGGAGCCACTGCTCCAGGCGTTTGCCCTGGCGCCGCTCCAACGGGAGGCTGTCCACGTGCCCGTGGTCGGAGAGGATGACGACGTCGTACGGCCGCTGCACCGTGCGCGCCACCGCGTACAGCTCCGCGAGGTACGCGTCCACGCGGTGCAATTCCTCCACGGCCAGCTCCGAGCGCGGACCTCGGCGGTGGGCCACCTCGTCGTAGTTGCCGTAGACGAGGTAGATGACGGGCACGCCGCGCACCATGTCCACCAGGGCCTTGGTGTGCGCGAAGCTCCAGCCCAGCCGCTGCAGGAGGACGCGGCTGACGAGGAAGCCCTGCTCGTGGCGCCAGTCCTGGATGGAGCGCGCCCAGTGGCGCACCTCGCGGACCGCGTGCCACGTGTCCATGCCCAGCGAGCGCAGGTACCCGAAGAGGCCCCGCGTGCGCGCCGCGGACAGGCCCATCATCTCGTAGGAGAACGAGCGCGCCATCAGCTTGAAGCTGGCCAGCGTGCTCATGCTCAGCGCGTTGGTGGCCCCCGCGCGGAACAGCGAGAAGTACCCGTGGCCACCGCCGTCCAGCAGGCTGGTGCGGCCCGCCCCGCGCAGGCGCTGGTCGATTTCCCGCGCGTCCGCGGGCGTGTTCATCTGCACCTTGCGCCCCAGCTCGCGGTCGTACCAGGAGTAGGCCGGAAGGTTGGAGTGCCGCATCCCGTACAGCAGCCCCGCCTGGAAGTACGGCGTGGACGTCGGAGCGCCCCAGAACGCGTCTTCCAGGTGAAATGTGCCAGAGCGGATGAGGCGGGCCAGGAAGGGCATCCGCCCTCCGACAATGGCCTCGTCCAGCAGGGTCTTCGGGACACCATCCAGGTGGACGATGACCACGTTCCTGGGCCGGCGCTGCTGCGCTGGCGGAACCTTCGCGCTGACCCTCCGGACGAAGCCGAGGGCCCGCATGTGCATTTCTGGGGTGATTACGCCGCTCACGTTGACGCCTCCCCTCCCCCGCGAGGCAAAATGGGCACTCGGGGGGCTGCTCGCCTTCGCTGGGAACTCGTTCTCCTGGTGGGTAGGCAGGCAGCCCAGGCCGCTCAGTGTGTCGGGACTTTTCACTCCTCTGAGGCGTCAGAGCGGTCCGCCCCCATGCTCATTCCGTCTGTCCTGCTGCTCGCCAGCCTGAGTGCCGCGCCCGTGGTGTCTCCACCGCCGCCGGCCCCCGGCCTCACCCCCGCGAAGAAGGACTCTGGAGTCGACGCGATTGCGCTGCCGTTGGTGAGCTTCAGCTCGGACACCGGGTTCGGCTACGGCGGCGTCGGTGGCATGTACCTGTACGCACCGGGGAAGGTGCCGTACGCGCACGCCATTGGCGCGCAGGTGTTCTTCAGCAGCGCCGGCGTGCAGAGCCACTACATCCGCTATGACGGCCCGCAGCTCATTGGCCAGCTGCGGCTGGAGGGGCGGCTGGAGTACCGGCGCGAGATGCGCAGCCCCTACTTCGGCGCGGGCAACCAGTCCGCTCCGGACTTCCGCGGGGACGAGAGCGACCCGCGCTACAACTTCAACAAGGGCGCGCCGGGCTTCTGGGTGCGCCTGCGCGGGCGGCCCTTCGGACCGACGCATCCGCTCCAGTCGTACGTGGGCTACGGGTGGCGGCACACGAGCGTGGACACGTACGAGGCGTCCATGCTGCTGAAGGAGAAGCCGGTCGGCTTCGAGGGCGGCTCCACGGGGCAGTTGCTGGCGGGCGTGCTCTGGGACACGCGCGATGACGAGTCGGACCCGACGGAAGGCGGCGTGGAGGAGCTGGCGCTGCGCGTGTCGGGGGTGGGAACGGGCAGCCGGTACCACTACGCGGGCATCACCCTGAGCGAGCGGCGCTACCTCCGGCTGACCTCGCGGCTGACGCTGGCGCACCGGGTGACGCTGGACATGCTGTTCGGCGACGTGCCCTTTTATGAGTGGAGCAACACGGGCGGCGTCAACGTGTCCGAGGGCATTGGCGGCATGAGCAGCGTGCGCGGCATCGAGCGCAACCGCTTCTCGGGGAACATCAAGGCGTTCAGCAACACGGAGCTGCGCTTCCAGGCGGCGCAGCTCCAGGTCTTCGGACAGAGCATGAAGCTGGGCGCGGTGATGTTCATGGACTTCGGCCGCGTGTGGCACCCGGGCGTGTCGGACGGCAAGTGGTACGAGTGGCACCCGGGCATCGGCGGCGGCGTGCGACTGGCCCGGCGCGCCGCGGTGGTGCGCATGGACTACGCGCGCTCCACGGAGACTGGACGGCAGCGGTTCTACCTGACGTTCGGACACATGTTCTGAGCGGCGAGGAGCCATGCCCCATGTCTGGGACATGAGTGCACAGGCATTGCCCTGTCGCGTCAACCCATCGCCGCCATCTCAAAAAATCCGTAATAGCATGTTTGGCATGTCTGTCTTGATTTGACGGGTAAAACCCGCAATCCTTTCCGCCATGACCAAATCCAGAGGACTGGCGGCAGCGCTTCTCGTTGCATCTCTGTTCGCGGCGAGCCCTGTCTGGGCGCAGGTGCAGGTGTTCACCTTCTCCGCGCCCACGACGATTCCCAATCCCTATTCCACCTTCACGGTCCAATACACCCTGGGTGGGAGCAAGCTCTATCAAGCCACCGCGCAGCTACGGTTCTATTTGTCGACCACGCGGAATGGGACCACCAGTCGCGTCCTGATGGACTCGCGTCAAATCCTCCTCCGTGCAGGGGCCAACGGGCTGTATCTGCCGCCCATCGGAACCCAGACGGCGTCCTTCATGCTGGCGACCGTCCAACCCGATGCCCAGACGGTGCTGGCGGGCATCGCGCAGCGCTGTGCGCCCGAGACCTGGTACCTCCAGGCCGAGGTGGACTTCACCACGGTGCAGGGGGATGACACCGTGATTGGTACCACCAAGCCGGCGGACTTCTACTTCACGGGTGGCACGCTGAGCCCCACGACCATCCAGCCTGGGGGTACGACCAACTTCTCCTTCACGCTGGCAACGCAGTGCCCGGCCACCGCGCCGTCGACCGTCGGTGTCTTCCTTGCCGATGCCAACTACCAGCTGCTGAGCTACATCGGCGGGGTCTCCATCGGCACGGGCTCCGGGACCTTCTCCCTCCCTCCCACGCCCATCACCTTCTCGCCCACCATTGCCCCGGGTGCCTACAACATCGTGCTGCTCGCGGACGTGGATGGGGTCATTGCCGAGAGCAATGAGAACAACAACGCCGGCGCCTTCGCCCTGGACATCGTTCCGAGCGCGCTTGCCGCCGCGCGCGGCGAGGCTGGCCCGCTGACGCTGGACGTCCCGGTGCCCGCCGAGGCCGCCTCCCTGCCAGACGGCTCGCAGGCGAGCATGCCGGACAACGACAGCCAGAAGCTCTGAGTCGGCGTCCGTGTTTCCAGGCCCACCGCCCAGGCCCGAACGGCCTGTGGCGGTGCGGCTTTGTGAAGAACATGTTCTGGGGCACCGCACCCAGCCCGAGGGCCGGGGCTACAGCTTCACACCGTCCAGCTGCGCCAGCACGCCGTAGAGGGCGTTCTCGGAGGTGCCCGTCTCCCAGGCGAGCCTCGACGCGGAGAGCGTCACGGCCGACAGCGAGGGCGGGGACCTCGCAATGGCCTTGAAAACGGCTCCGACCGGCCCGGGCCACGGGAGCGCGGTCAGCTCGCGGCTCCGCGGCACGGGGTCGAAGACGGTGAAGCAGGGCCACGACGGGAACCGGAGGGTGCTGACGTCACAGCCGAAGAAGCGGCACCCGTCCAGAGATGCGTCCGTGAAGTCGCAGTCCTCGATGCCGCCCAGCTCGGGATGCTGCGCGGTGGGCCAGCGCCCGAAGTCATTGCCAATCATCAAGCCCGTGAAGCGACACCCCTTCAGACGGGCCTTCTCCCACCGGAACTCCGCGAGCGCCGTCTTCACGTCGATGGTGCAGTCGATGAGCCGTGCCCCGTCGATGGTCAGTGCGGAACGCGGCACATCGATGACGAGCTGGCACCTTCTCAGGGTGAGGTTGGGCCCCAGGTAGTGGAGCTCCGAGCGGCGGTTCAGCTCCAGGCGCTCGTCTTCGATTTCCCGGTCGCTGAAGGTGATCATGAAGTCCCGGCAGTGTCTCGCAGGTGGCTTCATGGCCACAACGGTCCGTTCGCCGGCTCAGATGTACTCGTCGAGCCAGTCGAACATGCGGTGGTTGGCGACGGCCTGCGCCGCTTCCTGGCAGTGCAGCAGCCCCGTGTCCTCCGCGGTGAAGAGCATGTAGTCCTTGGGACACGTCAGGGCGTCGAAGAGCAACTTCGCCTGGCCCACGGAGAAGGCCTCCGCGGTGCCGTCCATCACCAGCGTCCGGCAGCGGATGCGGTGGACGGTGGGCACGTTGGTGAACTCTCGGAGCTTGAACATCAGGTCCGATGGCGAGCTCGCGCCGTGCTTGGACATCGAGTCCCGCATGTACCAGCGGTACAGGAACACCGCGTCCATGAGCTGGTAGAGGGCCGCGTCAAAGGCCTGCGGGTCCTCGTCGAGCAGCGGCATCACCTCGGGGAAGTAGGTGTTGAACTGGTCGAACATGGACTGGCCCCAGTCCAGCACGCCGGGGTTGGGAATGAGGATCTTGATGCGCCGCTCGAACGCCGCCGCGCGGGGAACGAGCGCACCACCCATGCTCCAGCCCAGCAGCGCGATGCGCCGGTCATCCACCCCCGCGATGCGCGTGGCGAAGTCGATGACCGGGGTGATGACCTTCTCCCAGTCGGGACGGAAGACGAGCCCCTGCTCGCGGATGGCCATGCCCTGACCGGGCGCGTGGACGATGAGGCAGTGGTAGCCCCGGGCCAGGGCCGCGTCGATGACGTACTTGGACTCCTCGGGCCAGGCGTCGCGCCCCTGCTGGAAGACGAGCAGCGGCGCACGGCCGCGGGCCCGGGGCGCTCGGAAGAAGTAGCCGGGCAGCGTCGTGCCCTCGTAGGGGATGCGCATGGCGACCGCGGGAATCTCCAGCAGGGCAATGGCCTTGTCGTACGCGACGACGGCCTTGCGCCCCGTCTCGAGCACGCTTGGGTGGTCCGGCTCGGGGTGATGAATCAGGGCCGCGCGGTAGTAGTTGGCGGCGCGCAGGTAGGCATTGCCCGCGCTGAGCCTGCGTCCCCGAGCGAGGCTCGCATCACCCATCTGGCGGATCCGGTCGGCGGTGCTCACCCACTCGGTGGGCCAGCTCCAGTCTTCAGCTGGATTGATGCGGTGCGCGGTGTCGAGCACCTCGCCGATGTCCGCCTGCGCGCTGTAGGTCGCGGCCAGGAAGTGCAGGAGCTGGCTCTCCATGATGGGGTCGGACAGCAACCCCAGCTCGTACCAGGGCCGCTCCTCCGCCTGGCTCCGCGGCGACGGAGACGGACGAGGCGCTGCACCAGCGGGAGCCGCACCGAGGAGCGCGAGACCTCCGGTGATGCCCAAGCCAGCCTTGAAGAGTGAACGTCGGTCCATCGACGAGCCCATGTCTGAAACCTCCTGCGCGGCGTTTGTCGATGAAACGCCGCAGGCCCGGGTTTCTGTCACCAGGGGGCGCGCCGGCCGCGAATGACCTGCGCCGATCTCGGGGGAAGGTTAAGTGGTACTCCCGTCATGAGCCAGATGCCCTACGGGACGACGGAAGCAGACGCCCGAACGACCCGCTCCACCGTCGAGGCGCTCCTGCAAGGATTGGAAGCAGGCAAGAGCGTGGCCGAGCTGTTCGCCGAACAGGTCGATTGGGACATTCCTGGTGCGAAAGAGGTCCCCTGGATCGGTCGCCGCTCCACCCGAGCGGAGGTCGCCGGGTTCTTCGACTCATTGCACGACCACGTCATCGTCCATGAGTTCCGCGTCACGCAAATCCTGGTCGATGGCCGTGACGCCGTGCTGCTGGGGCGGCTTCACGACACCGTCAAGGCCACGGGCCGTCCGCTGACAACTGCGTTCGCGATACATCTGACCGTGGAGAAGGGGCACATCACGCGCTACCACCTCTACGAGGACAGCTACGCCGTGGCGCGAGCCGTCATCCCATAGCCGGCGAAGCGGGGCGCACTCAGGCGAGCGCGTCCACCCAGGTCCGCAGCCGCGAGTCCACCTGCGCCTCGCCGCGCACGCCGGGCTCCGCCTCCAGCGTCAGGGTATGGAAGCCGCGCGCCTCCAGGCCCTTGCACAGCTCCGCGCGCGCCTGCGCATCCGGAGCGAAGAGGATGCACCCGTCCCCGCCTCCGGCCCCAGACAGCTTCCCCGCACAACCGTAGGCCGCGGCCAGGGCCAGCACCCGCCGCATTCCTTCCGTCTCCAGCGGGCCCAGCTCCAACAACAACTCATGCTGCGCCTTCACCGCTTCGGAGAACGCGCGGAAGTCTCCGCCACCCAGGCCCGTTTCAATCTCGTGCCCCAGCGCGTCCGAGCGCGCCACGAAGGCCCGCCGTCCCACCTCCGCCAGCCGCGCCTCCACCTGCCCAATCAGCACCCGCGTGGACGCGCTCTCGCCCGTGAAGGCATACGCCATGGCCACGCGAGGCACAGCCAGCCGCCACACGTCCACGGAGGGCGACTCCGCCAGCGCCGCGCGCAGCCGCCCGGCGTTGCTCGCCTCGATGAGCGGCGCCACGTCATAGCGCCGGTAGCGCAAGAGCCCTCCGGCGAAGCTCGCCGCCACGTCCCCGCCGCTCCCCTTCCCGCCCTGCCCGAGCGTGTGCGCCGCCAGCGCCAGCTTCAGCGCGTCGAAGCGCTCGTCCAGCACATAGCGAGCCCCTTCGGCCGCCAGCACCGTCGCGCATGCGCTGCCGCCCATGCCCAGCTTCTGCCCGTTGGGCCCCACCGCCGACGGCGCCACCGCCAAATCGAAACCCGGGGCCGCGCGGCCGTGCGCCCGCAGCGCCTGGTCCAGCGTGCGCGCCACGAAGGAGAACCCCGCCGGCACCTCGCGCTCCCAGCGCACGCCCAGGGGCGTGGTGCTGCCGGCCAGCGTCCCTTCTTCCAGGCACACGTGCACGCGGGCATCCGCGCGCCGCCGCACGTACGCCGCCGTGCGGGGCGCCACCGCCGCCACGCGCGCCACCCCGCCCCACAGCACCGCGTACTCGCCGGAGACGAACAGCTTGCCCGGCGCGGAGAGGGCGCGCTCCATCAGAACAGGTGCTCCGCCTTCAGCACCGCGTCACCGCCGGGCACACAGCGCACCACGTCCACCGCGCCGCACGCGCGGGCCAGCGCCTCGGCCGCCACCTCGTGCGCCGCGTCCGTCAGCAGCACCGGGTTGGGCCCCGCGTCCAGCGTGAACCACACCGGCATGCCCTTCTTCCGCTGCTCGCGCAGGTGCTGGATGAGCGCCAGCGTCGCCGAGTTCAGGTAGCAGAGCGGCGGGTTCGCCGCGAGCGCCGTGGCATGCATCCGCCACGCGTTGCGTTCGCACAGCTCACCCAGGGCCTCCAGGTCGTGCCGGGCGATGTGCTCGCGCGCGTGGGCAATCTCCTGCTCCGCGTCCTGCACCCACGCCGGGTAGTACGGGCTGGTCTCCACCGTGTGCTTCATCCCGTCCCGCGACTTCACCTCCTTCTCGCCGCGGTCCAGGATGGCCACCACCATGCGCACGTCCGGCCAGTGCGCGGCATCGAAGCGCTGCACCGCGAAGCTGTCCTCTCCATCCGGACGCTCCCCGCGCTGCCACTCGCAGAAGCCGCCCTGCACGCTCCGGCACGCCGAGCCGCTGCCCATACGCGCCAGGATGCTCGCCGCCCGGGGCTCCGCCGGCAGCCCCGCCGCCGCGCGCCCCGCCACCGCCAGCGCCGCGAAGCCCGCCGCGCTGCTCGCCAGGCCCGCCGCCATCGGGAAGTCCCCGCGCGAGACCACCTTCGCCGGGCCCAACGCCTTCCCCGCCATGGCCTTCACCGCCTCCAGCAGGCGCAGCACGCGATCCCGCTCGCTGCCCTTCGCGGTATGGCCGTTGAGCTCCACCTGGTCGTGCGAGGCGCCGAACTCCACCGTCGTCGTCACCGACAGCGGCGACAGCGTGAGGGACAGGCTGGACTGGTGCGGAAGGATGAGCGCCTCGTCCCGCTTCCCCCAGTACTTCACGAGGGCGATGTTCGGATGCGCCAGGGCAGTGGCTTTCATGAAAGGACTCACGTCGCCCGCGGTCCCGCGAGCTGGCTGCTGAAGCACCGCACGCCGAGCGCGGTCAGCTTCGCCACCGCGGGCGCCGGTTCGAGGAACAGGCCGATGACGGCCCCACCATCTCCGCCGGCCCCGGTGAGCTTGGCGCCCAGCGCCCCCAGCCCCCGCAGCCGGTACACCATCTCTTCCAACGGCGGCGACGACAGCCCCAGCGCCGCCAGCAGCCCCTGGTTGACGTTCATCGCGTCTCCCAGCGCCGCCAGGTCACCGGATGCCACCGCCTCCGCGCCCTCCGACGCCACCCGTCCAATCTCCGTGAACAGGCGCCGGTACCGCTCCGGCCACCGGGCCTGCCGCTCGCGCAGCGCGCCCACCGTGGCCTTCGTGGGGCTGCGCTCTCCGGCCAGCGCCACCACCACGCTCAACGACTTGGGGCTGTCCACCACCCGCCCCTTGCCCACCGCCGTCCCCGGCTTGCGCCGGTAGAGGACGAGCCGCTCCTCCGCGCTGGTGGTGTGGTCCACGCCGGACGGCGTGCCGTGGAACTCCTGCTCCATCTCCCACGCCACCCGCGCCGTCTCCTTCGCCGTGGGCTCCTTCCCCGCGGCCTTCAACAAGAGCCGCGAGCAGGCCACGGACAGCGCCGCGGAGCTGCCCAGGCCCACGGCCAGCGGCAGGTCCGCGTCCAGCGTCACCTTCACCGCGGGCTCGCCGGTGGCCTTCGCCGCGCGGGCAAAGGCCGCCGTGAGCTGCGCGCGCTGATGCCGGCTCAGGTGGGGCGGCAGGGTGAGCTGGCAGCGCTTCGCGGGCACGCCGCGCGCCGTCACACCCTGGGACAGCGGCCCGGCCAGCGCCGGGTGGCCGTACACCACGCTGTGCTCACCCAGCAGGATGACCTTGCCGGCGCCGAAGGCCTCGATTGGCGGAGGGCGGGAGGCCACGGGCTCAGACGTTGGTGCCGGTGGCGGCCGCGACGTCCTCGGCCGGGAGGCTGGCGAGAATCTCCTTCGCCTTCTCCACCTTCACGTGGCCGGCCTTCACCAGGAGGTTCGCGAGCTTCTCCACCATGTGGCCGCGAGCGCCCGCCGTCACCGCCACGCAGCGCGCGTGCAGCGCCATGTGGCCCTTCTGGATGCCCACGCTGCCCAGCGCCCGCAGCGCCGCGAAGTTCTGCGCCAGACCCACCGCCGCGAACACCATGGCCAGCTCGCGCACGTTGCTGGTGCGCATCAGCTTCAGCGCCATCTGCACGCCCGGGTGCACCTTGATGGGGCCACCCACCGTGCCCAGCGCCATGGGCAGCTCGATGCGGCCCACCAGGTGGCCCTCCTCCAGGTACCAGGTGGACAGCGGACGGTACTGGCCGCCGCGGCAGGCGAACGCGTGCGCGCCGGCTTCAATCGCGCGCCAGTCCTGACCCGTGGCGATGGCCACCGAGTCGATGCCGTTCATCACGCCCTTGTTGTGCGTGGCCGCGCGGTACGGGTCCGCCTCCGCGAAGCGGCTGGCCTGGGCGATGCCCTCGGCGATCTCCTCGCCCGGCATGTTGAAGTCCGCCAGCTGCGCCAGGGGAATCCGGCACATGGCCCGCGCCAGCCGGCGGTCCGCCAGGTTGGACAGGATGCGCAGGTACACCTTGCCGCCGGTGATCTGCTCGATGAGCGGCGCCACGCCCTCGGCGACGGTGTTGATGAGGTTGGCCCCCATCGCCTCCTGCGTGTCGATGAGGATGTGGACGATGAGCAGCGGCTCGCCGCGCGGGCCCTCCGGCGCCGGCAGCACGCGCACCTCCACGTCCCGGGCGCCACCGCCGCGCGCCACCATGGACGGGTGGAAGCTGTTGGCCAGCGCGAGAATCTGCTCCTTGTGCTCCAGGATGCGCTCGGTGGCCACGGTCGGGTCCCCGTACCGCGTCACCTGCACCTGGCCGATCATCATCGAGTCGTCGGCCTCGGCGATGAAGCCGCCCGCCTCGCGGACGATCTTGGCGGCGAAGGACACCGCGGCCACGACGGACGGCTCCTCCACCGCCATGGGCACCAGGTAGTCGCGCCCGTTGACCTGCATGTTCAGGCCCAGGCCCAGCGGCAGGGAGAACGTCCCCACCGCGTTTTCAATCATCTGGTTGGCCAGCACGGGCTGCAGCGCCTCCGTGCCACGCAGCTGCTGCAGGTCCTCGGGGGCGAGCCGGAACATCTGGGCGAGCACCGCGAGGCGCTCCTCCATGGGCAGCTTGTGGAACCCGGCGAGCCGGGAGGTCACGGTGTCAGACATGTTCTTCCTTCCCCAACTACGGCGCGGGCCTGCTCTACAGGGCCGCGAGCCAATCCTTCAACTCTCCGGTCACCACCCGGGGCCGCTGTCGCAGTTCAGCGCAGCTTCTGCTCCCCGTCAGGACGAGCGCCTGCCTCAGGCCCGCGAGGATGACTCCCAGCGCGGCCTCCGCCCCCTCGACTCCACCGGTCTGCTGCGCGCGGAACAGCGGCAGCGCCATGCCGGCCAGGTCCGCGCCCAGCGCGAGCACCTTGGCCACCTCCAAACCCGTTCGGATGCCGCCGCTAGCGACCAGCCGGACTTCCGCCCCCACGCTCCGCCGCACCGTGGCGATGGCCGCCGCCGTGGGGATGCCCCACGCGCTGAACTCGGCGCCCAGCTCGGCCTGCACGCCGGACGCGCGCAGCTGCTCCACCCGCACCCACGAGGTGCCGCCCAGGCCGGACACGTCGATGTTCCGCACGCCCAGGTCCACCAGGCGCCGCGCCACGTCCGGGCCGATGCCGCACCCCGTCTCCTTCACCAGCAGCCGATCGCCGAAGGCGCGCACCAGCGCCTCCACCACGCGGTAGCCGTCCCGGAAGTCCCTATCGCCTTCCGGCTGCGTCAGCTCCTGGCCCGCGTTGAGGTGCAGCGCCAGCCCGTCCGCGCCGATGGCGTCCATCAGCCGGCGCGAGCCATCCACCCCCAGCCGCACCGCCTGGTACAGGCCGATGTTGCCCAGCAGCGCCACCGTGGGCGCCACCTGCCGCACCGCGTATGACGCCGTCCGCGAGGCGTCCTCCGCCATGGCGCGCTGGCTGCCCACGCCGAAGGCCAGCCCGTGCCGCTCGGCGACGAGCGCCAGGTCGCGGTTCACGGCGCCCGCGCGCTCGGTACCACCCGTCATCCCCGTGACGAGGAGGGGGTAGCGCAGCCGCTTGCCCAGGAAGGTCGTGGTCAGGTCCACGTCCTCCACCGCCATCTCCGGCATGGCGCAGTGCACGAGGCGCACGCACTCCAACAGGGTGCTGTTGCCGGTGGGCTCAACGTCTCCAGTGGCGCACAGGTCCAGGTGGGCATCCTTGCGCTTGGCTGTGATGTCCTCACCCATGGTGTTCAAACCCGGTCCGCCCGAAACGCCCAGAACGTGTAAGTGCCTGAATAACGGAGGGTTCCTAGCAAGCGCCGGGGCCGGGGCGCAAGCCAAAGGACCCCGAGCGGTCGGCTGGGCGACCCGAATGGACGAGGCCGGCTTGTGGACGGTATGAGGCCCAGGTGAGCACGCCCCCGTCCAAGGTGGTCGTCTTCCTGCACAGCGGCGACTACGACCGCGTCCACCAGGGCCTGTCCATCGCCGCCGCCGCCGTGGCCTCCGGGCGCAAGGCGGAGGTGTACCTCTTCTGGTGGGCCCTGGAGCGCTTCCTGAAGGACGCGCTGGACGAGCCTGACTTCGCGGGGCGCGACGACATCAATGACCGCTTCGAGTCGCGCGGCATGCCCACCTTGCGCGTGCTCCTGGAGCACCTGAAGGACTCCGGGCTGTGCACCCTCGCCGGCTGCACGGGCTCGCTCGGCGCTCTGGGAGAGGAAGCGGCCGCCGGGCAGAGTGGCATCGAGGTCTGGCTGGGCTGGAGCGCCATCCTCCAGCGCACCGCCGGTGTCACGGACCGCTTCTACCTCTGAGCGAAGTCACGGCCGCCCGTCTTCCCGTCCGCCCTGCTGGCGTGCCCGGCGCCGAACGGGCATGGCCGTGGCCTGCCCGCTTTCGTTGACGCTCCTGCCTCCCTGTTTACGTTTTTGAAGTCCTTGAAGAGACAAGGGAAAGGAACGAGACGACCATGGCTTACAGCGGCACGGACACCCATTCGCGAAGCAGCGGCAGTGGGTGGCACCGTCTGGGCAACGCGCTCAAGACGACGGTGCTGCTCGCGGGGCTGACGGCGCTCGTCCTCGTCATTGGCGAGCGGCTCGGCGGCCCGCAGGGCCTGATGTTCGCGGGCCTCTTCGCCGTGGTGATGAACTTCGGCTCCTACTGGTTCAGCGACCGCATCGCCCTGGCCATCCACGGCGCGCAGCCGCTGCCCTACGAGCAGGCGCCCTGGCTGCATCAGATGATTGAACGGCTGGCGGCGCGCGCGGGCATGCCGAAGCCGAAGGTCTACATCCTGCCCACGCGCACGCCCAACGCGTTCGCCACGGGCCGCAACCCCAGCCACGCGGCGGTGGCGGTGACGGCGGGGCTGATGGACATCCTCGACCGGCGCGAGCTGGAAGGCGTGCTTGCGCACGAGCTCGGCCACGTGCGCAACCGCGACACGCTCATCGGCACGGTGGCGGCCACGCTTGCGGGCATCATCAGCTACGCGGCGCAGATGCTGTTCTGGTTCGGCGGCTCCATGCTCAGCCGGGGTGACGAGGAGGAAGGTGGCGGCATCGCCGGAGCCTTCGCCAACCTGGGGCTCCTGCTGGTGGCCCCCATCGCCGCCACGCTGCTGCAACTGGCGGTGAGCCGCTCGCGCGAGTACGGCGCGGACGCCACGGGCGCGGAGCTGTGCGGTGACCCGGATGCGCTGGCGGACGCGCTGCTGAAGCTGGAGCGCGGCGCGGAGCTGATGCCGTACGACAGGGCCCCCGCCACCTCGCACCTGTTCATCGTCAACCCGCTGCACCACGGCGGCGTCATGTCGCTGTTCTCCACGCACCCGCCCATCCCGGAGCGCGTGCGCCGCCTGCGCGACATGGGCGCCCGGAGCGCGCGGGGCTCTCGCGCTGCTCGCGGGGGTTGGGAGTACGCGTACTGACGCGGTAGGTTCCGCGCTCCGGCGCGATGATTCGCTCAGAGAACGGACAGCCCAGGGGCATCCTCAACCTCAAGGCGGGTGAGCGGAAGTTCGGCCTCACCCGCCTTCTGCCGTCCGAACACCTTGCCCCCTTCGTGAGCCACTACTGGATTGTCACGTGGGACCTCCGGGGCCAGGAGCCCTACGTGTCCGAGGTCCTCTCGCATCCTTCGGTCCACCTCGCGATTGAGCGGGGCCACACTGAAATCTACGGAGTGGTGAAGAAGAAGTTCATCCGGAAGATCGAAGGCCAGGGCCGGACGTTCGGCGTGAAGTTCCACCCCGGGGCCTTCTACCCCTTCGTGAACTTCCCCGTGTCGCGCCTCACGGACAAGCGGGTGTCGCTGGAGTCCGCGCTGGGCCTGGACACCCAGGCGCTGGAGTCCGCGGTGCTGGCGCACGAGGACGATCGGGCCTCCATGGCGGAGGTGGAGCGCTTCCTGCGCACCCGCCTGCCCGCCCGGGACGAGACGGTGGACCAGGTGCGGCGCATCGTGGAGCGCATCATCGCGGACCCGGAGCTCGTCAAGGTGGACGCGCTCGTCGAGGAGTTCGGCCTGGGCAAGCGCGCCCTGCAGCGGCTCTTCAGCCAGTACGTCGGCGTGGGCCCCAAGTGGGTGATTCAGCGCTTCCGCCTCCACGAGGCCGCCGAGCGGCTCGCGAAGCTCGGGCCCGGAGAGACACCCCGGCTGGCGGACCTCGCGGCGTCGCTCGGCTACTTCGACCAGGCGCACTTCATCAAGGACTTCAAGGCGCTCGTCGGCCAGTCTCCGGCCGACTACCTGCGGCGGCTGCGCGGCGAGTAGGCCTCACTCCGGCGCGCCGAAGGCGGTGAACGGGTCCTCCAGCATCTCCCGCACCGTGCTGGCCAGCACGCCCGCGTGGTACCCGTCGATGAAGCGGTGGTCGATGGACGCGTTGACGCTCATCACCTGCCCCACCACCACGCGCTCCCCTTCCACCACCGCGGCCCTGCGCACCGCGCCGGGTGCGAGGAACACCGGCACCCGCGTGAAGGGCACCAGCGGCAGGTACGCGGTGTCCAGCCCCAGCGCCCCCACGTCGGTGACCACGGCCGCGCCGAACGCGTCCCGCGGCAGGCCGAAGCGGCCCAGGTCCAGGTTGAGCGTCACCGCGAGGAACGACACCACCCGCGTGAAGAGGTGCAGCAGCGGCGACGGCACGCGCTCCACCAGACGCCACCCGCGCTCGGGGCCCGCGTCCTCGCGCACCGCCACGTCCACCTCCGCGGCCAGCTCGCGCAGGCTCTTCTTGTCCGCGTCCGCCACCCGCACCGGCACCAGCCGCACGTCGCCGCCCTCCTGCCGCGTCACCAGCGCGGACACGGTGACGCGCTGGCGCAGGTAGATGCGGCCGAAGCGCAGCACCGCGTTGGCGTCCGGGCAGCGGCGCAGCGCCTCCGCCAGCGCCTTGAGCACCAGGTGCGTCACCGTCAGGCGCACGCCCGTGCGTGCCTGGAAGGCGTCCATATAGGACAGCGCCCGGTCCATGCGCACGGTGAGCGTGCCGTAGACGGTGGGGTCATACGCCGTCTCCCAGCTGCCGATGGCCAGCTTGCGGAAGCTCGAGATGTGCCGCTTGGGACTCAGCTCCAGATGCGCCATCGAGTGCTTGCTCCTCGGGGGTGCGCGGGGCCGCCAGCATCGCGGCTCTCCGGGGGCCGGGGAAGGCCCCGCATGGGTGCACGCCCTCCACGGAAGGAGTCGATTTCCGGAGTGCATGAGGCCCCGAGGCAGGGCATAGAGGCCACCCAACAAGCGCCGTCGCCCAGTCGACTCTTGACGAGCCGGTGTCCGGCGATAGGCTGCCCCGCTTTTTGCATCTCCCGTGGAGGTCGTTCCGTGCTGGTTGCCCTCATCCTCGTATCGATCGGGTTTGCCGTGACACTCGGCATCCTGCTCTTCGGCGGCTCGAATCGAGCCGCGCTTCCGTCCTCCTCTTCCTCCGCGCCCTCGTTCCGCAACGAGCTGGAGTCCGAGTCCCAGCGGCGCGCGAAGGCGGAGTCGGAGCTTCAGCGGAAGCAGAAGGAGCTGGATGAGCAGCGTTCCCAGCTCCAGGACGTGAAGGAGCAGCTCAAGCAGACCAAGCGCAAGCTCTTCGAGCAGAAGGAGTCGGAGAAGGGCTCGCAGGACCTGGTGAAGGCCCGCGCCGAGGAGGAGCGCGCCGCGTCCATCCAGCTCGAGCGGACCCGCGAGGAGCTGGCCCACGTGCTGGCGGAGAACCAGCGCCTGAAGACGGAGGCGGAGGCCCGCGGCCGTCGCCCGCAGCCCGCTCCGGTTGCCGCGCCCGCGCCCGCCGCCGCCCCCGTGCAGCAGATCTC
>NZ_JABBJJ010000113.1 GCF_012933655.1 Pyxidicoccus fallax | reverse complement strand
GGGTGGGGGGGTGCCTCCTTTCCCAGACGTCTGTGTTCCGGCCGGACGCGGATGCGTTCGGCCCGGACGCGGATGATGCCCGCCGCCCGCAGCGCACGCTGGAGCGGTAGCCTCATCAGGCCGTCGGTACCACGTAGCTTCGGGATTCTCACCCTACGGGTCCATGAGTTCCTCCAGGCATCACACAACTCCCTTGACGCTCACCGTCCCCCCGTGTCCGGCAAGTGCAGAAGCATCAATGGCTGCTGATTTCAGGAAATGCCTCCTGCCCATGTCCGTGGCCACCGTCCCGCCCTGGCGGGGAGAATCGCACCTCCCGCTTCATGCATCCCCCTGTCCATCGAGGCCCATTCCATGCTCTTCCGCACCTACGCCAAGATGCCCGCCGCGGGAGAGGCGCGGGCGCAGCCCAGCCCTGGAGGCCCGTGGATTGCCCTGGAGAAGCTCCACGGCGCCCAGCTCGTCATCGCCATCCGGAAGGACGAGGTCCGCTTCGGTAAGAGGAAGGCCTGGCTGACGGAGGAGGAGCCCTTCTTCGGCTGGCAGTTGCTCCGCGCCTGGCTCGGCGACGCGGTCCGGCAGATGGCCCGCGCACTGGGCTCCGAAAACGACACCCTGTACTTCTACGGCGAGCTCTTCGGCGGCCACTATCCCCACCCGGACGTGCCCGCCATTCCAGGGCTCACCGCCGTGCAGACGGGCATCTGGTACTCACCGGCCCTGCATTGGGCGCCCTTCGACGTCCTGGTGGCCCACTCCGACGAGGATGAGGGCCTCCTCCTGGCCCACCAGGAGCTGGAGTCCGTGGCCCATGCGGCGGGACTGATGACCCCACCCGTGCTCCGGCGGGGAACACGCTCCGAGGTGAGCCTGGTGCCCACGCGCGGTCAGACACGCGTCCCCACCCTGCTCGGTCTTCCCCCCATCGCCCACAACACCGCGGAGGGGCTCGTCATCAAGAGCGAGCAGCGCATGCCTCCCAGCACCCGCGCGGCCAGCAAGCGGAAGATCGACGAGTTCAACGAGGGCCGCTTCGACGAGAGCGAGGCCTGGAATCCCCATCAGCCACTCTCGCTCGATGCGCTGTCGAGCTGGTCCCTGCGGCTGGTCAATCCCGCCCGCATCGCCAGCGCCCTGTCCAAGTGGGGCCGCGACCGGGTGGAGCCCATCCTCGAAGAGGTGGTCCTTGATGTCCGCGTCGACCTGGAGCTGGCCTTCCCCACGGCATACCGCTCGCTGGACCTCGCCGCGGAGGAGCAGCTCTCCGCGCGAATCCGGGAGCATGCACTCCCCCTCGTCCATGCCGCGCTGAAGTGACGTGGCGAGACATCCCTGCCGGAGCGGCTGGCCGACGCGCGCCACCAGCCGGAGCCCGGACTCGCCCGGACAGATGGGCGCCCCATTTTCAGAGGGAGAACGGGGGCGGGCCGCTGGTCACGAGTGGAGGCGGCTCCGCCTTTGGCGGCTTCGATTCCCGCCGCTTCCACTGGAGGTAGCAGCCCCCATGCTCCCCGCCAGGCCGGGTCAAGGCTGCGGCACGCCCGACTCGTAGGCCTTGCGGATGGCCTGGGCGCAGACGCGGGACTTCTCGCCCTCTTCGTCGCCGAAGAGCTGGCGGGAGCGGGCCAGGAGCATGTACCGGTTCCTGGCGGCGCCCACCCAGGGGTAGAAGCCGAACGCGCCCGGCGAGGAGTGGCCCGTCACCACCCACACGCCATTCACCTGCTCGCGCTCAATCCAGTGCCCGAGCCCGTAATGCGCCTGTCCCGACCCCGACCACGGCGTGTAGCTCACGTTGGGGCCACCATTCCAGGCCGGCACGGCGTCAGCGGTCAGCCTCGAGGACATCTCGTACTCGTTGTTGAGCAGCTTCATCAGGAAGACGCGGTAATGCGCCGCGCTGCCCGAGAACCCACCCGCCACGGCGACGGCACCATCGGACTCCGGCAGCGTGGTGCCCAGCCGATTGTTGAGCCAGTCCACGACGCTCGCCACGCCCGTGCCCTGCCTCGCCCCGATGTCGTCCAGGGCCAGCTTCTGCATGTGCCCACCGTTGTAGAAGAACTGGCCGTGCTGAAGGAGGCGGAAGGAGACGTCCTTGTAGTCCGGGCCGTAGCACTCCGAGACGGTCGTCCCCGGGTCCCCGCACAGGGTGCTGTTGGCATCAATGAAGCCGCTCGTGAAGTTGAGCCGCCTCTTCTCCTCCGCGGTGAGGTTCGCGTACCCCTTGGCCTGCACGTAGGCGCTCGCGTAGAGCCACTTGCTCGCGGACGCGATGGGCATCACCGTCGTCGCCGTCACGGTGCTGCCCTTCGAGAAGCCGAAGAGCGGCGCCGTCCCGTTCCCGAGCTCCCAATAGAAGTTCCCGAGCGACGTGCAGCTCGCCGAGGTGTTCGCCGTGTCCACCGCGGCCTGCTCCTGCACCGTGAGGGCCGCACGGGAGGTGCCCGTGGACACCTCCGCGGCAGGGTCGAAGTCGCCCTCTCCAGGCCCACAGCCGATGATTCCCACCGCCAGCAGCCCGCACGTCGAGATGAACCGCGCCTTCATGTGTCGCCTCATGGGTGATTCCTCCGAAAGAGGCCTCTTCAAACCCGGGAGGCGGCGCGTGGTTGCGGGGAAATATTTTCGATTTACCGGGGGCCCTCCAAACCAAGCCCCCATCCGAGCAGGGCCGCATCCTGTCCCCAGGGCGCGACGAACTGGACACCCACCGACAGCCCACCGAGCGGACGCGGAAGGCACAGCGTCGGCGCGCCCAGCAGGCTCCACGGTGAGGTGACGCGCAGCACCGCGCGCCGCACCGGAAGCATGCCTTCGGCGACGGTGACTTCTTCCTGGCCGAACCGGGGCGCCACGTCCGGCACCGCGGGGCCGAGCAGCACGTCCACCTCGCCGAACACCGCCTCCAGCCGCGCGCGGTACGCCTCCCGCCGGGCGCGCGCGGCGGCCACGTCCGCCGGGCTCAGCGCCGCGCCCGCACGCAGGTTCGCTTCGGTGGCGGGAATGAAGCCCGGCGCTTCACTCGCCAGGGCCCGCGCATGCACGACCGCCGCCTCGCTCAGCACGATGGGGGTGTACGCATCCATGACCTCGGGGAAGGGCACCCGCGTGACTCGCGCCCCCAGCGCCGTCAGCCGTGCTGCCTCGGCCTCCACCACGGCCCAGACCTCCGGAGTGACCCAGCCGGGGATGTCCCACACGCCCACGCGCACGCCGTCCCACTCCCGCGGAGCCACGGCCTCGCCCGACAGGGCGGTGTGGACACGCACCACCGCGCGCACGTCCCGCGCGAGCGGGCCCGTGTGGTCGCAGGTGTCGCTCAGGGGCAGAACGCCCTCGGTGGGCCACGCGGCGCTGCCCTTCGTGGGCTTGAAGCCCACCACGCCGCACCACGCGGCCGGCACGCGGATGCTGCCCCCCGTGTCCGTGCCGAGCGCGAAGTCCACCTCGCCCGTCGCAACGCTCACGGCCGCGCCGCCACTGGAGCCTCCCGCCACCCGCGTAGGGTCCATCGGGTTGCGCGTCCCGCCGAAGGCGTTGGCGCCGGTGATGCCGAGCGCCACCTCGTGCAGGTGCGTCTTGCCGACGAGCGTCGCCCCAAGCCCCAGGAGGCGGGCCACGAGCGGACTGTCCGCCACCTCGGGAAGGACGGCACGCGAGCTGCCCTGGAGCGGCCAGCCCGGCACGCCGTACAGGTCCTTCGCGCTGAACGTCAGGCCCGCGAGCGGCCCGTGGGCCGCGCCTCGGAGGGGAGCATCCGGGCGGTACGCCCAGGCGCCATGAGGGTCCGTCTTCATGTCCGGGAGTGTACCGGACGTGATGCGGAATGCCGCGCCCCGGAACGAGCCCCTGTCACTCCTTCGCGAGGCCTTCGACCACCTGGGACCAGTGCTCGCGCATCGCCTCGCGGGTCTTCGCGTCCGGCAGCTTCTCCATGTGCACGTGGAGGGCGGCGCCTCGCGGCTTCGGCACCACCGTGAGCTGGAGCGTCGCGGGCTTCTTCCAGTCGTCCGGCTGCCAGGTCATGCGGACGCGCTGCCCGGGCTTCACCACCCGGACCTCGCCGCGGACGCCCGGGGTTCCACGGCGCTTGGGAACCGCGTAGCCCGCTCCCGGCTCCAGCGTCAGCTTCGCGCCGGCGCCGAGCCAGTCCTTCGGCTGGGTGGCAAGCCGCTCCCACAGCGTCTCGGCGCGCATCGGCAGCGTGCGCACCACGCCCACCTGGAAGCCCGTGTCCGCCGTCTCGCCCACGACGCGCTTGCCGCGGACCTGCTCGTACGCCACGGCGATGGACTGCTGCCACCACGTGGACTCCACCTCCCGGGCCAGGTGCGCGACGAGCTGCTTGTGGTTCAGCTCACGTCCCCCCGCCGCGTCCAGCGCGCGCATCCACCCCTTCCAGTCCCGCCCGGTCGCCTCCTTCACGGCACTGTCCGTCACGCGGTCGGTGACGAGCGCCTTCTTCGCGGCCGCCTTCTTCGCGGTCGAGGGCTTCTTCCCGCGCTCGGCAATCTCCGCGAGCCGCGCCTGCACCAGCGTCTTCACCAGCTTCGCCGGGAGCGGCTTGTCGGGCGGGAAGGTCACGCCGCTCTTCGACGTGGTGTAGCCGTCCAGCTCCGCCTTCAGCGTCGGCACCACGCCGCCGCTGAAGGGGTAGTAGCCGCAGTGGTTCTTGAAGAAGGCGAAGCCGGCCACGGAGTTCCCGTCCACCTTGAAGGTGGGCATCTGGTAGCTGATGGTCTCGACCGCTCCCGGCAGCAGCTTGCGGAGCTGCATGCGCAGCGCCCCCAGCGTCTTCTTCGCCGCGGGGTTCTTCAGTCCCGCCAGGTATGCGTCGACGAGCTGCGGCTCTCCACGATTCGTCGCCATGGTCTCACTCCTGCTTTCGCGCGGGCGGCTCCCGCTTCACGTGCGCGAAGGAATCGTACAGGAGATACCGCGGCAACCGACGTGCCCCGAAGCACGAGGGCCACTCCAGGTCGGCTCACGTCGAGCGAGACCCCGGTGCGTGCGCCCCGGGGTACACCCTGTCGAGGAAGCGCCGCGCCAGCGTCACCACCTCGTCGAGGTGCGTCTCCAGCAGCCAGTGCCCGCCGTCGAGCAGGTGGAGCTCCGCGTCGGGCACGTCCCTCGAGTACGCCCGGGCCGAGGCCTCGGGCATGTAGCCGTCCTGTGGTCCCCAGACGATGAGGGTGGGGGGACGGTGCTCGCGCAGGAAGGCCTGGTAGCGGGGAAACCAGCCGAGGTTCTCCTTCAGCCCTTCCATCAAGCCGACCATGATTTCGCGGCGCTGCGGAGTCCGCATGAGCGGCCAGGACAGGTTCCACAGGTCCGGAGGAATGCGCGCGACGAGGTGCTCGGCGATTTCGCCGATGAACTCGTCCCGGAAGCCCTCCTCGCTGACGGCCTCGCCCAGCTTCCGGCGCCCCGCCGGCGACGGATTCGCCCAGTACTCCTTGAGCGCCTGGTACTTGGGGCCCAGCGTGTCCTCGTAGATGTCGCCATTCTGGAGGATGAGCGCGGCCACCCGCTCCGGGGCCTTGATGGCCAGGCGCAGTCCGATTTGCGAGCCATAGTCGTGCAGGTAGAGCGCGTAGCGCGTGAGCCCCAGCGCCCGCGCGAACCTGTCCAACAGGTCGGCGTAGCCGTCGAACGTGTAGTCGAAGTCGCTGGGCGGCGGTGTGTCGCTGTAGCCGAAGCCCGGGTAGTCCGGGGCGACGAGGCGCCAGCGGTCCGCGAGCGCGGGCATGAAGGCGCGGAACTGGAAGGAGGAGCACGGGTAGCCGTGCGGCAACAGGATGACGGGAGCCCCGGGCGGGCCCGCCTCTCGATAGAAGACGCGGACGCCGTCGAGGTCGAGGGTCTTGTGCAGGACAGCAGGCATGAGCACCTCCGCGAATCCGGCGCCAAGTTATGGAGCCCTCACGTCCCGGTCCCCACCCCACGGTGTGCCCGGTCCCTCACCAGCCGGGAGCCGGGCGTTCCCCAGGACGACAGGTGCCTGGCCGCATTTTCAATCCCGCGGCGTCTGACTCCCCAGGAACCCATTCGAATTTCCTGGAGGATGCTCGTGCACCGTTTTCTGTGTCTGTCCGCCGCTCTCTTCGTCCTGCCCCTGTTCGCCTGTGGAAGAAACGATGGCGCCGTGGCGGAGTCCTGCAAGGACGATGTGGTCTGCGAGGCCGGTCTGGCGTGCTACCAGAACTACCCTGGGACCTTCTGCGCCCAGTCCTGCTCCGAGGAGGGGGATACGGCGAATTGCCCGCAGGGCACGGTCTGCACCGCACAACTCGGCGAAGAGCGCCTGTGCTCGCTCACCTGCGAGGACACCGATGACTGCCGGGAAGGGTACGTGTGCGTGGCGGTAGCCGACGGACAGGCGAAGGCGTGCCGGGTGAAGAGCCTGTAGGACGCCGCGGCTACATGTCGGCCAGTTGCCGCACCTCGCACTCGATGTTCCATTCCTCGCCGTGCACCGCGAGGAAGCGGCGGGTCAGCTCGAGGGCTTCCTCCATCGAGTCGGCCTTGAATATCGCGTAGCCGCCGACCACCTCCTTGGCCTCGGTGAACGGCCCGTCGGTGCGGCTGTACCGGCCGTGGTCATTGCGCAGGCGGACGCCCTCGGAGCTGGGGTGCAGGCCGGCGGTGTCGAGCAGCACGCCCTTGGCGGTCATCTCGTCAATCAGTTTTCCCATGTCGGCCATCAGCTTCTCGCTGGGCTTCTGGGCGGTGCCCTCCTGGACTCGGACCATGGACAGGAAACGCATGTGAACTCCTTCGTTTCGACGGCGGGGGGGCTTCATGGAGGGCGACGAATGGCCGGGGACGAAATCGACACGGATTTTCGCGGGGATTTTCCCCCTGGCGGACCCCTCGGAACTCCTGGTGGCTTCCCTTATTGGCATGTTGCCAATAAAGTCGCCGCATGGCCCTCCCGGTGCGTGCCGCGCTGCTGCAGGTGGTGAACGGTCCCTTCGTCATCGACGAGGTGGAGCTCGAGTCGCCGCGCGCGGGCGAGCTTCGGGTGCGGGTGACGGCGAGCGGCATCTGCCACACCGACCTCACGTACCGGGCGGGCGCGGGGCGGTTCCCGTTCCCCGCGGTGCTCGGCCACGAGGGCGCGGGCGTGGTGGAGGCGGTGGGGGAGGGCGTGACGGACTTCGCGCCCGGCGACGCGGTGGTGCTCAGCTACTTCTCGTGCCGCGCGTGCGGCAGGTGCACGCGGGGACATCCCGCGTATTGCGAGCGCGGGTACGCGGGGAACTTCTCGGGCGCACGGCCGGATGGCTCCTTCCCCATGCGGTGGCGGGGTGAGCCAGTCCGCTCGAGCTTCTTCCACCAGTCGTCGTTCGCCACCCACGTGCTGGCGCACCAGCACAACGCGGTGAAGGTGGACGCGGCGGCGCCGCTGGAGCTGCTCGCGCCACTGGGCTGTGGGTTCCAGACCGGGGCGGGCGCGGTGCTGGAGGCGTTCCGGATGGAGGCGGGGCAGCAGCTCGCCGTCTTCGGCGCGGGCTCCGTCGGCCTCGCGGCCATCATGTCGGCGCGCATCGCTGGCGCGGCGAGCATCATCGCGGTGGACGTCAGCCCGGAGCGGCTCGAGCTCGCGCGCGAGCTGGGCGCCACGGACACCTTCCTGGCACGGGAGCCCGAGCTGACGAGGACGATTCTGAAGCGCACCCGGGGTGGGGTGGACTTCGCGCTGGAGTGCGTCGGCTCACCCCAGGTGCTGCGCCAGGCGTTCGACGTGACGCGGCCCCTGGGCACCTGCGGGCTGCTCGGGCTGCCCGACGGCGACGCGGAGGTCTCGCTTCCGATGAGGGCGCTCCTGTCCGGGAAGAAGCTGGTGGGCATCCTCGAGGGCGATGCCGACCCGAAGTCCTTCATCCCGAGGCTGGTCTCACTGCACGCGGAAGGACGGTTCCCGCTGGAGAAGCTGAGCCGCGCCTATGCCTTCGAGGCCATCAACGACGCGGTTCACGACATGGAGACGCGCACGGCCATCAAGCCGGTGCTGCGCATGCACGGAGAAAGGACGTCATGACACTCGACGAGGCGCTGAAGGCGGGGCGCATCCGCACGGAAGAGGCGCTCACGCTGTTCGACAGCCTGCCCACGGTCGACCTCGCATTCATGCGCGGCACGTGGAAGGGCAGTGAACTCCAGACGGAGCATCCGATGGACGGGATGCTCGAAGCGACGGGCTGGTACGGCAAGCAGTTCATCGACGCCGAGAGCGTGCACCCGCTGCTGTTCTTCACGGAGGACCGCTCCTCGGTGTTCCCGGTGGACCCGCGCAAGTGGCCCTCGCCGAACATCCGCGGCCTCGTGGGCCCGCACCGGGCGGACGTGGAGACCGGCAAGTTCAAGGCGCGGCTGCGGATGACGGAGTACCGCGGGAAGCTCAGCGCGACGATGATCTACGACGACTGGCCGACCCACGACATCTTCCGCAAGGCGGATGGGAACACGCTGCTCGGGTTGATGGATTCGCGGGGGATGGCGGCACCTTACTTCTTCGTGCTGCGCCGTGACTCCAACGCCCCGGTCCTCCGGCTGGCGCAATCATCGAAGCCCTGAGGGGCCCGGGCGCTCAGCGGTCGGCGATGTCGGAGTCCTGCAGGTACTCGGACGCCTGGACCACCGACTCCATGGTCCAGCCCCGGTTGTGCCCGCGGCCATTCTCCTCGCAGTCGCCGTCGGTGTGGACGCCCACGAGGAAGCCCTGCTGGTTGAGCACGCCCGCGCCGGAGCTGCCCACCAGGGTGTCGAGGTCGCCGTAGTAGACGAGCTGGTTGCACGAATCCAGGTACCGGCCCTCGGCGATGACCTTCCGGTAGCCCCGGGGATGCTGGATGATGGCCAGCCGCTCGGTGGCCTGGGTCGTCAGCGGGACGGGAGTGATGGCGGCGGGAAGCGCGTCCAGCAGGATGAGCGCGTAGTCGGGGGTGGACGACTGCTCGATGACGGTGCCCTCGGTCAGCAGCTCTTCGCCGTCGGGCGAGTCCTCGAAGTTGAAGACCACCAGCGGCCGGTCCCCGAGCCTGACACAGTGCCCCGCGGTCAGCACCACCGGCCCCGCGCTCGCTTCAATCAGCGTTCCGGTGCAGACCCCGGCAATCAGGACGACAGCGTCTTCCCTGTCCTGGATGCTGGCGAACGCGCCCTGGTAGCTGTTGATGGGAGTGAAGTCGAGTGTCGGTCCGCATTGCCAGAAGCCGCTCACCTGCGCCGGCTTCGGCTCCTCGCAGACCGGAGGATCCGCGGGCACCGGGTCATCCTTCCCACAGCCCAGAAGGCCCAGGAGGAGCACGGTGCCCGCGAGGGGCAGCCCCCACGAACTATTGAAGGTACGAAGGGGCCGCCGTGTCATCTCAGTACAGGTAGTTCAGCGCGGTGATGTCGGAGCTGGTCCACTCGCCAGTCTCGCTGGAGCTGAAGCACGAGTTCATGACCGAGCCGCCGCGGGTGGCCGTGGTCGGGGTGCCGGGGATGTGGATGGCGCCCACGCCCGCGGTGCCCTCGTTGGTGGCGGAGCCGCCGCAGCTGATGGAGCGGTTGTAGTAGTCCGAGTGACGGAAGCCGATGGCGTGGCCGAGCTCGTGGGTGATGACGTGCTCGTTCACGTCAGCGCTGTAGCTCTGCAGGCCGGTGCCGATGTTGATGGTGCCGTAGGGACGGCCGCCCGAGGGGAAGCCCGCGGAGCCGCCGGTGCCGGACATGGTCTGCGCGGTGATGTTCGCGGTGCAGCCGGTGGTGGGGCCGCGCGCGAAGGTGATGCGCAGACCCCGCTGGTTGTAGTTCTCGATGGCCGCGGTCAGACCCGCGCTCAGGCGCGAGTAGCTGTTGAACGTGGAGGTGGGGTTGACGCAGATCTTCGTCACGCTGGTGCCGACCAGGTTGGTCGTGTGGTACTGCTCCTGGCTGCCCACGTTCTGGAGCATCTCCACGGACGCCTCGTGCGTCACGTGAGCGTCGCGGCCCACGTACACCTTGCCGTCGGCGACCATGATGTCGTCGACCGGGAAGCCCGCCTCGACCAGGTTGTTGATGATCTCCTGGTTCACGTCCTCCGGGTTGGCCTGCGTCTCGGCCGTGTCGGCACCGCAGGCCGACAGAACGCCACAGCTCACCGCGAGGACAGCAGCACCCTTGAACATCTTCTGGAGCTTCGACATGGGGGGTTTCCTCGTTACCTGACTGCGGGGGATGCGCCGTCCGCCTGGTTTTCCGCCAGCCACGGCCCGGCGCGCCCCGATTCATGAGCAATTGGGAGGCCAACCAACCCCACAGAGGGAAAAAACCCGACTTCGATGCTTTGCCTGGAGTGTCCGCGCACCAGGGCGCGGCTTCGCGCGCGTAAACAGATTTGACGTCCGGGGGCGTAAACCAGCGCCAAAGCTGCTGATTCCACAGGAGAACCCGGGCGTTGCGGAACCGCACAGTGATGTCTGGTTATCGGTCACCTGCCCTGGGGTCTGTGACACCCGGCGCAAGGTTCAATCCGCGACACCGCCATGGACCCGCGCGGAGGGCGTTCGAGCACCTCGGCCGGACAAATCCATTCTCGTCGCAGCGCGGCAGAAGTTTCGTGGGGCAGGGGCGAGCGGCGCCAGCGGGACGGTGGGCGTGAATACACCGCCGGTGTATCCAGTCCTCCATGCATATGCGCCACTCCCCCCTCTCCTTCGCAGTGATGCTGGGCGCGGCCCTGAGCTTCCTTCCGGGCTGCGAGAGCACGAAGTCGAGCAGCCGCTCTCCTTCCGACGCCCAGGGCCAGGAGTCCCATCCCATGCAGGACACCGATGCCTGGAAGCGCGCCCGGGTGGGCGACCGGGTCACCTACTCCTTCTCGGCGACGCAGGGCGCGGAAGGCGCCGCGCGCACCCTCGGCGGGCAATTGACGTTGGAGGTGGTGGCCGTGCAGCAGCCCTGGGTGTGGGTGCGCGTGGCCTACACCAACGAGGCCGGCCAGCCACTGGCCCACCCGCGGCTGGCGGGGGACCTCGTCGTCCCCGTGCGCACGGACACGACGCGCCCGCTCGACGTGCCCCACGCGGGCGAGGCCAGCGCCGAGACGCCCTCCAGCGCGGGCCGCACCTGGGAGGCCATGCGCTACGTCAGCGACCAGCGTCCCGTGGACGGCCCGCTGCGCACGCGCGTGTACGCCAACGCGCCGGGCCCGCTGTACCTCACCCGCGGCCTGCTCGAGGCGAGCACCGAGGCGGCCGGCTTCCGCACCCCGGGCGGCTTCAAGCTGACGCTGCGCGAGTTCCGCGAGGGCTCGGCGGAGGACAAGGCCTCCGCGCCCGCGCTGGAGCGGCCCCTGGGCCCGGGCGCGTACTACGACCGCCACGTGGACGTGGGCCCCGCGCCTGGCGTGATGCGCGTGTGCTCCACCGCCGAGCGCGGCTACCTCCTGCGCAACGAGGGTCCGGTCGAGTCCAATCCCTGCGCCGACTTCTCCCAGGCCGAGCCGGAGGCCCTGGAGGAGCGGCTGATGGACCTGCCCTGGGAGGCGCTGTCCTCGGGGGACTGGCCTCCGGCCGCCGCGTCCGGCACCCGGGGCACCTTCACCGCGGAAGGGCGCAGCGTGCCGGCCATCACCGAGCAGCGCGCCGAGAACTTCGAGGGCGTCGAGCGCGTCTTCATGGAGACCTACGCGGCCGAGCCGTGGGCGCCGGGACTGGCGGGCCTGCCTCATGAGGCGCGCTTCCAGCCGCTCGTCAGCGGCACCGAGCGCGTGGTTGCTGGCGGCAAGCGCGAGTCCGAGGGCGGCACGCGGCTCGTGCGGTGGGGCTCCTGGCTCGCGGGGCAGAGATAGCGTCGGCCATGGTCGCCTTCGTCCGTTGCCGGTTTCATGGCGACCGGGGTCCGTACGAGACCTGCGCCCACATCGCCCAGGCCGTGCGTGCGAAGCGGTCCGGGCAGGCGCAGTGGTTCGTGGAGGTCCACGTCATCGTCAACGGCTGGGGAGAGCCCACCCTCGTCTGTCAGCCGTGCCGCGAGGTGGCCCGCCGCAATCGCGAGGAGGCGAAGAAGGAGCCCGGGAAAGGCTACTTCCACGACTGGGGTTCCGACGAAGAGTATCTCTGCGAGGCTTGCGCGAAGGAGTGGTACGCCGCCGTCGGTCCCGGGGGACTGGGGGAGCTTGTCAACCAGGCCCTCCGGGCCGTCGGCGTCAAGATTCCCTGAAGGGCCCTCCCCACACTCCTCGCACCGCATGGCCACCCGCGGCTTCGTACGGCCTGCCTGCCAGCCCTGCATGAATGAGTGGTACGACGCCGTCGGCCCCGGGGGTTGCAGGAGTGACCGCGCCTACGGCCGCAGGCGCATCAGCACCAGGTTGCGCGAGCCCGGTGAGTAGGTCGTCCCCTCGACGGTGCCGGACCGCGCCATGGTGCTGCCCAGCAGCAGCTCTCCGGACTCCAGCCGCGTCAGCTGGCTGTCCCATACGTTGACGGAGAGCGTGCGGGACCAGCGGTGCTCGCCGTCCGGGCCGTAGCTGGCCACGAGGCGCCCGGCGCGCAGCACGCCGCCTCCGGCCGACCGGTCCTGCCCGATGCGGTTGGTGAAGACGACATTGCCCTCCGCGTCCACCGTCATGGCCTGCCGGGCATCATTGGGACTGGTGTAGCCCAGCGTGCGCAGCCACACGTCCTCGCCCCCGGCATCCACCGCGCCCACGAAGGGCGCGTAGGACACGTCCTTGAAGTACTCCTCGCCCGCGAAGCGGATGCGGCGCAGGAAGTTGCCGGAGAAGTAGACGCGGTTGCCCGCGGTGGCCACGGCGGTGACGCCGCCGCCCGCGCCCGTCAGCAGGCGCTCCCACTGCCACTCGCCGCGCGCGGAGTAGCGGACGACGAAGGGCGTGTGCCACACGAGGCCGGGCGCATGCCCGCCGCCCAGGTCCGTGCCCGGAATCAGCGAGCCTCCCACGATGACGTTGCCGGCCGCGTCCACGGCCAGCGCGGGAGGATTGATGGGGGTGACGTATGGACTTTCGAGTCCGGGGACGAAACCCATCTTCCGGGACCAGACGTGCTGGCCGTCGCGCGAGAAGCGCGCGAGGAACAGGGCCCGGGGAGGGAAGTCGTTCTCCGGGCTGACGGTGGCGGCGGACACGAGCCAGCCCCCGCCGAGGTCCACCGCGCCCGCGAACGTGCCCAGCACGGTGATGTCACCGGAGGGCTCCGTGGCGATGGCATGCGGCCAGAGCGTCATCGGCCGGGAATCTCCGGGAGCCCGCACCGCCTGGAACCCCCGGCTCCAGCGGGTCTGCCCGTCCGGTCCCAGCTGCATGAGGAACAGGGCCTGTTGGTGCGCGGTGCCAGGAGGCAGGGGACCGGCGCCGAAGTCGGGCTGTCCCTCGTAGCTGCCCAGGAGCGCGATGGTGCCGGAGCGCGAGACGTCCGCGTCCTCCAAGCTCGCGAACCGCACCCTCGGCCCGTCCGGGAGGCGGGAGGGGAAGCCCCGGCTCCAGACGTGCGTGCCGTCCGGACCCAGCCGTGCCACCGCGAAGCCATTCGTGCCCGGCAGCGGCTCGCCCCCGAAGTCGGCCACCGTGTCATAGGGGGTGGAGTACTCGCCCGCCACCACCAGGTCCGAGCCCAGCGCGCCGACGGCGGAGAGGAGCTCGCTCCCGCTGCCACCCACCGCGAACCATCCCGCCGTCGTGCCCGCCACGCCGTTGCCCCGGTACGCGCAGGACTCGCCGGGGACGACGGGCGGCGCGCCGCCCACGAGACACGGCTCGTCCACGTCGAGGCTCACCAGGAGCTGCGGCGTGTTCATGTAGTGGCCCGATTCGCGCGAGACGAACACCCCACCATCGGTCGCGTCCGAGGTGAGCACGAGCGTGAGGTCACCATCCCCGCGGATGGCCGCGGACACGTCCAGCTCCAACCAGGCTTCGTCCGCCACCGCGCCGGCCACCGCCACGGGCTCGCCCGTGGGGGCCGGGGCGTTGTCCCAGTGAAGCGTGCCTTCGCGCCAGTCACTGCCCGCCACGTACACCTTCATGCCGGCGGCCATCGCATCCTTGGCGAACAGCCGCAGCGTGGCGCGCGCCACCCGGCCTCGCAGCCCCTGCAGGCGAAAGCGCAGATAGGCCCGCCGCGCGGGGTCCCCGTCCACCGTCAGCCGGATGTCCGTCCCCAGCGGGGTGCCCGGCGCGTTGGCGGCCACCGTGGCATCCGCCTCGGGCGCGTACCGCAGGTCCGCCGTCCACGCGCTGTCGAGCGCCGACACCGCCAGCCCCATGTCCGATTCAGGAGACACCTGGGCTGGTGGCTCCCGCGCGTCGTCTTCCTGGGCCACGTCGGCCCCATCCGGTGCCTCCGCGGCCGAGCCGCAGCCCATCCACCCCACCAGCCCCACCGCTGCCCACACCCATCCCCACCGCCGACCTTGCATCGCGCGCATCCCCTCGCCCTCGAACGGCCCCCGTCCCGGAGGGTGCGGATGGGGAGGGCAGGGGGACAGTCCCACCGGAGCCCCCCGTGCTCGTCACCCCGGCCGCCCTCCGACCGGGCCGCGGGCGAGGGCGTGCGTGCCCTGACCTCTCGAAGACCCGCGCGCCGCAAGCCCAGGACGGGCGCCGCCCCGCCCAGACAGGCGAGGCGGGCTCATTCCCAGCCTAGAAGGGCTCCCTCCCATCCAGCGCGACCGCCGCGAACACCGACCACCAGTCGTTGTCGTCGCGGCCCTCGTAGCAGGTGACCTCCTGCTGGCCCCGCGTCCACTCCTGATGCGAGTGCCCGAAGTGCGAGTGCAGGGCGTGGTTGGTGGCGACGTGGATGAGCCTCACGCGCTTGCCGCCCGTCCACGCGCCGCCGCCCTCCACCTCGACGCGCCAGTTGTCGTTGCCGTCTCCGACGCCGTTCTCTCCGAAGCAGGTGACCTCCTGCTGCCCGGTGACGGGCGAGGGATGGCCGCTGTGGCTGTGCAGGTTGCGCCCCGTGCCCCGGTGCTTCAGCCGGATGATTTGCCCGTGGGACACCGGCAGCGTCTGCTGGTAGTTGGCCGGCGTCCCGTGCGGACCCTGGATGTACCACCAGTCGTTCTCGTCGAAGCCCTCGTAGGCCGTCACCTGCTGCTGGCCCGACGTCCCCGCGTGCCCGTAGTTGAACGGGTGCGAGTGCAGCGCCCGGCCTCCCGCGCAGTGCCGCAGCTTGATGCGGCACCCATACGTGACGGTGAAGCCCGTCGGCGGCGACTGCAGCTCCGCGAGCACGTAGGGGTGGTCCGTCGGGTTGTTCTCGGGCCGGCGGCGCTCCACCGTCCTCACGGAGTACGGCCCGCGGAAGTAGATGAAGTCGACCCCCTCCGGGTCCTCGTCGTACGGAGCCGGGTGCGCGACCAGCGCGTTGGTCAGCGTGCTGTTCTGCATGAAGTGGTTGTACTGGGGCGCATGGATTTCCGCCTGGGGCCAGGCGTTGAAGTCACCCCCGTAGATGATGGGGATGCTCGGGTCCCGCCCCTGGAGCATCGTGACGGCCTGCTGATGGCCGGCGATGTTCTCCCGCCACTCCTGCATGTAGTCGAAGTCCGGGTTGCCCCAATGCACCGGATTGAACCGCATGGAGAAGACGTGGATGCGCCGACCATCCACGATGATGCTGCTCTCCAGTGTGCCGAAGCCCGTCGTGTTCCCGTCGTACATCACCGGGTGGTACACGGCCGCCTCCAGCGGGAAGCGCGACAGGATGCCCACCGCCTTATGCCCCCGCACGCCGAGCGCGTTGGTGTTCGCCCAGTGCCGGTACGGGATGCCCGTCAGCTCCGAGAGGCGGACCACCTGGTTGACGCCGCTGCCCCAGGGCCATCCTCTCTCGTTCCTCACCTCGTTGAGGAAGACGAGGTCGGGCGCCACGGCGCGGATCTCCTCCGCGAGCCTCGGCAGCATCCCGTTGTCCTCCTCCGTGTTGTACTTGCCCTCTGCGATGTTCCAGCACATCACGCGCAAAACGACAGCCATGGCCTGTTCCCCCTTTTTTCAAACGTCGAGAAATGAGTGGGATTGCAGCCGGCCCAGCCAATCCCTCTCGACATCCCTGATACGAGACCCCGCGCCATTCCTGGCTGTTCACGGCTGGCATATCTCCTGAAGGTCCAACGACCTCCGCGGGGAATTCATTGACTCATGAAGGGGGCGGCCTCCACGCTGCCGGGACTTCACGACACGAGGGCCCATGTCCTTCACGGCGACCCATATCGGCACCGCGACGTTGCTCCTGGAAATCGGCTCGCTCCGGCTGCTGACGGACCCCGCGTTCGACCCTCCTGGAGGCAGTTATGGCTTCGGCTGGGGTACACGCTCGCGGCGCACGTCGGGCCCCGCGCTCCCCGTGGAGCGCCTCGGTCGCATCGACGCGGTGCTGCTGTCGCACGACCAGCACGGTGACAACCTCGACGAGGCCGGACGCGCGCTGCTTCCCCAGGTGCCCCGGCTCGTGACGACCCACGCGGCGGCGCGCCGGCTGGCCCACCCGGGCGTGGTGGGGCTGCGCCCCTTCGAAACGACGACGCTGGGAGACGTGCGCATCACCGCCACGCCGGCGCGTCACGGCCCGCCGGGCTCGCTGCCCATCGTCGGTCATGTGGTGGGCTTCCTGCTGGAGAGCGAGGCCCTGCCCGGGCCCGTCTACATCTCCGGTGACACCGTCTGGTTCGACGGCGTCGCCGAGGTGGCTCGGAAGTACCGGGTCCACACGGCCTTCCTCCACCTGGGAGGCGTCGCGTTCCCCATCACCGGCCCGCTTCGCTACACCTTCAACCCCCGGGAGGCGGTGCGCACGGCGGAGGCGCTGGCGGCCCGCCGCATCGTCCCCGTGCACTACGACGGCTGGACCCACTTCCGGCAGGGGCCCGACGCGTTCAGGCAGGCGTTCTCCCAGGCGGGGCTCGCGGACCGGGTGACGTGGCTGACGCCTGGCGAGCGCACGCCCCTCGACTGAGGACGGGAGCAGGCTCCGGACCTGGGCGCGCCGCGCGCCATCACCCCGGCTTGACATCGCCCTGAAACGGGAACATGTAATTCGCTATTGAAGGGGGCATTCCATGGCGAACCTGCGGTTTCTGTCCCGGCTGGATGGTGTGGCGCAGGCGGAGCTCGTCGCACGCGGCGAACTCAGCGCGGCGGAGGTGCTCGCGGCATGCGCCGAGCGCATCGAGGCGATGAACCCGCTGATACGGGCCATTCCCACGCTCGACCTGGAGCGCGCCCGGCAAGTGAAGCCCCCGCCCGGCCCCCTGGCGGGGGTGCCCTTCCTCGTGAAGGACGTGACGCCCTACCCGGGGCTGCGCTGGTCGCTGGGCTCACGGCTCTTCGCGCGCAACTTCGCCGCGCCGGCCACGCCCTACAGCCAGCGACTCGATGAGGCGGGCCTCGTCACGGTGGGGAAGACGGCCACCTCGGAGTTCGGCATGCTCGGCAGCACCGAGACGGTGCTCGAGGGCGTCACGCACAATCCCTGGGATTTGACGCTGTCGGCCTCGGGCTCCTCGGGTGGTTCCGCCGCGGCGGTGGCGGCCGGCATCGTCCCGCTCGCGCATGCGAACGACGGCGGTGGCTCCATCCGCATCCCCGCGTCGGTGTGCGGCCTCTTCGGGTTCAAGCCGAGCCGTGGCCGCTGCGTGCCGGCCAGCCCGGGCGCCTCGGACTTCGGCGCGCTCGTCTACGACCACTGCATCAGCCGCTCGGTGCGCGACAGCGCGCTGCTCCTGTCGCTCACGGAGGCGCGTGACGGCGCGCTCCCACCGGTGGGCTACGTGCGGGAGCCGATTGCGCGCCGCCTGCGCATCGCGACGTGGACCCGCACGCTGACGGGCGAGGACCCCGAGCCCGCCGTGCGCCGCGCGTACGACGAGGCGGTGGCACTCTGCGAATCCCTCGGGCACGAGGTGGAGCCCGTCTCGCCGCCGGACGTGGACGGCCTGGAGCTGGGGGACGCGTTCTTCCTCGTCGCGGGCGCTCTCCTCACCGGGGTGGTCGGCACGGTGGGCCCGCAGCGCGGCCACCCGGTGGAGCGGCATGAGCTGGAGCCCTTCACCTGGTCGCTCGTGGAGGAGTTCTCGCGCCGGGGTCCCGGCGCGCTCTCCGAGGCGCGGGCGGTGTTCGCGAGGAGCACGGAGCGCTACCTCGCGGCCGTGGCCCCGTACGACGTGGTGCTCACCCCCACACTGGCCGACACCCCCTGGCGGCTTGGCCACCTGTCGCCCCTCGTGCCACGGGAGGAGCTGCTCCGGCGCACCGCCCGCGCCGTCGGGTACACGCCCATCCACAACGTCACGGGCAGCCCGGCCATGTCCGTGCCCCTCCACTGGACGGACGGGGGAGTGCCCATCGGCACCCACTTCGCGGCGGCGCCGGGGGCCGAGGCCCTGCTGCTCGGGCTCGCGTACCAGCTCGAGGCGGCGCGTCCGTGGCAGAATCGGTGGGCTCCCTATTCGTACCCCCGCATGTTCGACAGCTGATGCCCCAGGTCCTCAAAGACGAAGTGCGCGAGCGCATCCTCGCCGCCGCGCTCCAGGAGTTCGCGGCGCATGGCTTCGCGGGCGCGACGATGACGGCCATCGCCGGGCGCGCCGGGCTCGGGACGGCCAGCACGTATCGCTACTACGCGGGCAAGGGCGAGCTGTTCGACGCGGTGGTGACGCCCGAGCTGGCGCAGCGCTTCGAGTCGCTGCTGGAGCGCCGGGTGCGCGCGCTCGCCCGGGCCACGCTCGACGAGGCCCCGCGGAGCACGGGGGACCTGGGAGACGAGCTGCTCCGCTTCTGGGTCCAGAACCGGCTCGCCGTGGTCATCCTGCTCGACCGCGCCGAGGGCACGGCCTATGCGCGCTTCGGCGAGCGCTTCGTCGAGCTGCTCGTGGCGGGGACGCTGGCGCAGCTGCGCGAGCAGAGCCCGGGGCTGCGGGTGAGCGCCGCCGCGCGCTTCGTGCTCACCCGCATCTTCGAGAACACCCGGCGCACGCTGGCCGCCATCCTGGAGGCGCACGAGAAGGAAGAGGCGCTGCGCGAGGCCATCGAGGCCTTCTGGAGCTACCAGCTTCCCGGCCTCCACGGCTTCGCGGCGTGGCTGCGGCGGGAGCCGGCGTGAGGTGACGTCCCCACGTCAGCGCTCCTCCAGGGCGTAGTGACTCGTGCTGCCCGCCCAGCGGGTGCCCGTCGGGTCCGAAATCAGCGGCTCGCCCGACGGGACTCGCGCCACCGTCGTTCCCTCCTGGCCGTAGGTGATTTCGAAGACCCCGCCCTCGAAGCGCCCCACGTACGGGTGCCCATGCTCGTGGAACCCGGCCCAGCCGAACGGAAGTGCGTCCCTGGCGCTCTCGACTCCCAGGTCCGACAGGAGGCTCTCCGCGTGGAGCAGCCCCGTCCGCGTGTCCCATATCTTCACGTGCTTATCGTCGAGGGCTGCGAGCAGGCGGCCATCGTGCGAGAAGCGGACGTGGGTGGCGTGCGGATGCGCTCCCAGGGTCCGCTCCCGTCCTTTCTCAGGGAGGAGCCGGACCTCGCCCTCGCCCGTGAGGGAGGCGAGGAGCTCTCCACCGGGGGACCACTCCAGCGGCTCTATCTTCCAGCCCGGGAGGCATGTCAGCTCCTGGTCGTCTTCCAGCCTCCGGATTTGGACCTCGGGGTGGCCGTAGAGCCCCAGGCTCCACGCGTAGCGCGTCCCGTCCGGCGAAATCACGAGATGTGGCAGGATTTCATGACCGCGGCCCCCGTCCTGGACGATGCGCTGACCGCGCGCGTCCCACCTCTGGACGCCCTGTTCGTTGATTTCAATGAAGCCGCCGCGTACCAGCGCCCGGCCCTTCCTCGGCGGCCTTCCCGCCAGCCACACCCCGCGCCTCTCGGAAAAATCGAACGTCTGGATGACCTGTCCGGTCCGGGCATCACACAGCAGATTCTCCGTGAGCAGGAGTTCCCCATCGGAAGAGAAGCGGGCGCTCTGCTCCCAGGGAGGGCTCAGCGGCCGTGGCCGCGGCCGTGACCAGAGGTCCCGCACATCCCAGACACGGAGCACGCCGTGCATCACGGTGGCCGCGAGGCGCCCCTGGGAAGAGAGCGCATTGTGTCCATGGCCGATGAGGAACGGCCCATGCATCCTGGGTGTATCCAGCGCTTCGAGGAAGAAGCTGTCGCCCCACGCGTCCCGAACCAGGGCGAGCTGCCTGTTCAGCGAGCCCGCCATGTCGATGCGCCAGCCGAGCTCGTCGAATTGAAACAGCGCTTGCTTGTTCCGGAAGTCCACCAGGTACAACGCGCCCCCGCCATCGTCGCTCTCGGCGGCCGCCAGCACCCGTCCCTCCGAGAGCTCGACGGCGTACTGTCTGAAGGACATGTAGCCTGGCAGGGGCAGGGGAAAACCCATCGTCTCGCCCGTCAGGTTGTCGCAGAGCCACTCGCAGTCCGCCGAGGGCTGGTCCCCGAACGCGTAGCGGGGAGACTCGGCTGCGCCCATGCGCGCGCGGGCCTCGTCTCCGGACAGCCACCTCCCGCTCTCGCGCTCCCAGGCGACGGGCGGGGAACCGCGGGCTCCCACCACGGTGTCGTCCCGGGAGAAGGCCACGGGGGCGCGCCAGTCGACGCCGCAGTACTCCTCGAGCAGGGGTGAATCGAGGGGTATCACCGGTGGCCGGAGGGCTCGCAGCCAGGGCCCCCGGCGCTGGGACTCCCACTCCCGCCGCCACACCTCCAGGAGGGGCCGCAGCGGAGCGGACCGGAGCGACGTACCGGCGTCGGGTGCGTCGTGCCACCAACCCAGCCGGTAGACGCACGGGAAGGTGAGGTCCGGGTGCTTCGCGAGGAAGGCCAGGTCCCGCCGCAGTGCCCTCCCGAGCCAGCGCTCCGGCTCCGAGCCTTTGCCGAGCTCGTCGAGAAGGGCCATCCGGTCCTCGCGCCGCTCGAGGCGCCGCTCCACCTCCAGGAGAGGGATGATGTTCATGCTCCCGATGATACCGGCGGGGCCGCGCCACCGCGGGAGGGTGGGGTGGACACCTGTCGCTGCCCGACACTGTCAGCAGCAGGAGTCCGCCCCAAAGAAGCGCCCGGGTGCCTCGCCCGTGGCGGACCGGAACTCGCGGGAGGGCACTTCCGCGAATGGTTGTCAGAAACTGGATTACAATAGCCAACCGCCATCAACCACTCCCACCCCGAGCACCCCATGACATCCCGGCCCGTTCCCCGACGACTTGCCAGTGCGCTATTCACCGCCCTGTTCCTCTGCCTGACGGCCTGTGGAGATGACGACTCCAGTGACCGGGACGCGGGCACGCCATCGGACGTGCGGGATGCGTCCACGCCGGACAGCGGCTCCGATGCGGGAACACAGACTGACACCGACGCTGGAAGCGACGCGGGCGGCAACGACGCGGGCACGGACCCGGGAACCGACGCGGGCCGCGACGACGCAGGCAGCACTGACGCCGGTGAGGATGCAGGCACCGACGCGGGAACCGATGCGGGCAGCGACGACGCGGGCACCGACGCAGGCAGTGCTGACGCGGGCACCGACGCGGGCAGCGATGACGCGGGCACCGACGCGGGCAGCGATGACGCGGGCACCGACGCGGGCAGCGATGACGCGGGCACCGACGCCGGAGCCGATGCGGGCAGCGACGACGCGGGCACCGACGCGGGAGCCCCGCTCTGTGGCGATGGCGTGAAGCAGACTTCGGAGGCCTGCGACGATGGCAACACGGTGGGCGGCGATGGCTGCTCGGCGACCTGTGCCGCGATCGAGCCGGGCTGGGCGTGTGCCGAGGAGGGCCAGCCCTGCGTCCGGTTGGCCGTGTGCGGCAATGGCCAGGTCGAACCCTCCGAGACCTGTGACGATGGAAACACCGCTGGCGGAGATGGTTGTGATGCCACCTGCCAGGAGGAGCCCGGCTGGAACTGCTCCTCCACCGGGGGCCCCTGCCATGCGGCTGCGTGCGGCGACCTCCTCATCGCGGGCGCCGAGGAGTGCGAGGACGGCAACGCCGTGAACGGCGACGGCTGCGACTCCACGTGCCGCCTGGAGTCCGGCTACAAGTGCCCCGTCCCGGGCCAGGCCTGCGTTCCCACCGTCTGCGGTGACAGGATTCGCGAAGGCACCGAGCAGTGCGACGACGGCAACAACAACCTGGGCGACGGCTGCACGCCGCTGTGCACGCGCGAGCCCCGCTGCGACAACGGTGTATGCGAAGAGGTGTGTGGCGACGGAGTGATTCTGCCCAACAGCACCACCGAGGAGTGCGATGACGGCAACACGCGCGCCAACGACGGCTGCTCGCCGACATGCCAGCTCGAGGAGGGCTTCGTCTGCCAAAACATCGAGAACGATCCTCCGGCGCAGTTGTCCATTCCCATCGTCTACCGGGACTTCCGTGGCTATGACCTCGCCTCGACGGGCAGCCTGCCGCGCGGCCACATCGACTTCGAGAACAAGAACGGCGGACATGAGACGGGCATCGTCGCGGCCACCCTGGGCAACGACGGCAAGCCCGTCTACGCCAAGGAGGGCATGAGCTCCGCCAATACCAACGGCCGGGCGGCCTTCGACCAGTGGTACCGGGACGTGATCAACGTCAACAAGACCGTGGTGGAGACGCTGGTCCTCGCGCGTCAGCCGAGCGGCGCTTACGTGTTCGACAGCCAGACCTTCTTCCCGCTCGACGGGAAGGGCTGGGTGGCCTCCGGCAACGAGCCGCCCCGCACCAACGGCCACAACTTCAGCTTCACCAGCGAGGCCCGCTACTGGTTCGAGTACAAGGGCACCGAGGTGCTCTCCTTCCGCGGCGACGATGACGTGTGGGTGTTCATCAACAAGAGGCTGGCGCTGGACATGGGCGGCGTCCACGGCGCGCTGGACGGCACCATCACCCTGTCCCAGCGGGCCAGCCAGCTGGGCCTCGAGGTGGGCCGCATCTACGAGGTGGTGGTGTTCCAGGCCGAGCGCCACACGACCGCGTCCAGCTACCGGCTCACCCTCAACAACTTCAGCACCCAGCGCACCGAGTGCGTGCGCACGTGCGGTGACGGCGTCTTCCAATTGGGAGAGGAATGCGACGACGGCAACACCGTCAACGGGGACGGCTGCAACATGTACTGCCAGCTGGAATCCCCCTGAGCATCACCCCACGCGCCCCGGGCCCTCCAAGCCCGGGGCGCGCCGGGTCAGTGCCCGAATGGCGCTACCTGAAGCACCTGCTGCGCGAGCCACGCTGACGATGTGCGCCGCGCCGGACAGCGTCGCCCTGTCCCCGCCTGTCATTGGCCCGAGGGACTTGTAGGTATGTGTTTCCCGGGTCACCCAAGACTCACACCACGCCGCACACATGCGCCGCCCCGCGTCAATGGCAGATGCAACAGGGGTGTCTTTGTCCCGTCAGTCCTGCTTGCTAGCGTATGGGCCTTCCCCGCAAAGGAAAGGTCTCCCAAATGAATCACTTCACGCGCGTGGTGTGTCTGGCTTCCGCCTTCGTCGTCGCCGCCTGTGGTGGTCCGCAGGACGAGCAGCAGGAGCAGGGCGAGTCCCTGGCGCAGCAGACCGCGAGCCTGACGACGGCGACGTCCCAGGGCTGTGACTACTCCGTGGCGTCGGTCCAGGTGACCACCGCGCCGCCGACGTACAACATCGTGGTGACCCGCACGGGCGGCGCCACCTGCACCCTGGCGACGGGCGTCTCGCAGGTGATTCACACCGTTCCGCTGGACGCGCCCAGCCACGTGGCCATCGTCGGCTCGGACCAGGGGCTCGCCGTGGGCCTGGTGATGCGCAACAGCTGGACCGGTTCCTCCCCGAAGGTCTACGGCCTGCGCCACGTGAATCCGACGTCGCTGTCCACCGTGCGCAACGCGGACATCTTCTGCGACTACATGACCGGCAGCATCAGCACGGGCAACCTCAGCCTCCACTCCACCGGCACGGGCGTCAGCGTGTCCGGCTCGATGGCCTGCAAGATGAACGGCAGGCAGGGCACCTTCTACTCGGCGAGCTTCGCCAACTTCTTCACCAGCACCACGCCGCCGACCATCACCACCTTCTGAGACCGCGGTTCCCCTGAACCACCCGGTGGCTGGACGGGTGGCAGGCAGGCAGCCGGGAAGGGAAGGGCGGGCGTTCAGCTCGGTCGAGGCAAGGACGGCCCGCCCTGTTAACTTCAAGGGTCATGTCCGCCTCTTCTCCCCGCCCGGGTTACGCCGCCGACGTGGGGGGCACCCTCCCCATCGCGCGGGACGGGGCCCCGGCGTCCCTGGAGGCGAACGCTCCCGCGCGCCCCACCACCACCCTGGAGGGGAGCCTCGAGCGCATCACCTTCACCAACGAGGAGGCCGCCTGGAGCGTGGTGCGGGTGGCCATCTCCGGCCGCAAGGACCCCATCACCGCGGTGGGCAACCTCCTGGGCGTCCAGCCGGGAGAGTCCCTGCGCCTCACCGGCTGGTGGGTGCAGGACCGGAAGTACGGTGAGCAGTTCCGCGTCGTCTCCTTCGCCACGGTGAAGCCGGCGACGCTGGTGGGCATCGAGAAGTACCTCGGCAGCGGGCTGGTGAAGGGCGTGGGCCCCGCCATGGCCAAGCGCCTGGTGCAGCACTTCGGAATGGAGACGCTGGACATCATCGACTCGAAGCCCGAGCGGCTCGCGGAGGTGAAGGGCTTCGGCGCGAAGCGGCGCAAGCTGCTGGTGGAGACCTGGGCCGAGCAGCGCGACATCCGCCAGGTGATGGTCTTCCTGCAAACCCACCAGGTGCCCGCCAGCTTCGCGGTGAAGGTCTACAAGCAGTACGGCGCCCAGGCGATTTCCGTGGTGCAGGAGAACCCGTACCGGCTCGCCATCGACGTGTATGGCATCGGCTTCCGCACCGCGGACCGCATCGCCCAGTCGCTCGGTGTGCCCACGCACTCGCCCAAGCGCGCCGAGGCGGGCGTGCTGCACGTGCTCCGCGAGTTCTCCGAGGAGGGCCACCTCTACGCGCCGCGCGACAAGCTCACCGCGCGCACGGTGGAGATGCTGGAGGTGACGCCCGAGTTGGTGGAGGCGGCCATCACCCGGCTCGGCGCCGCCGAGTACCTCACGGTGGAGGGGGCCAGCGCGCTCGCGCATCCCCGCCCCGAGGACGCCTGCGAGGCGGTGTACCTCAAGGCCCTGCACGTGTCGGAGGTCGGCGTGGCCAACCTCCTCAAGGCGCTCGCCGCCTGGCCGGGGCGGCCCCTGGAGGTGGACGTGGAGCGGGCCATCTCCTGGTTCGAGGGCCGTCAGGGATTGACACTCGCGCCCGAGCAGAAGGAGGCGGTGCGCCAGGCGATGGTGGCCAAGGTGCTGGTCATCACCGGCGGCCCGGGCACCGGGAAGACGACGCTGGTCAACGCCATCCTCTCCATCCTGGAGAAGAAGGGCCGAAGGATTCTGCTGTCGGCGCCCACCGGCCGCGCGGCGAAGCGCATGGGCGAGGCGACGGGGCGCGAGGCGGAGACCATCCACCGGCTGCTCGAGTACAACCCGCGCACGCACAGCTTCCAGCGCGACAGGAACAACCCGCTCGAGGCCGACGTGCTGGTGCTGGACGAGGTGTCCATGGTGGACACCGTGCTGATGCTCAACGTGCTCAAGGCGCTGCCCCCGCACTGCCAGCTGCTGCTCGTGGGGGACGTGGACCAGCTGCCGAGCGTGGGGCCGGGCAGCGTGCTCCAGGACATCATCGCCTCGGGGCACGTGCCGGTGGTGCGGCTGAAGCACATCTTCCGGCAGGCGCAGGCGAGCCTCATCATCACCAACGCCCACCGCATCAACCAGGGGGAGATGCCGCAGGTGCCCGCGGCGGACGCGCTGGCGGACTTCTACTTCGTGGAGAAGGAGGAGCCCGAGGCCATCCTGGCGACGCTCAAGACGCTGGTGAAGGAGCGCATCCCCCGCCGCTTCGGACTGCATCCGGTGGACGAGGTGCAGGTGCTCGTGCCGATGAACCGGGGTCTCATCGGCACGGCGAGCCTCAACGTCGCGCTGCAGGAGCACCTGAATCCAACCGGCGAGGAGCTGGCCCGGGGCAACCGGACGTTCCGGGTGGGCGACAAGGTGATGCAGGTGCGCAACAACTACGAGCTCGGCGTCTTCAACGGGGACATCGGGCGGGTGGAGGCCATCGACAAGGAGGAGCAGTCGCTGGTGGCGCGCTTCGACGGGCGGCCGGTGGAATACACGTGGTCGGACCTCGACGAGCTGGTGCTGGCCTACGCCACGAGCGTGCACAAGTCGCAGGGCAGTGAGTACCCGTGCGTGGTGCTGCCCCTGCACACGCAGCACTTCACGCTGCTGCAGCGCAACCTGCTCTACACCGGCGTGACGCGGGGCAAGAAGCTGGTGGTGCTGGTGGGAAGCAAGAAGGCGCTGGGCATCGCCGTGCGCAACGGGGAGACCCAGAAGCGCTTCACCCGGCTCGCCGCGCGGCTGCGGGACTGAGGGCGGGGCTCGGGGGACCGGGCTGTCCTGGCCTTGGTCATGGCAGGGGGCCTATCTTTCGCGCCATGAAGTTCATCGACACCCGGTACCTCGCTGATGGAAAGCTCTTCAACCACGGGCAGCCCGCCACGCTCATCCACGCCGAGGCCCCGGAGGATTTCGAGAAGCTGCTGAGCAACATCCTCGACTCCGGCTACTACGACCAGGCGTACTACCGCACTCACAGCGGGATGCAGGACGCGACCCGCGTCACCCACTTCTGGTTCCTCTCGGAGCTGGTGCGCGAGCTGTCACCCCGGTCGGTGCTGGACCTCGGCTGTGGACGCGGGGACGTCATCTCGCTGCTCCAGCACCGGGGCGTGGAGGTGGCCGGCGTGGACTTCAGCGAGGACATCCGCGCCTCCGTCTGGCCCAACATCCGCGACGCCTTCTTCTCCGGAGACCTGCGCGAGCGCTGCCGCGCCCTGGCCGCGCAAGGGCGCCGCTTCGACACGGTCTGCGGCTTCGACATCTGGGAGCACCTGGCGCCGAAGGCCCTGCACGAGTACATCGCCGCCGTGCTGGAGGTCGCCGCTCCGGACGCCCTGTGCCTCTTCGTCATCCCCGCGTTCGGCGAGGACCGCGTCTTCGGCGAGCAGTTCCCGCTGGAGTTCGAGGAGAACCGCGCCCGCTTCGAGGCCCGCGAGCCCTTCGAGTACCTCCTCGCCGAGCACACCTCGCCGGCCATCCCCGCCTCGGGTCACCTCATCTGGGCCCACACGGAGTGGTGGGAGCGGCAGTTCGAGCGGCACGGCCTGCGGCGGCTGCCGGACGTGGAGCGGCGCCTCCATGAGGTGTTCGACCCGTTCTTCCCGCACTCGGTGAAGGCCTTCTATGTGCTGGCCCGGGATGCGCGGGCGGGGAGGGCGCGGGCACAGGCGCTGATGACCCGGCCGGCCCAGGTGACGCGGGCCCGGCTGTTCCCGCGACTGCTCCGGGACGTCCGGGAAGGGCACATGAGCCTCAAGGGCAACATCCTGCCCCTGGTCCGCCAGAGCGCGGCGGGCTCGCTGCCTCCTCCCGTGAAGCAGACCTACCGGCAGCTTCGCCAGTGGTACCGGCGTCGGCGTGAATGAATAAGCAGGGCCGCCGTGCGTTCGGACGCCCTGACCGGAGGCGCGCATGAAAGGTGTCGGCGTGAGCAGGGTGCGGTGGTGCGGCCTCGTGCTCTTCCTGGTGGCGGGCGTGGCCTCCGCGCAGGGCGCGGGCACGGGTGCCTTCCTCCGCTGGGACCTGGAGGAGGCCGGTCCCCAGCCCGAGACGGTCTGCCAGGCCGTTTCCGTGAGCTGGCTCGATGCGAAGGACCGCGTGCTCTGGACGGTCCCGCTCCCGGCACGAATGCGGGAGGTTGACCGGGAGCCCTGCGGCTGCGCCCCGGCCGGAGACGGCGGGGTGTGCGTGTCGGAGCTTCACGCGTACCGCTCCCGGCCGCGTGCGTCTGTTCCTCCGTTCGTCGTCGGGGTGCTCCGGAAGGGGGACGTCCTCGCCGTCGCGGACATGAGCGGCGTGCTGCTCCTGGACGTCCGCTCCGGCAAGGTGCTCCTCGACTGGGAAGCCCCGCGTGAGCCGAGCCCACGGCTCTTCGTGGACGAGGGGCGCTTCACGCTCGAAGGCACCGCGGGGTGCACGGGTTCGCTCGCACGGGGGCGCATGCTCCACCGCTGCGGCAACCGGTTCGTCTATTTCAACGGGACCGCCGTGGCGTTGCTCCAAGCAAGCCCTCCGGGCCTGGAGGCGGCCGTGCGTGTCGAGGACGCGCACCTCATTCCCCAGCGTCCCTCCCGGGTGAAGGCACGTATCCCCATCGGCGGCGGTGCCTTTGTCCTGCGGGGCATCGTCTACCTTCGCTGAGCCCCATCGAGACGCGTGAGCCCGAGCGCCCGGCTGGCAGTCTGGCCGAACGGAAAGGAACTCCCCGCGCGCACTCGGCGAAGCTGGTCTGTGTACCCGCACGGGGTAAGGAAGACCCGTCCATGCAAAAGAGCGGGCAGCAATTCAGGAAGTACACCGGCAGCCTCTTCCGGTCCTACCTTTCGGGGCTCGAGATGCTCGGTCTGCGGGCGGAGGTGCGCCAGCGTGTCCCGGCCCCCGTCGCGAAGCTGATGGACACGCCGCCCCTGCACTCCGCCTGGGTGGACATCGACGCGGTCTCCCCGCTCCTCCACGCGGTGATGAACCTGAAGGGACGCGAGGGCGTCCGGCGCCTCGGCTATGAGGCCACTCGCGGCACGACGCTGAAGTTCCTCAAGCCGCAGATGCAGACCGTCACCATGCTGAGCGGCAAGACGCCCTCCGCCCTCTTCGCCGCCATGGATTCGCTGTGCCGGCCCTTCTTCACCGGCCTGTCGTTCCGCTGGACGCGTGAGTCCCATCGCTCCGGGACGCTGGAGCTGCGCTCCGCGTCCACGCTCGACACCGCCTCCTTCGCGGCGTGGGAGGGCACCCTCCTGCTCCTCTTCGATGAGTGCGACGTGACGACCGGCACCATCAGCCCCGCCGTCATCTCCGAGCAGGGCCACGTCGGCACCATGCACGTCCAGTGGTAGCCGGGTCACTTCTCGCGTGACGGCTTCCCGCCGGGCTCGCGCAGGGGAATGCGCGCGAGGTCGAGCGGCAGCCACCGCTCCGTCTTCAGGAGGTCCGCCTCCGCGGGGAGCCGTGTCTCCGGCCGCTTCAGCACGAACATCAACCGGGCCCCGCTCGCCGGCAGCTTGCCGAGCGCGAACTGGTATTCGAGCGCCTCCGGGTTGACGACCCGGACCTTGCCATCCTCCTGGTAGACGGTGACGGTGTTCGCCGTCCAGTCGCGGTTCTGTCCCCAGACTCCCGCCTCGTACTGCGTCTGCCCGGACAGGTCCGCGTCCTCGGACAGGGCGGATGAGACGTGAACCATGAACGCGCGCTCGCTGCCCCGGCCCACGTAGAGGTCGGCGCCGGAGAGGGGATGCCCCGCCCGCGTCAGCCGCAGGTAGAGGAAGTCGCCGTCCTTCAGCGCTTCCACCCGGCCCTCGGGTCCGGCGTGGAGCGTCACCGCGCCCGCCCATTCGCCCTCGTGCGTGTAGCCGTTCAGCAGGATTCCAGCCGATGACGCAGGCTTCGCCAGCAGGGTCATCAGCGCGGCAAGCAGGAACTTCGCATCCATTCCGGTCTCCGTGGGCGTGTGTCCGACGACCCCAGGACACGGGCCGGGAAATTCCGTCGCGTTTCCCGCTGGGAATATCCCGAGCCCCCTTCGTTCTCGATTCGCGGCGCGAATCCAGGCGCGGCGACATCTCACCACAAGCGCCGGGGCACGGCCTCGAGGCGCGGGGGACTCTCACATGAAGCTCACGACTCACACTCGACGCCCGTGGGGGCGGACGGCCACGCTTGCCGCGACGGCACTCGGAATGCTGCTGGGCGGCTGCGGGACGGAGGGAATGGAGCAGACCGGGCCCGACCTGGACGCCATCACCTCCACCGCGGAGAACACCGCGGCCGACTTCGAGGCCTGGCGCGCGAAGCACGTCGTCCCCACGGAGGACGGACAGTTCCTCGTCGAGGGCGACATGCGCCTGCCCGACCTGGAGACGGTGCGCCAGTACTGGGAGGGCTTCACCGGGAACCCCAACGCGCTCTCCGTGTTCCGGGTGGCCGGGGCCGACGTCGCGTGGAACCGGACCGACCGCTGGAACATCAGCTACTGCATCCGGCCGGGTGACTTCGGCGCGCAGTACGACCGCCTCGTCGAGTTCATGCACCGCGCCGCGTCCGGCTGGGAGGCCGCCGCCAACGTGCGCTTCGTGCACGTCAAGGCGGAGGACTCCATCAACTGCAACCGCAACAACACCAACGTCAAATACAACGTCGAGCGCAACTTCAGCTTCTCGGGCCTGCGGGCCGGCATGGGCTTCCCCAACTATGCCCGGAACACCCGGTACCTGGAGCTCGGCCCCATCGGCGAGTGGACCGACGCGGAGCTGCTCGCGGTGCTGACCCACGAGTTCGGCCACTCGCTGGGCTTCGTGCACGAGCACGACACCGCCATGGGCTGCGGCAAGGTCACCACCGGCAGCTACCGGCCGCTGACCTGCTACGACGGCCGCGGCGCCATGCACTACCCGTCCGAGAGCGGGTGGCTCGACCCGTCCCGCACGCTGAACTTCATCTCGCAGTGGGACTTCGAGGGCGCGCAGTCGCTCTACGAGGCGCCGACCAACGTGCTCAGCCTCGCCAACGGCACGGTGTTCGCCCGCAAGCGCTCCACCGGAGACATCTACCGGCGTGACGCCAACGGCTGGACGCTGGTGGGCGGCCCGGGGCAGGCCTTCGTCGCGGTGGGCAACACGCTCTACGGGCAGATTCCGGGCGGCGGCGCGCCGGTGAAGTTCCAGGGCAACGGGTGGGTCGCCATCGGCGGGCCGGCCGGACAGATTTTCGCGTGCGCCGGCACCCTCTGCGCCACCGACCCGTCCACCGGCAACGTCGCCCGGTATGACGCCGTGGCCAACACGTGGGCCACCATCGGCGGGCCCGGCTCGCGCTTCGCCGCCAGCACCTCGGCGGTGTTCGGCATCGGCTCCTGGCAGGATGACTACACCGCGCGGTGGAGCGGCGCGGGCGCCTCGTGGAGCGTGGTGGGCGGCGGCGCCAGCGAGCTCATCGGCGGTGGCACGAGCATGTACCGCCTCACCCACCTCAAGGACGCCATCCAGCGGTACGACGGCGGCTCGACGTGGACCCCCATCGGCCTGTCCGGCCGGAGCTTCGTCGCGGCCGGCGCCAACGTCTACGGACTGCGGCCGGATGGTTCGTGGGTCATGAGGTACGCGGGCACGCAGTGGAACGCCATCCACGGGCCGGCGACGCGCATCTTCAGCTCGAACGGCTTCCTCTTCGTGACGAACCCCGACGACACCATCGAGCGCTACGAGCCCGCCACGAACACCTGGACGAACCTCGGCAAGCCCTGAGCGTCCACACACCCGGGGCCGGGGGGACACCTCCCCCGGTCCCCGCTGTCCTTCGGGAAGCCCTCCCTGGCGCTAACATGCGGCGGCGTCAGTGAAACCGCGTCCACCGCGTCCCTTCGCGGCGGCCACCATGGTGGCGCCGGGAGGCTCGACGGCGCACGTACAGGAAAGGGGGGCCCAGATGGACCGGAAGGACCGAGGCGGTGAGGGTGGGGTCGAGGTGGGGACGCAATACCCGCTGTGGCAGCTCGCGAAGGCCATCCGGACGAGCGAGACGCACCCGGACGCCAAGGCACGCGCCCGCGCGGAGGACAAGGTGCGCGCCTGGACGGAGACCTTCTCCGGCATGCTGCGCGGCGCCCTGTCCATCGGCTCGCGAGCGCCGGTACGAGAGGTGCCCACCTGGGCGACGCTCGAGGTGGTGAAGGGTGGTTTCGCCACCGGCCGGCTGCTGGCCGAGGGCGAGCTGCAACCGCACGAATATGCCCTCCTGGAGCGCCTCGGCATCCATGACGTGGACGGCGCGAGGGCGGCGCTGAACGCGTGGTACCTGGGGGACACGGGCCTCGAGGAGCTGCGGCGGATGCTCCAGACGGGCTGCTATCGCATCCAGGTGCCCGAGGAGGGCGCGCTGCTCGTCGTGGCGTGGCTGCTCGACCATGGCGAGGGGGACCGCGCCCGCGCGCTGCTCGACGACCTCGCGCCGTTCCTGCCGCGCCTGCGCTTCTACCCGGTGCCGCACACGAAGCCACAGTCGGTGGGCACGCTCGTCCACGTCCGCAACGTCGCCGACACCCGGGAGGCGCTCACGAAGGTGCGCCGCCGTGAGTCGCTCGAGCGTCAGCGCGAGTCGGCCCAGGTGTGGACGCCGCTCTATGACCGCCTCGTCGCGCTGTGGGCGGAGACGGTGCGGGAGGGCGAGCCCCTCTGCCAGCTTCCGGCGGACTTCGCGTCGCGCGCGCGCCCGCTGCTCTCCGACATCCAGACCGCGCTCGCCGCCCACCCGCTCTGCGCCTGGCCGCGCAAGCCTCAGCTCAACTTCGGACGCCTGCATGACATCCTGAAGGCTGTCGTCGCGGCGGGGTCGCGCGTCGACCCCGGCCAGTCGCAGCGCGTGCGCTACACGCTCGTGCACATCGACCGCGCGCGTGGCCTGCCGGGCTCCGCGCGCACCCAGGCGCTCCGCGACAGCCAGCGGCGTCAGCTGGAGCGTCCCGACAGGGTGTCGTTCGCCCAGGCCGTCCTGCGCCGGCTGGAGGGGATTCCCGGTGACGAGGGACTCGACTCGCTGGAGGCGCTGACCGCGCCCGTGGACGGCTTCCCCGTTCCGGCCAGCATCGAGCGCAAGCTCCAGCTCGCGCTGAACGCCCCCGTGGAGACGCTCGTGGAGGGCGGTGTCATCGGCTCCAGTGAGACGCTCGCCCGCGTCGTGCCGCAATTGTCCTCGCAGGTGCGGGCGCTCGGCATCACCGAGCCGTCGCTGCGCACGCTGTATGCGTCCCTCTACGCGGCGTTCCGCCGACGACGCTCGCTGCTGCTGCTGAACCTGGAGTCGCAGGTGCGGCTGGAGGAGCTGCCGTGGGTGAGGGCGGTCGACGCGCACCGGACCTCCGGCCTGAAGGAGACCACGCGGGCGCGGCAGACCCTGGAGCAGCTCGTGCTGCTGGCGCTCACCTCGTTCCCGGAGGTCATCCTCCCGAACAAGCTCCTGCAGGAGGTCCATGCCCTGCTGAAGGGCGCGGAGCTCTCCGTGCCCGTGGTGGACGAGCTGGCGGCGGACATCTTCATGGGCGACTTCGCGGAGAAGTTCCTGAAGGCGGCGCAGCAGGCGGGGACGCTGCTGGAGGGGACGCTGTACGAGCGCTACTACGACATCCCGTTCGCGCGGCTGCGGGCGATGAACGACGGCAAGCGCTCCCGCCACGACAAGAACACGTCGCAGGGCTTCGCGGCGCTCTGCATCGAGCGCGCGGGCGGCCCGACCCGTGAGTGGAGCGTCGCGGCGAACGGCCGCGTCATCGAGCAGGCGCAGATTCTCACGACCCACAACCTGGCCACGCTGGTGCAGGGGCTGGAGCTGCGTACCCCATTGGAGCCGCACCTCGACTCCCTGGCGCGGCGCTGCTTCACGCGGGTGTGCGAGCTGCTCGAATTGCAGCCGCCGCACTTCCACGGGAGGCTGCGGAACGTGAAGAACGCCGCGTATGCGTGGCGGCAGATGGTGTTCTTCCTCTCGCTGCGGCCCGAGGAGACCCACTCCGACTTCGTCGAGTGGATGGGCGAGACGCTCTCCAAGCGGCGCGGGGACCTCCCGCGGCGGCTGGGGAGCGCCGTGGTGGGACTGCGCCACGCGGTGCGGGGCGGAAGGATGGGCAACGCGCCCCCGCAGGCCCGGTGCTTCCTGGGCTGGACGGTGGAGCGCCACTGGGTGCTGGGCTGAGGTGCCTACCAGCTGCCTCCTCCTCCGCCGCC
>NZ_JABBJJ010000112.1 GCF_012933655.1 Pyxidicoccus fallax | reverse complement strand
GTGGGTGGGAGATTTGATGGGCGTGCTGGTGGTGGCGCCGCCACTGCTGTGCCTGCGGAAGCCGACGCGGCCGCGGCGGTGGAGCGAGGCGCTGCTGCTGGCGGGCCTCACCACCGTGCTGGTCGCGGCCATCTTCTTCCTCCCCAAGGTGTCGCTGACCGCGAAGCACGCGGCGACCTTCCTGCTGTTCCCCATGTCGGCCTGGGCGGCGCTGCGCTTCGGCGCGCGGGGCGCGGCGGCCACCACGCTGGCCATCACCACCGCCGCCATCGCCGGCACGGCGTACGGGCAGGGGCCCTTCTCCACGGGGATGCTCACGGACGACCTGCTGGTGCTCCAGCTCTTCATCGCCGTAACCTCCGTCACCGGCATGCTGCTGGCGGCGGCGAGCGACGAGCGCCGCCAGGCGGTGGAGAAGCTCCAGCTGATGGCCACCACCGTGCGCGGCGTCCACGACGGCGTCCTCATCACGGAGGTGACCGGCCCGGGCACGCTGCGCGCCGTGTTCGCCAACGAGGCCCTGTGCCGGCTGCTGGGCCGCCGCCTGGAGGAGCTGGTGGGACAGGACCCCGCGTCGTTCTACGGCGACCTGACGCCGGAGCTGCGCGAGCGCTCGCGGCAGGTGCTGCTGGCCGGCGAGCCCCTGCGCGCGGAGGTGCCGCTGCGCCACAAGGACGGTGGCACCGTCTGGAGCGAGCTGCTCCTGTCCCCGGTGCGCGCCACCGGTGACGACATCACCCACTACGTGGCCACCCACCGCGACATCACCGCCACCAAGGAGCTGCAGGCCCGGCTGGTGGCCGCCGAGCGCGTGGCCGCCGTGGGCACGCTGGCGGCCGGCGTGGGACACGAAATCAACAACCCGCTCGCCTACCTGGTGCTGAACCTGGAGGCCGCCTCCCGGAGCCTCACCGACGGGAGTCTCGCCGGCGTGCGGGACGCGCTCTCCGGCGTGAGGGGCGCGCTGGAAGGCGCCGAGCGCATCCGCCTCATCGTGAGGGACCTCCAGGTGTTCAGCCGCCAGGGTGACCAGGAGCGTGGACAGGTGGACCTCAACGCGCTCGTGCCTCCGGCCGTGCGCATCGTCAGCCATGCGCTGCGCCACCGCGCGCGCGTGGTGGAGGAGTTCGGGCCGGTGCCGCGCGTGCTGGGCAGCGAGGCGCGGCTGGGGCAGGTGCTGCTCAACCTGCTGGTGAACGCGCTGCAGGCCATTCCCGAAGGCAGCCCCACGCTGAACGAGGTGCGCGTGCGCACCAGCACGGACGCGTCCGGCCGGGCGCGCGTGGACGTGGTGGACACGGGCGCCGGCATCCCCGCGCACGTGCTGCCCCGCATCTTCGAGCCGTTCTTCACCACCAAGTCCCAGGGCGAGGGCACCGGGCTGGGGCTCGCCATCTGCCAGCAGATCGTCCGCGCGCATGGGGGCGAGCTGGAGGTGCGCAGCGAGCCGGGTCATGGCTCCGTCTTCAGCGTGCTGCTGCCCGCCGCGCCGGTGGTGCAGCAGGTGAGCCCGGTGGTGCGGCCCGTGGCGCGCGAGCCGCTGCCCGCCTCCCGGAGCCGGCGCGCCCGGGTGCTCGTGGTGGACGACGAGCCGAGGCTGGCGCAGTCCATGCGGCTGCTCCTGGAGCCCTACCACGACATCGTCACCACCACGCGTGGCAGCGAGGCGCTGGCCCTGGTGGCGGCGGGGCACCGCTTCGACATCATCCTGTGTGACTTGCAGATGCCGGAGACGGACGGCGCCACCGTGTATCGCCGTCTGTGCGCGATGGCGCCGGGACAGGCCGAGCGCGTGGTGTTCATCTCCGGCGGGGCCTACACGGCGGAGTCGCGGGCCTTCATGGACTCGGTGGCCAACCGCGTGCTGGAGAAGCCCGTGCGTCCGGAGTTGCTGATGTCCACCGTGGACGAGGCGCTGGCGGACGGGCCCGCGCTGGACGAGCAGGAGCCCATCGCCGCGGTTGCGGGAGGTTCTCGGCACTGAGTACGGTCGCCCGCTTCAGCCCGTGAGGCGGCGCTTCCAGGTGCCCGGTGTCTCGCCCACGTGGCGCTTGAAGGCCTTCACGAAGGCGCTGTCCGTCTCGTAGCCCACGGCTTGCGCCACCTCGCTCGTCGAGCGCGTGCCGGTGCCCATCAACTGCATGGCCCGGTGCATGCGCCAGCGCGTCACGTACGTCAGTGGCCCCTCGCCCACGAGTGACTTGAAGCGCGCCGCGAACACCGAGCGCGACATGCCCGCGGCGCGCGCGAGCCCCTCCACGGTCCACGCCATCTCCGGCCGCTCGTGGATGCGCTGGAGCGCGGGGCCGAGCCGAGGGTCCACCAGCGCCGCCAGCCAGCCGCCCTGGCCGGCGGGAAGGGCGGCCACGTGCTCCCGCAGGGCCTGGACGAGCAGCACGTCTCCCAGCCGGCTCGTCATCGTCTCATGGCCCGGGCGCGCGGCCTCCAGCTCCGAGACCACGAGCTGCATGGTGGACTCCAGCCACCGCGAACCGACGCCGCCGTCCCCCTTCACGTGGAGGATGGGAGGCAGGCTCGCGATGAGCGGGCTCAGCGGGGTGCCATCGAAGTCGAAGCCGCCGCAGAGGAGCGTCGTGGCCGCGCCTCCTCCCCCATGGCGGACGGTGCTGCCGCAGCGTCCGTAGATTTCACTGGCCGGGAGGGGCCGCGTCTTCTCGCTGTCCCTGAAGACGTAGGACACCCTGCCGAGGATGAAGACGAAGTCGCCTTGCGCGAGCGTGTGATGCGTACCGCCGGTTTCGAGCAGGCAGCCGCCACGAACCACCACGTGGAACGAGGGGCGGTCTCGCGCCTCGACGCGCAGGCCCCAGGGCGCGGACAGCTCCAGCCGGCTGTGCACCGTGCTCCGCATGTGGATGCCGCGCAGCGTTTCGGCCAGGACGTCCATGCGCCTTCCTCCAGGACGAATGGACCATGAATGCGGACGGCCGGCCAGTGAGAGCGCCAACGCTCGCGACTACCTTCCGCCGCGACACTCCATCCCCCCAGGGAGACAGACATGAAGGCCATGCGACTGCTGCGCTTCGGCGGCCCCGAGGAGCTTCGGCTCGAGGACGTCACCCCGCCGGTTCCCGGTGCTGGCGACGTGCTCATCCAGGTCCACGCCGCCGGACTGAACTACTCGGAGCTCCCGCTGCGTGCGGGCCGCCTCCCGGGCGCTCCGCCCCCGCCATTCGTTCCGGGTTTCGAGGCCGCGGGCGTGGTCCGCGAGGTAGGCCAGGAGGTGACGCACCTGAAGCCCGGGGCGCGCGTGGTGGCGATGCTGCCGGGGCAGGGCACCTTCGCGGAGCTGGCGGTGGCTCCGGCCGCGCTCGTGACGCCCATTCCCGATGCGCTCCCCTTCGAGAAGGCGGTGGCCCTGCTGAGCCAGGCACCGGCCGCGCTCGCCGGTTTGCGTGTCGCCGGGCAGTTGAAGAAGGGTGAGGCGGTGTTCATCCCCGCTGCGGCCGGTGGCGTCGGCTCGTTCATGGTGCAGCTCGCGAAGGCGCTGGGCGCGGGACGTGTCATCGCCGGGGCCAGCACGGAGGAGAAGCGGGCGCTCGCGCGGCGGCTGGGCGCGGACGTCGTCCTCGACTACACGCGCCCGGACTGGCCCGAGCGGGTGCGCGAGGCCACGGACGGGCGCGGCGCGGACGTGGTCTTCGAGCGGGACGGAGGCGACGCGCTCGGACAGAGCCTCCGGGCGCTGGCCCCCCAGGGACGGCTCGTCGTCTTCGGCGTGGACAGCATGTTCGGCACGTCCCTGCGCGCCGAGCAGGTCACCCAATTGCTCTTCCAGAACCAGCGCTTCGTCGGCTTCTCCTTCCCCGCGCTGCCGCCCGAGGTCCAGGCCGAGGTCCTGCGCGAGGTCTTCGAGCGCGTGATGGCTGGGACGCTCGAGGTCGTGGTGGAGCGGACCTTCGGACTGCACGAGCTGCCGGAGGCACACCGCGCGCTGGAGCAGCGGAAGACCTCCGGCAAGGTGGTCATCCTCCCCGGCGAGGCGGCACACGGCGGGACTTGAGGGCCAACGTCACTTCTCCTGCCGGCCCCACGCACCCTCTTCCAGGCACTCGCGAAGCACCCAGCCCAGGTGCTCGTCGAAGTCAAAGGTGCAGAAGGAGACGTCGGGAGACGCGTCCAGCAGCCACGGCGCGAGCTCGAAGTCGTCGTGGAACACCTGCAGGATGAGCGGCCCGGTGTCGCGGCGCAGCTCCGTGTCGAAGCAGTAGAAGTCGCTCACGGCGCGGGAGGAGATGTACTGGAAGGGGACGAGCCGCTTCCGGACCTGCGCCTCCCGGCGGGCGGCCTCCAGGTCCTCCTCCTCGTCGCCGAACGCGTCCTCCTCGATGAAGTCCTTCTGGTACTCGTGCCCCTCCATCACCTCGGAGGGGCTCAGCATCCGGGCGCGCTCCTGGCCCCGCCAGTCCGTCACCGACAGGAGGCCGTGGCGGGCGATGAACTGGAGGTACGACGCTGGGAGCATGCTGCCCAGGGCGCGCTCCAGCTTCTCGAGTTCCGCCGCCTCCACGGGCGTCAGGCGCACCGACTGGACGGGAAGGTCCTTCTCGCGACCGAGGCGCTCCTTCAAGGCTTCGATGGCTTCGATGGCTGCAGGCACGACGCGAACTCCTTTACGGACCATGGGCCCAGCGTGAATCCGCCTCCAGCAGCGGAGCGCCTTCCTTCAGGCTTCCCCACTGCATCTCCGGCATCCAGCCGTCTCCTCGCGCCAGGGACTCCTGATAGCGACGCTCGACGTCGGCCTCGTCGAGGACCAGCAGGCGGAGCATCCATCGCCTGTCCCGCACGGAGATGATGGCCGCCGGGGTGTTGCGTCCCACGGTGAGCGGGAGCCGCTTCTCCGCGCCGGGGCCATGCAGAGTCGCGAGTACCTCCGCGCGGGTCGGGCCGAGAAAGGGAGCCATGTCGATGCGCCTCAGGGTTGCACGCGTGCGAGCGAATCACGGACGGCGGCACGCAGCGCCGCCCGCTCGGTGAGGATGGCGGAGACGTGCCCGGCGTTCACCCAGCGCAGCTCGCTCCCCGTCCAGTGCGCGTGCAGCGCGCGCGTCTCCGCCCCCGGCACGAAGCCGTCCTTCCGGCAGGCCAGGAGGATGGCCGCGCCGGGCTGACGGGGCGGAGGGAACTTCATCAGGTTCGCCAGGTCGAAGATGTGCCCCAGCCGCTCACGCGCCCGCTCCGCGTCCCGCCGCGAGCCGTCCAGTTCCTCGAAGCGGATGGACCACGACAGCAGCCCCCGGGTGAACACCGGCACGGGTGACGCGCCCGCCGCCAGCGCCGCCACCGCGAGGGGCTCCGGGAAGAGCACCGCCGCCAGCGCCGCCATGTACCCACCCATGCTGTACCCCGCGATGCCCAGCCGCGCGTAGCCCTCGCTCCGCAGCCACGCGAGCAGCGCGCGCGCCTCCTCCACCATGCCCAGGTTCATCAGCACGTGGTCGCTCACCGTGCGCAGCGCTCCGCCCCGCTGCCCCAGCGGCCGGCGCAGGCCGTAGTACGGATTCTCCAGCAGGAACAGGTCGACGCCCTCTCGCACCAGCGGCGCGTACAGCCGCTCGCGAAGGGCGAAGCCTTCCTCCCGCGACGCGGCGAGCACCACGCATGCCGAGCGCCCCCGCGGACTTCCGGCACCCAGCCAACGCACATGCGCCGTGCTCGCGGCCGGAGCCAGCATCGGCAGCGGCGAGGCGAACGTTCCGTCCCGCACCACGCTTCCCCGGCGCGACACCGGCGCGCCCCACTCGGGAGTGATGCGCGCCGGCTCCGCGAGGAACGCAGTCCCCACCGCCACGTTCGCCAGGAAGGGCTCGTCTCCCCAGCCCGCGGCGAACAGCCGGGCACGGCGGGCCAGCCCCGCGAAGAGGACGTCCACCACATGCGCGCTGCGAGGTTCCCAGGCTTCCACGCGCGCATCCTACGTCACCCCACTCGCGACTCCGTCCCACCTCCCTGTCACCGTTTTCGTCTGAGAAATCAGGAGCTCCCAGCTCCCTGGGTAGGCAGGAGGTGCAGCAATACGGGAAAATCTCGTGGGTACTTGAGAGCTATGTAAAAACCGTGAGACGCTGATTCCCGCAGTATCCGCCCAGAACGTATTTCCCCAGGGGGAGCATGATGCAGAGAAGAATGTTCGGTGCGCTGGGAGTCGCGGCGCTGTCGTTCATCGTAGGTGCGTGCAACGAGTCCGCCCCGGCGTCCGACTCGAAGGCCCCGGAGACGGGGGACCAGGCCCAGAACCTGGAGAATGGCGCGTCTGTCCTCGACCGGGACAATGCTGGCGCTCCCACCTTCGTCAGCGGCGAGCTGGGCGTGCTGCCCGTGGCGGATGCCGCGGCGCCGGAGTCGCTGCAGGCCGCGCAGCTGGCGCCGGTGGTCTCCAACGTGGCGCCGCTGCTGCGCCTGGAGCCGGCCAACCTGGCGCTGACGAAGTCGTACCAGGACAAGCAGGGCGACACCCACTACCGCTTCGCCGTCAGCCACCAGGGCATCCCCGTGTACGGCGGCGAGATGCGGCTGCACGCGCGTGACGGCAAGGTCTTCGCGGCGAACACCAACGTCCGCAGCGACCTGAAGGTGTCCGCGGAGAAGGCCACCATCGCCCCCGAGGCCGCGCTGGCCGCGGTGGACAGGGACCGCGAGGCGTTCGAAAGCTGGATCGAGGCTCCGGAGGCGGGCCTGGTCTACTGGCGTGACGGCGACGAGCTGCGCCTGATGTACCAGGTCATCCAGACCGGCGAGAAGGCGGACGGTACCCCCGTGCGCGACATCGTCCTGGTCGACGCGCGCAACGGCGACGTGCAGGTCCGCATCCCGACCATCCATGAGGCGCTCAACCGCCGCATGCATGACGGCAAGAACCTGAGCACCCTGCCGGGCCCCATCGTCCGCACCGAGGGCCAGGCTCCCGTGGCCGACCCCGTGGTCAACACCAACTACGACCACCTGGGCACCGTCTACAACTGCTACCAGAACCTGTTCGGTCGCGACTCCATCGACAACGCGGGCGGGCTGCTCATCAGCACCGTGCACCACCGCGTCAACTACGTGAACGCCTTCTGGAACGGCACCCAGATGGTGTACGGCGACGGCGACAACGTCACCGCCACCAACCTGGCCAACTCGCTGGACGTGACGGCGCACGAGCTGACCCACGCCGTGACGGACAACGAGTCGGACCTCATCTACTCGGGTGAGTCCGGCGGCATGAACGAGTCCATGTCGGACATCTTCGGCGCGGTCTGCGAGTGGTACGGCGACGGCGCGGGTGATGTGTCGGCCCGTCACTGGCTGATTGGCGACGACGTGTGGACGCCGAACGTCCCGAACGACGCGCTCCGCTACATGCACAGCCCGACGCTCGACGGCGTCTCGCTGGACTACTTCCCGGACTACTCGTCCGGCGTGGACGTGCACTACAGCTCCGGCATCCCGAACCTGGCGTTCTACCTGCTGTCGCAGGGTGGCACGCACCCGCGCGGCAAGACGACCCAGGTCGTCGCGGGCATCGGCATCGAGAAGGCCGCGCGCATCTGGTACAAGGCCAACGCCGACATCCTCCTGCCGTCCTCCACCTTCGAGCAGTCGAAGGTCGCCACCGAGCAGGCGGCGGCGCAGCTGGGCTACGACGCGGCGACCATCGCCTCGGTGAGCAACGCCTGGAAGGCCGTCGGCGTGGGAGTGCCGGTGCCTCCGCCGCCCAACACGCCGCTGCCGAAGGACACCCCGGCCACGAACCTGTCCGGCACGCGCGGCTCGAAGCAGTACTTCTCCGTGCAGGTGCCGGAGGGCGCCACGGACCTGAAGTTCACCATGTCCGGCGGCACGGGTGACGCGGACATGCACGTCCGCTTCAACAACGCCCCCACCACCACCCAGTACGACTGCCGTCCGTACTCCGGTGGCAACAACGAGACCTGCTCGTTCCCCACGCCGAGCCACGGCACCTGGTACGTGATGCTCAACGGCTTCAGCGCCTACTCCGGCGTGTCGCTGGTCGTGACGTGGAAGGGTGGCTACGTCCCCGTGGAGCCGGGCGTGGAAGTCACCGGCATCTCCGGCGCGGCGGGCTCGTCGCAGGTGTTCACGGTCCAGATTCCCGAGCACACCAGCAACCCCGAGGGGCTGCGCAACGTCCACGTCCGCGTGCGTGGCGGCACGGGTAACGCGGACCTCTACGTCCAGCGCGCCGCGGCCCCCAACTTCTTCACCTACGACTGCCGTGGCGTGAACGAGCACAGCACCGAGAACTGCAACCTGAACAACGTCCAGGCGGGCAAGTTCTACATCCAGGTGTTCGGCGCGAAGGGCGGCTTCGAGAACGCCTCCCTCGTCGTGACGTTCAACTGAGCTGACGGAGTCCCGACGGAGGCGGCCCGGCCCGGCCGCTCCTGACGGACTCGTGGAAACGCCCCGGTCGCCCGAGAGGGTGGCCGGGGCGTCTTCTTTTCTCGCGGGCGCGCGCGCTCAGTCCCCGGCCGCCGCCGCGACACAGGCGCGAAGGCGCCGCAGTCCCTCGTCGATACGGGCCACCGGCAGCGAGCCATAGCCGAGCACCAGCCCGGGCCGCGCGGGCGTGCCCGCGTGGTAGCGCGAGAGCGGGGCGACCCCGACGCCGGCCTTCCGAGCCCGCTCCACCACGTCCTGCTCCAGCCGCCGGCCGCCCGTGCGGAAGGCCGCGCTCAGGTGCAGGCCCGCGCTGGACGGCAGGGGCTGGAGCCAGTCGCCGAAGTGGCGCGTGAGCCGCTCCAGGATGCGCTCGTGCCGGTGCTCGTACTCGCGCCGCATCTTGCGGATGTGCCGCGCCAGCAGCCCCTCGTCGATGAAGCGCGCGAGCGCGGCCTGCGCCGGAAGCTGGCTGTGCCAGTCCGACACGTACTTGGCCAGCCGCAGCTCGCGCTGGAGCGACGGGGGCGCCACGAGGAACCCCAGCCGCAGCGCGGGCAGCATGACCTTCGAGAACGAGCCCACGTAGATGACGCGGCCGGAGCGGTCCAGGCCGTGCAGCGTCTCCAGCGGCCGGCCGCCGAAGCGGAACTCGCTGTCGTAGTCATCCTCGATGACCACCGCGTCCCGCTGCCTCGCCCAGTCCAGCAGCGCCGTCCGCCGCGCCGGGGACATGGCCATGCCGAGGGGGAACTGGTGCGAGGGCGTGACGTAGACGAGGCGCGCCTCGTCCGGGAGCGCCGCCACGTCGAGCCCCTCGGCGTCCACGGGCACGGGGACGACGCGCGCGCCCAGGGACTGGAACAGCATCCGCGCCGGCGGGTATCCGGGTTCCTCCACCGCGACGCAGTCCCCCGGCTCCAACAGCACCCGGCCGATGAGGTCCAGCGCCTGCTGCGCGCCATGCGTGACGAGGACGTCCCCCGCCTCCGCGCGCACGCCCCGGGCCACGCCGACATGGCGGGCAATCGCCTCGCGCAGCGCGGGGTGGCCGCTGGCCTCGGGGTAGCCCGCCGGCAGCGCCGCCGCCCGGAGCTGGCGCGCCACGAGCCGGCGCCACGTCTCGAAGGGGAACAGCTGCCCGTCCGGGATGCCGACGCGGAAGTCGTACGGCGCGGGGTCCACGGACGAGCGCGGGTCGGGCAGGGTGCTCCAGACGGAGCGCGCGCGCAGCTTCACCCCCGTGCTGGCGCGGGCGGGGCCCCGTTCCCGGGGCTCGCCCTGCACGAAGCTGCCGGCGCGCACGCGGCCCGACAGCAGGCCCTCCGCGGTGAGCCACGCGTAGGCCACGCTCACCGTGTTGCGAGACACCGACAGGCGCTCGGCCAGCTCGCGCGTGGGGGGCACCCGCTCACCGCGCCGCAGGCGGCCGTCGAGGATGGCCGCGCGAAGCTCCCGGTATATCTGCCCGGCGAGGTCGCGCCGGTTCTCGAGATTCACGTGCAGGTCCATGCGGCCCGGAACCATGGAATGGCCCCTGAATCCAGGGGTTTGGTCATCCGTGAGCGTTCAGGAACGCTCGGCTGGCCGCATGTTTGGAATGCGTCCTGGGGCTGTTGGGCTTATCAACACAGGGTGCCCGCCATGACCGCTCAAGAACGCGTCGAGCGCGCTGCCAGCGCGCTGAAGGTCTTCCCACTCCCGTCGGCGGTGCTCTTCCCGCATACCGTCATTCCCCTGCACATCTTCGAGCCGCGTTACCGGGCCCTGGTCCGCGACGCGCTCGCGGGGGACCGGGTCATGGCGCTGGGGCAGCTCGAGCCCGGCTGGGAGGGGCGCTACGAGGGCCGGCCTCCCATGCAGCCCATGATGTGCGCGGGCATCATCATCTGGGACGAGCAGGTGGAGGAGGGGCGCTACAACATCCTCCTCCAGGGCGTGTCCCGCGTCCGCCTGGTCAGCGAGCTGTCGAACGACAAGCTCTACCGGGAGGTCTCCGCGGAGATGCTGCCGGACCTGCCCTACCAGGGCCCGGAGGAGGAGCAGCTCCGGCAGGCCGTGTTCGAGCTGGCCGGCCGCGTGCCGCCCTCCTTCGCGGAGAACCTCCTGCCGGTGGCGGCCCGCGCCACGGGCGGCATGCTGGCGGACGTGGTGGCCTCGGCCATCGTCCCGGAGCCGGACCGGCGGCAGGAGCTGCTGGGCGAGCTGGACATCAAGCGTCGGCTCGAGGGGGTGCTGGAGGACGTGGGCGAGCTCATCGCCCGCCTCCAGCCCGTGCGGCCCTCCGGGCCCATGAACTGAAGGGGGCCACGGGCCCTGGGTGGCGGTAGCGCTTGCCTTGCGCGGCGGGCCGGGCATTGCTGTGCCCACATGACGCCGGACCTGGGACTCTTCCCGGCCGTCCTGGCGGGAAGGGGACTGGAACAACCATGCGGCTCGTGAAGCTCGGGCTTGCCAGTGTCAACACCACCGTGGGCGCCTTCATCCGCAACACGGACAGGGTGCTCGCCCAGGCGAGGAAGATGGCGGCGGAAGGCGTGACGCTCGGCGTCTTCCAGGAGCAGGTCATCGCCGGCTACCCGGCCGAGGACATGGTGCAGTGGCAGGGCTTCATCGAGCGGCAGTGGCCGGAGCTGGAGCGCTTCGCGCGCGAGACGGCCTCGCTGCCCACCGTCTTCATCCTGGGTGTGAGCATCGCCCAGCAGGGCCTGCGCCTCAACTGCGCGGCGGTGGTGGCGGGCGGCCGGGTGCTCGGGCTCGTGCCCAAGGAGAAGCTGCCCACCTATAGCGTCTTCTACGAGACGCGCACGTTCGGCCGCGGCTACCCGGGAATGGCGGAGACCCACCGCGGCGTGCCGCTGGGCGACTACCTCTTCCAGTTCGACTTCGGCGTGGTGGCCCCGGAGGTGTGCGAGGACATCTGGAGCCCGGAAGGCCCCATGCGGCGGCGCACGTATTCCGGCGCGGAGCTGGTGGTGAACCTGTCCGCCTCTCCCTTCCGGCTGGGGTTCGTGGACACGCGGCGCGAGCTCATCGCCACGCGCGCGGCGGACCACCAGTGCACCATCGCCTACTGCAACGCGGTGGGCAGCAACGACGGCCTCATCTTCGACGGCGGCGGCTTCCTCAACCAGAACGGCCGCCACGTCATGGAGACGCCGCGCTTCCAGGAAGGCTACTCCACGGCGGTGGTGGACCTGGACCGCACCCTGCGCCTGCGCGGCGAGGCCACCACCTGGCGCGTGGACCGCGAGTCCTGGCTGTCGGAGGGGGGCCAGCGCGTCCCCGTGCTGGACTGCACCCAGGCGGTGCACACCCGCCGCGAGTCCCTGGCCTACCCGGTGCCCGCGCACCGCAGCTTCTTCCTGCCCGGCCCCGACCAGCGCCGGCCCGCCCGGGAGGCGCTCTGCGAGGACATCCTCGACGCGCTCGCCCTGGGCGTGGGGGATTATTTCGAGAAGACGCGCGCCTTCAAGGTGCTGGGCATCGCCCTGTCCGGCGGCCGTGACTCGCTCCTGACGCTCCTCATCGCCCACCGCTACGCGAAGAAGGCGCGGCCCGAGGACCCGGGCTCGCTCATCCGCGCCTTCTACATGCCCAGCCGTTATTCCAGCGACGCCACCAGCGACGCCGCGGAGACCATCACCCGCGAGCTGGGCGTTCCCTTCCAGATTGTCTCCATCGACGAGGCCTTCGAGCGCGAGCGCGCCATCGCCCAGAAGATGCTGGGGGACAAGCCCGTCACGCCGATTACAGAGCAGAACATCCAGGCCCGCCTGCGCGCGCAGCGCATGTGGAACTGGAGCAATTCCTGCGGCGGCCTGTTCCTCCAGACGGGCAACATGAGCGAGAAGTCGGTGGGTTACACCACCATTGGCGGCGACCTCATGGGCGCGCTGGCCGTCATCGCCAACGTCCCGAAGACGGTGGTGATGTACCTGCTCGACTACCTCCAGGAGAAGACGGGCTCCGAGGGCATCCGCAAGGTGCTGGCCAAGCCCGCCGGCCCGGAGCTGGCGCACAACCAGGTGGGGGAGGAGGAGCTGATGCCCTTCCCCGTGCTCGACGCGTGCTTCTATCTGCATGCGGGCGAGAAGCTCACGCCGGCCGAGATGCTCCAGGCCCTCACCGCCATGTTCCCGGAGGTGGAGGCGCCCCGGCTGAGCGGCTACGTGGAGAAGTTCGTCCGCCTGTTCCAGCAGTCCATCTACAAATGGGTTCAGTCCCCGCTGTCGCTGCACATCGGAAACCTGGACCTGGACCGCGAGCGCGCGCTGCAGCTGCCCGTCGTCACCGGCACCGAGTGGATGCGCGACACGTAGCGCGCGCAAGCCGTGTTGCCTCTTCTCCACGCCTGGCCGCCCGGTGCTCGGGCGGCCACACCGGCAGGTGATCTGAGAGGGGGAGCGCCTTGCCGGATGTGCTTTCGCAAACAACCTTCATGTCAGCCACTCGACGATGGAGGGTTGGATGAAAGCGAAGATTCTGGCGGGCGCCGTCGCGGCGCTCATGTACGGCACGGCGGCCATGGCGGCTGAGGGGGATTGCCCGCCTTCCCAGGCATCGAAGGACACGCCCGTGCAGGGCACGATGATGGCCCAGGCACCGCAGGGCGAGATGCCGATGGACGACGTGCAGCAGGAGGAGGACGTCATCATCGAGACCGAGCCCGTGCCCGGCTCCACCGGCGCCGCGCAGGACCCGCTGCTCGAGGAGGGAGTCGGTGGCAGCGGAGACGTGGGACAGGACCCGAGCATGGGCGTCCAGGAGCCGGGCATCGGCGGCAGCGGCCAGCAGGGACAGGGTGAGGTCCTCCTGCGCTGCGAGCCGGTGAACCAGGGCACGGGCGGCAGCGGCATCATGCCCGCTCCCGCTCCCGCTCCTGCTCCCGCTCCGGACCTGAGCCAGGAGCCGCAGTCGCAGGCGCTGCCCCAGGATGACGCCACCGGTGGGAGCGGCATCGCCACGCCGCCTCCGTCCGACTTCCGCCCCACGGCGGAGGCCGCGGAGCCCATCGAGCCGCTGGAGATCGAGGAGAAGGACAAGAACGACACGCGCGGCCTGACCCTGCTGGTCGGCGGCGGCGTGGAGGGCTACACCGGTGAGCTGGCGCCGCGGATCAACCCCGGCGCCACGGCGGGTGTGCGCGCGTCCCTGAAGCCTTCCACGGTGCTCGGCCTCGAGCTGGGCTACAGCGGCGCGCTCAACAACATCGACCTCCCCGTCGCTGGCGGCGCGGTGGACGGCCCGGACCTCATCCGCAACGGCGGCAGCGCGGTGGTGACGCTGGGCCTGTTCTCCACCCCCTGGCACCCGTACGTGCTCGGCGGCATCGGCATCAACGACTACAACTTCCGCGGTGGTGAGTCGCTCGGCTACACCGACGACACCGTGGGCAGCGTGCCGGCGGGCGTGGGCTTCCGCGGCCACGTCGGTAACTTCACCGTGGACGCGCGCGCCAACTACAACTTCCTCTTCGACAAGGAGTTCGCTACCGGCATCGAGGAGGGCGGCGGCGACTTCAACGAGGGCGGCAGCTACCAGGGCACCCTGAGCGTCGGCGGTACGTTCTAAGACCGCCTTGCGCGAGGCATGCTCGGAAGTCGGGTTGAGGCGGCGGCGCGGTGCCCGGTAGCGGACGGGCTCCGCGCCGTCGTGTTTTTCCGGTGCGGCGCGGGCGGGACAGGCGCGTTAAGGTGTTCCATTCCAGCGGAAGTCCCGACTGAGGAGAGGTGAATGAGCCTGAAGGTGGAAGACGTGAAGGTGGGCACCGGCGCGGAGGCGACGGCCGGCAAGTCCGTCACCGTGCACTACGTGGGGACGCTGACCAGCGGCTCCAAGTTCGACAGCAGCCGTGACCGGGGCCAGGGCTTCACCTTCCGGCTCGGCGCGGGCCAGGTCATTGAAGGCTGGGACAAGGGTGTCGCCGGCATGAAGGTGGGCGGTGTGCGCAAGCTCACCATCCCCCCGGAGATGGGCTACGGCGCCCGGGGCTTCCCGCCCGTCATCCCCCCCAACTCCACCCTCCTGTTCGAGGTGGAGCTGCTGGAAGTCCGCTAGAGGAAAGCGAGGAGCGACATGGCGGCGGTGGAAATCACGAAGGACAACTTCAAGGAGACGGTGTCCAAGGAAGGCATCGTCATCCTGGACTGGTGGGCGGCGTGGTGCGGTCCGTGCCGCGCTTTCGCGCCCACCTTCGAGGCGGCGTCCAACAAGCACGCGGACATCGTCTTCGGGAAGATTGATACGGACGCGCAGCCGGAGCTGTCCGGCGCGTTCGAGATTCGCTCCATCCCGACGCTGATGGTCTTCCGGGACGGCATCCTCCTGTTCGAGCAGGCCGGAGCGCTGCCCGCGGCGGCGCTGGAGGACCTGGTCAAGCAGGTGCGCGCCCTGGACATGGAGCAGGTGAAGAAGGAAGTCGCGCAGCGCCGCGCCAGCGAGCCGCCCCAGGCCTGAGGGCGACCCGCGCTCCGAGACGTCTCGCGCCTTCTTCCGCGGTGGCCGGGCTCCTTCGTGGAAGCCCGGCCGCCGTGGGAGTTCACCACTTCACGAGCAGCGTGAAGCTCGCGTAGGGCGGCTCGCCGGACTCCAGCTCCACCTGGAAGTCCAGGCCCGGGTTCGCCTTGCGCAGGCCGGCCAGCGTCATCGCGCGCGTCCACGCGGGGCCGAAGTACTCGTCCCGGAAGGTGAGGCGCGCCGAGCGGTCCGACACGCGCTCGTACTCCCGCTCGCCGAAGTTGGACGTGGCGCCGGCCATGCCCTGCGTCAGCGACAGGCCCTCGTTCGGGTCCTTGCCGGCCACGGACAGCACCATCTCCCCCATGGGGGCGGAGAAGATGAGGTTGGCGGCATGGAGGGACACCTTCTCCACCGCGTCCCCGTACGGCAGGCCGGTGGCCGTCAGGGCGGAGGCGCCCCGGTGGAGGGCCTCCATGTAGTCGCGCGCGGGGCGGAAGGGCGGCGCGTTGCGCGGGGCGGGGCCCTGCCTCGGGGCGGCCCCCTCCAGTGGGGCGCCCGTGAGCGTCGCAATGCTCTCGAGGAGGCTCTGCATGAAGAGGTCGAGCACGGTGTGCTCGGGCTGGCACAGGGCCAGGCGGGCTTGCAGGTGCTGCGGAGAGTCCATGGTGCGGTCCTGGGGGGCCGGAGGCCCGGTGGCTGGTGCCCTATCTACCCCACCGCGCCTGCGGCAGGGGAGCAGACAGCGAGGCGGGGGCGGGAATGTCCCTGGGCGTGGAACGCCTGAGGGACGCGTGCTGTTCGTGACAAGGTGCCCTCGAACCTCTCCCGGCTCTGCGAAGCCTCCGAAGCCCTCTTCGAAGTGGAGCCACCGCGCGCGCGCATTCTCGTGGTGGACGACGTCCCGGCCAACCTGCTGGCCTTCCAGGCCATCCTCGAGCCGCTCGGGCAGGAGGTGGTGACGGCCCGCTCGGGTGAGGAGGCGCTGAGGGAGCTGCTGCGCGGGGACTTCGCCTGCATCCTGATGGACGTGCAGATGCCGGGGCTGGACGGTCTGGAGACGGCCGCCCTCATCCGCTCCCGTGAGCGGACGAAGCACCTGCCCATCCTCTTCATCACCGCTCTCAGCCGGGAGACGGCCTACGTCACGCGGGGCTACGCGCAGGGCGCGGTGGACTACCTGCTCAAGCCGGTGGACCCGGACATCCTGCGCGCCAAGGTGCGGGTGTTCGTGGACCTGTACGTGCGCGGCGAGGTGGTGAAGCGCCAGGCGCTGGAGCTGGCGGCGCGGCGGCGCGCGGAGGAGGAGCTGCAGCGCGCGGCGGAGCTGGGCCAGCAGCTGGTGGGCATCGTGGGGCACGACATCCGCACGCCCCTGTCCGTCATCCTCACCGCGGCGAAGGGGCAGCTCGCCTCCAACCCGCTGGCGCCCGAGCAGCGCAAGGCCTTCGAGCGGGTGCACCGGGGCGGCGAGCGCATCCAGCGCATCGTGGACCTGCTGCTGGACTTCACCCGCGCCCGGCTGGGCGGGGGCATCCCCATCACCCCGCGTGCCGGGGACCTGAACGACCTGTGCGCCCGGGTGGTGGACGAGCTCAACGTGACGCGCCCGGGGCGGCTCATCCAGTGTGACTTCGCGCGAGACAGCCTGCACGGCACGTGGGACTTGGAGCGGATGGCGCAGGTGCTGTCGAACCTCCTCGACAACGCGCTGAAGTACAGCCCGGACGGCTCGCCGGTCCGCCTCTCCACGTGGGAGAAGGGGGATGCCGTCTTCCTGGAGGTCCACAACAGGGGCGAGCCCATCGCGCCGGTGCTGTTGCCGCACCTGTTCGAGCCGTTCCGCCGCGGCGGCGGCACCGAGGCGACCGCGCGGGAGAGCCTGGGGTTGGGCCTCTACATCGCCCACAGCATCGTCCAGGCGCACCATGGCACCCTCCAGGTGCGCTCCAGCGCCGAAGAGGGCACCGCGTTCCGCATCTGCCTGCCGCGCCGCGCGGGCACGGCCCAGCCGAGCCCCTGCGAGGCGCCGAGCGAGGCGGTGGAGCCGCTGTCGCTGACGGCCTGACCCCGGGTGTGGCCGAAGTCCGGCCACGGGGGTCCGTTGGGGTCGAGCCGGCCGCCATCCCCGCTCCGAGCCGCCTCGTCATTCCGGTGAGTCAGCACAGAAAGTCTCCGCCCGGCCCCTACCGGCTCACGTACACACCCGAGGCCCGCGAGCAGTGCCTGCGGCTGCCCTCCCGGCAGCGACGGACCGTGGAGCGCGCGCTGGCGCGGCTCGCGGGCACGGTGGGCCTGCGCCAGTGGGTGAGCCCGGTGGAGGCGCAGGAGGAGTTCCAGGTCTGCTTCTCCCAGACGCTCATCACCTACGAGCTGGACCCGGCGCTCCGCTCACTGGTGGTGAAGCGGCTGGTGTCGGAGGACTAGCGGGCCCTCACTTCACGACGGTGCACACCCCGCCGCCGTTGAGGTGCGCCTGGTCGACGATGCTCTGGGTGATGAACTCCTGGAGCGTGCGCACGTCATACGCGCCGGGAAGGTAGACGACGGGCTGGCCCTGGGCGTCCTTCAGCTCCTGGCCGTCTCGGCCGCGCAGGTCCGTGAGCTGCTGCGAGGCGAGGCCCTCGGGGGTGATGACTCCGTCGGAGCCGGCGGTGGCGGCGATGGCGTCGAAGCGCAGCTGCACGCCTTTGTGGGTGCCCAGCCGGTCATAGAACATGTGCTCGGCGTGGATGGTGACCTCGGCCTCGGCCACGGACGCCTCCGGCACGACGATGCCCTGGGTGCCGTCCACGCCATTGATGCAGTCCTTCATGAGCGCATCGACGGGGAAGCCCATGCGGAAGGTGAGCACGCCCACGCCGGCCTTCACCGCGCGCCCCTCCACGAAGTAGCTGAAGCCGCGCTCGCGCATCATCGCCAGGTCGTCCGCGGACACCTGGCCATCCGCCAGCTCGGTGCGCGCCTCGGGCGGGCTCACCCGGAAGCCCACGTCCCAGCGGCCCGCCGGCAGTCCCTTCAGCTCCGCCAGGGGGATGTCGCCCTTCTGCACGTCCACCAGCACGTGCCGGTCGCTCGTGTGCACCTCGCCCGACGCGGAGGTGAGGGTGAAGTCTCCCAGTGACACGAGGTACCGGTTGAACTGCACGGACCAGCCGTCCTGGAAGAGCGTGTCCGGCAGCCCGCGCTGCGTGCCGTCACCGCCGCTCATCGTCACCGTCACGTCGCCGGTGGCCACGTTGTCGCAGGCCGTGCCCACGAGCATCGACGCCACCAACGCCACGCACCACCCCAGCCGGGAATTCCGCCGCGAATTCATCATGCAACCACTAAGTAAATGCAACATGGTTGCGAGTCAATCCGGGCGTGGTGTATCAGATGCTCGGACGCCTCCCGGGAGGCCCGGGCTCGCTCGTTCGGCCCCGGGGTTCCGGCGACCCTGGCCGTCCTGAGTGAGGTCATCACCCGTGTGGATTCCGACTCTGGTGCTCTGCGTGCTGAGCGCCACGGCCGAAGTGCCGGTGACGCCGCCCGTCCCGCTGGAGGCGCCGCCGCCAGTGCTGCCCGCGCACGTCCCGCCTCCGGAGATTCCCGCCACCGTCCTCCTGCGCGTCACCATCGACACGGCGGGTGAGGTGTCGCACGTGGAGGTGCGGCAGACGGCGGGCGTGCACTTCGATCGCGCCGCCATGGCCGCCGCCGTGAAGTGGCGGTTCCAGCCCGCCCGGCGCGGAGACGTTCCCATCGAGGTGCGGGTGGATGTGCCCGTTACCTTCGTGCCGCCAGTGCATGGGCACCACCTGGAGACGGTGGAGGCGTCGGGGCATGGGCCTCCGGGTGGGGGCGCGGAGATGGAGGCGCCGCCCCCCGCTTCGGACGCACCGGTGATGGATGGAGGCACGGCCCCGGCGGTGGCGGAGGCGGCTCCGGATGCGGGGGCCTCGGGTCCGCCGTCCTTCTCCACCACGGTGCGCGGCGTGGCGAGCGCGCCGCCTCCGGTGGCGGTGGGGGACTTCCACATCCCGGTGGGGCAGCTCGCGGACGTGCCGCGCCGCTCGGCGTCGGAGCTGATGCTGCTGGCGCCCGGCGTCATGCTGGCCAACCACGGCGGCGAGGGCCACGCGGAGACCATCTTCATCCGGGGCATGGACGCGGGCGAGGGCAAGGACGTGGAGCTGCGCCTCAATGGCGTGCCCCTCAACGAGGTCTCCCACGCGCACGGCCACGGCTACGCGGACACCTACTTCATCATCCCGGAGCTGGTGGAGTCCCTGCGCGTCACCGAAGGCCCGTATGACCCGTCCCAGGGAGACTTCGCCGTGGCGGGCACCGTGGAGTACCAGCTCGGACTGGCGCGACGTGGCCTCATGGCCTCCGCCAGCTATGGCAGCTTCGCCACGCGTCGGCTGGCGCTGGTGTGGGGCCCGCCCGAGGCCAGCGAGGCCACCTTCGTGGGACTCCTGCTGCGGCAGGGGCATGGCTTCGGCCCCAACCGCGCGCACTCCAACGCGGGCGCCATGGCGCAGGTGGAGCTGCGGCTGGGAGACGAGACGCGGCTGCGCCTGTTCGGCACCAGCTACGGGGCGCGCTTCTCGTCGGCGGGCGTGGTGCGGGAGACGGACGTGGTGGACTCGCGGCTGCCGTGTGACACCGACCCGGACTCGCAGTTCTTCTGTCTCTACGACCCCAACCAGGGCGGCGCGAGCCAGCGCCACATCCTCTCCGCTGAGCTCCAGTCGCGCCTGAAGCGCGGCGGGCGCTTCGTGCAGCAGGGGTACGTCGTCCTCCGGCAGACGCGCATCCGCGACAACTTCACGGGCTTCCTGCAGGACACGCCGCCCGGTGAAGAGGCGCAGCGCGGGGACAACACGGAGGGCTACTACCGGGGCTCCACCGTGGGCCTGCGGGGCCGCTACACGCCGGGAATCACGCTGCTCGGCCAGCCGCAGCCGCTGGAATTGGGCTACGTGGCCCGCTTCGACGACGTGCGCACGCGCTCGCGCCGCCTGCGGGACAGCGGCGGGGCGCCGTACACCACCCTGTTCGACAACCAGGTGCGCACCACGCATCTGGGCGCGTATGCCTCGCTGCGCGCGGCCCCTCGCCCGTGGCTCACCCTGCGCGGCGGCGTGCGGCTGGACACCTTCCTCTTCGGCGTGGACGACGAGAACCGGCCCACGTCAGACCGCGACGGCCCGCGCATCCCCGAGGAGTCCCTGGAGGCGTATGGCTTCTTCGCCAGCCCGCGCGCCAGCGCGGAGGTGCGGCTGTCGCCCCGGCTCACGTGGCTCACCAGCGTGGGCCTGGGCGCGCGCTCCAGTGACGCGGCGGCGCTGTCGGACGCGGAGCTGGCGCCGTACGCGCGCGTCGCCTCCGGTGAGACGGGACTGGGCTGGCGGCTGGAGGGCGAGGGCCGGCCGTACACGCTGGAGGCCCGTGGCGCCTTCTTCGCCACGCGCGTGTCGCAGGACTTCGTGTTCGACGAGAAGCTCGGCCGCAACCAGCCCATCGGCGCCTCGCAGCGGCTGGGCGCCTTCATCAGCGCGCGCGGGACGTGGGCGGAGCGCCTGGACGTGCAGGCGTCCGTTGCCTGGGCGAAGGCCACGCTGCCGGTGCCGGGTGCGTCCGCGTGGAAGCTGTGGGACGGCACGGTGATGCCGTACATCCCCCAGCTGCTGGGACGGCTCGACGCGTCGCTGCGGGGCACCGCCGGGGTGGCCGGAGAGCAGCTGGGGTGGAGCCTGGGGTTGGGCCACAGCGCCATCGGGCCCAAGCCCCTGCCGCTGGACCGCTACAGCGAGTCCATCTTCCTCTTCGACGTGGGCGCGCGTGCCCGCTGGAAGGCGATGGAGCTGGGCCTCGCGGTGGAGAACCTGCTGGACACGCGCTGGCGCGAGTCCGAGTTCAACTACGTCTCCAACTTCCGCGGACCGGACGCGCCCGCGTCGCTGCTGGCCACGCGGCACTTCTCGGCCGGTGCGCCGCGCACCTTCACGGGCACCCTCACCGTGTACCTGGACCTCCAGGAGGAGGACTCGCCATGACGTCCGCGCTGCGCAGCACCCGCCGCGCCTTCACGCTGATGCTGGGCTCGGCGCTCGTTGGAGGCGTCTCCGCTTGCGGCCTGTCCGGCACCGGAGGCCGCGCCATCACCTTCCGCATGGGCCTGCGTACCGCGCTCGCGCCGGGCGAGACGGTGCCCGGCGAGTTCACCACCGATACCGGCTGGCGCGTGCGCCTGTCCTCGGGGTTGATGGTGCTCGGCCCTATCTACCTGTTCGAGAACGCGTCGCCGCTCCAGGCGCAGGCCGCCGCGCCACGGGTGTTCCAGCGGCTGGGTGAGTGGCTCCTGCCCACGGCGCGGGCGCATGAAGGGGACTTCTTCTCCGGCGGCCGCGTGCTGGGCGAGTGGGACCGCGAGGTGGTGTTCGACCTGATGGCGGGCGGCGAGCCGCGCGTGCTCGGGCGCTCGCCGGGCATCGCGGGCGTGGCGCGCTCCTTCTCACTGCTGCTCCAGCCTCCCTCCAGGGCGCTGGGTGCGGAAGGCGCGGCGCTGCAGGGGCGCTCCGTGGTGCTGGAGGGCGCGGCCTTCCGCCAGGAGCAGCGCGTGCCCTTCCGCGTGGCGCTGGACTTCCCTCCACCGCTGGAGCTGCAGCGCGTGGACTTCGTCCCCATCGAGGCGGACCTGGACGACGAGGGCCTCTTCGTCGTGGAGGTGCAGCCGCACCGCTGGTTCGAGGGCGCGCACTTCGACCGGCTCACGCTGCCGCCCGGCGGGGCCGCCGTGGACATCACCCCCGAGACGCAGGTGCACCGCGCCCTCTCCGTCAACGTGCGGCGTCACACCGCCTTCGCCGGGACGTGGCAACCCATCGCGTGAGAACTCCGTGAACTGTCTCAGGGGTTGTTTACAGAGAGAAATGTTTCATTCACTCTACGTGATGTCTTGACCGGGGTTCCTGACTCCGCATGAGGGTGGGGTGTCGGGGGCTCCCCTGCACGCGGGGGTGAACATGCAGTCGTCCATGTCGAGCCGTTCCTTCCTCTCGGCCGCGGTCCTGGGCCTGTCGTTGTTCGTCAGCGTGGTGGGCTGTGGTGAGGAGCCCTCCGCGGGCGAGGAGTCCGACTTCCTCGGGCAGAGTGAGAGCCCCTTGTGGACGGCCTTCACGTCGGAGGAGTCCCCTCCGGTGAGCTGTATCGGCGCGCGCCTGGTCGCGGGCGTCGCCTGTACCGGGCGCTTCTGCGACAACGTCGCCATCGACTGCGTGGCGCTGAGTGGCCTCGTGCTCAGGTCCTCCAGCTCCTCCACGCCCTTCTTCTCGGAGGAGGGGACCCACGAGGGCGTCTGCTCCGGCAACGAGTGGATGGTGGGCCTCCAGTGCCATGGCGACTTCTGCGACAACATCAGCCTCCGGTGCCAGGATACGAACATGAGGCCCGTCGACTGCATGTGGACGACCAACCAGATGTCCGAGGAGAACAGCCCCTTCCAGGTGGGCAGCATCGGCCGTCCCGGCTTCTTCATCCGGGGCATGCGGTGCTTTGGTTCCAACTGCGACAACAAGACGTTCAACATCTGCCGCCCGGTCGTGGCGGGTTGAGGGCTCTGCTCAAGCCCCCGCGGCGGCCCGTTTGACGGGCTCGAAGCGGAGGGGCAGGCTCGCGGGGCCCAGCACGTTGAGCGCCTTGCGCGGGGCCCAGGGCTCCGCGCTCGCGAGGCGGACGTCCTTCAGGTGCTCCAGGAGATCCGGTAGGGCGACGCGGGCCTCCAGCCGCGAGAGCGCCGCGCCCAGGCAGTAGTGGAGGCCGTGCCCGAAGGCGATGTGCGGGTTCGGGTCGCGGGTGATGTCGAAGCGCTCCGCGTCCTCGAACTTCGTCGCGTCACGGTTCGCGGAGCCCACCATCACCAGCACGAGCTTCCCGGAGGGGATGCGCTGGCCGCGCAGCTCCACCTCCGTGCGTGTCGTGCGGTACACCATCTGCGCGGGTGTGCGGTAGCGCAGCACCTCCTCGATGGCCGAGGGCAACAGCCCGGGCTCCGCCCGCAGGCGCGCGAGCGGGTCCGGGTGCTCCAGCAGGCACAGCATCGCGTTGGCGATGAGGTGGGTGGTCGTCTCCGTGCCGGCCGACAGCAGCAACTGGAAGAAGCCGAGGAACTCGTTCGGCGTCAGCCGCTCGCCGTCCACCTCGGCCTGGACGAGCCGGGTCAGCAGGTCGTCCTTCGGGGCTTCGCGGCGCTGGGAGGCCAGGTCATTGAAGTACGCCCGCATCTCCTCCTTCACCACGGCGTTCTCGCTCAGCGCCCGCGCGGCCTCCTCGCCGCCGGAGACGGTGTAGCTGAGCTTCATGATGACCTCGGCCCAGTGCATGAACCGCTGGCGGTCCGCGACGGGGATGCCCAGCAGCTCTGCAATCACGATCATCGGCAGCGGAGACGCGTAGTCCGCGACGAGGTCCAGCTCTCCACGCTCCAGCACCGGGGCCAGCAGCTCGCGAGACAACTCCCGGACGCGGGGCTCCAGGCTCGCGATGGAGCGCGGAGTGAAGGCCCGCATGATGATTCCCCGCAGCTTCGAGTGCCGCGGCGGGTCCGTGAAGACGAGCCAGTCGGGCGCCTTGCCCGTGGGTGTCTCCACCACGGAGCTGAAGGCCTCGTGGTCGTTCAGCGCCCGCTTCACGCTGTCGTAGTCGAAGAGCAGCCACATGTCCGCGTTCGGCTCGTGGAGCACGGGGAAGTCGCTCCGGGCCCGGGCGAACAGGGGATACGGGTCCCTCCGCATCTCGTCGGTGAGAAAGTCCAGCATGGCCATGACCTCCGTGCCGCTTGTTACGGGTGGGAAGACTTCGGAGCGAAGGCGCGCAGGACGGCGTCGACGACGCCTCGCGCGAGCCGCTCGTCAACGGGGCCTCCGGTGATGAGGAAGCGGTAGAACAGCGGGCCGCCGAGCAGGTCGAGCGCGAGGTCCAGGTCGAGGCCCTTCTGGAGCTCACCTCGCGCCACGCCGCGCTCCAGCACCTTCCGGAGCGCCTCGCGCCGCACGCCGACGAAGCCCGTGCGGATGGTGCTCGCGATGAGCTCGCTCCGGGCCATGGCCGCGACGAAGCCGGACAGCAGGGCGCCCGTCGACGGGTCCCGGTACATGCCCAGGGCGTCACGCATCATCTTGCGCAGGTCGCCCTCGGTGCTCCCCGTGTCCGGTACGGGGATGGCGCGCATGATGCGTTCAATCGCCTCGGCCGCGAGCGCCTCCTTCGTTGTCCACCGGCGGTACACCGTCGCCTTGCCGACGCCGGCCCGCGCCGCGATGGCGTCCATGGTGAGCGCGTCGTAGCCCACCTCGCGGATGAGCTCGATGGCGGCGTCCAGGATGGCGCCGTGCGCCTCCTCGCTCCGGGGGCGGCCCGGGCGGCGGCGGATGTTCGCCTCCGGCTCCGGGACAGGAAGGGCCTCCGGCGCGGAAGCGCTGCTCCGCGCCGGACTCCGGGATACGAGACGACGTCGTTCCATAACTCCACGGTAGAGAGTGGAGTTTCGGAACGCAACCGTATCGAATCAGCCAGGACGGTGGGCGGCTGCCGTCTGTTCAGCAGTGCGCTTCGGTGGAGCGGGTGGGCCCGCTATCGTCCAGGCACTGGAGGACGCATGGCAGCGAAGAATGACGAGAGGCTCCCGATTCGTTGGCGGGGGCAGCAGGTCGGGGTGCTGGTCGGCCCGCGCGTGGACATGTTCTGGCTGTACGGCGGGTGGGAGCCGGCCGCCGGCCCTGTCACGGAGGAATTCCTCTCAGCCATCGAAGCGGGCGATGAGCTTGTGGTCACCGTCGGAGACGCCAATCCGGTTCACATGGTGGTGGCCGCACTCGATGAAGGACATATCGAGCTGAAGAACCAGCCCTCGCTGAATCAGTAGCGGCCCTGGCCAACTGACTCTCCGGGGAGGTATGCCCCCGCGCATGGAGACGGTCACCTACTACATCAGCGACGACGAGCAGGCGTTCCTGGGCCCGTGGCTGAAGGAGCGCGGCATCGCGTTCACGGCGGAGGTGTACGGGGCTCCGCAGAGGCCGCACATCGCCCTCACCTTCGCGGCCGGTGACAGGGCGGTCGTCAAGCAGGGGCTGGAGGCGGTGCGTCCCCAGGTCAAGGCGGCCCAGCCGAAGAACCCGGTCTTCATTGTCTACTTCCACGTGGTGGACGGGGACGAGGACGGCTGGTGCGCGGTGGGCGCGTCCTCGCCGGAGGAGGCGATGCGACTCGCCGGGGAGCAGCTGCCGGAGCTGGACGTCTCGGGCCTCATTGGAGCGTCGCCCGAGTACGAGATTTCCCACGCCATCCCGCTGGAGGAGTACGAGGAGGACCAGGGCAGCCCGCTGGCGACCCGCGACCATCCCAAGGAGGGCACCCTCAAGCTGCTCGAGCTGGGGACGTAGCCCCGGAAGGCTTCAGCCCTTCTCCTCCTGCATCTCGTTCAGGTACGCGATGATGGCGTCCACCTGCGCGTCGTTGAGCATCTCGTCGGTGAAGGCGGGCATGGAGCCCACGCCCTGGCGAATCTGCACGCGCATGGCCGCCGAGGGCAGGGGCTTGTTGTTGATGCTCGGCCCCAGCCCGCCCGAGCCGCCCGGGTGGCACATGTTGCAGTTGCGCATGAAGAGGACGCGCCCCTCCTGCTCCTGCGCGGTGAACTCGCGGGGCGTGCCGAACGCGGGGCCCCGGCGCGAGGGGCCACAGGCCGTGACGGCGCCCAGGGCCAGCACTGCGAGCAGGGCGGTCCTCATGGCTTCGCCTCCGGCGCGGCGCGGGTGATGCGCCACAGCACGCCCGTCTTCTCGAAGGGGATGAAGACGCCCTTCGCCTTCACCAGCATCACCCCGTAGTCCACGACGTAGAGCGCCCGGCCGCTCGGGTCGAAGCGCGCGTCGATGGGACGCTCCAGGCCGCCCTTGTCCAGCTTGGACGCCGGGCCGCCGCTGCCCTTGTCCTTGTTGGCCGCGAAGTCCTCGATGACGCCGTTGGACACGTCCACGCGCACCACCTTGAAGCCCACCGGCGCCATCGTGTCGCCCGTGTCGGGGGACTGGTCGCCGAACTGCGCGACGAAGGCCTCGCCCACGTGGCCGAACTCCGTGCTGCGCGAGAAGTCCAGGCGGTTGGAGGACGAGTGCACGCCGAAGAAGGCCACCGGCTGCGGCGGCGTACCCGGAGGCTCCTGGAGCAGGCGCTTGGGGACGTCGCCGCCGGGCACCTTGAACCACTCCTGGTCCACCGGCTTGCCGCCCGCGAAGTCCGGGAAGCCGTACCACGCGCCCTGCTCCACCTCCCACAGGTGGTCCGCCACGCCGAAGAGGGGCCGGCTGCCGCGCACGTCGTGCCCGTTCTCCGTGACGTACAGCCGCCCGTTGGGCGCGAAGGCCAGGCCGAACGGGTTGCGGAATCCCCAGGCCACCAACTCCGGCGCGGTGGAGCCCGGCACGAGCCGGAACACGGCGCCGCCGCACGGCATGGTGCCCTTGATGACCTGGCCCGGCTTCGTCTCCGTGCCGAAGGGGACGAAGGCGCCCGTCTGGACGGAGCCGGTGTTGGGAGCAAGCGGGTTGTCGCTCGGGTAGTTCACCCCCGCGAGGGTGACGTCGCGGCAGGGCAGGTCATGGAAGGCGGGGTTGCGCTTGAGCCAGCCCATGCTGGCGTTGTCCGGGCCCACGATGCCCGCGTTCGTCGCCGTGCCCACGCTGAAGTAGAGCGCGCCGTCCGGCCCCACCACGGGCCCGTTGGTGTGGTGGTCTCCCAGGCTGGGCAGGTTGGAGACGAGCGGCGTCGCGCGGCCGTCCGGCATCAGGCGCACGATGCGGCCACCGCCCTCCACGCCGCCCTCGGCCACGTAGAAGGCGCCCTGGTGCCAGGTGACGCCCGTCCAGGGCGGATGGTCGCCCCGGGCCACTTCCGTCAGGCGGCCGTCCTTCTCCACGCGCAGGAGACGCGCCTGGGCGAAGTCCTCGCCGTAGCTGTAGCCGGACTCGGTGACGTAGGGCGTTCCGTCGTCGTCGAAGGTGACGCCGGTGGGGTAGGTGAGGCCGGTGGCGACGACCTCGATGCGGTAGCCCTCGGGCAGCGCGACGTCCGCGGGATTCACGCGGCGAGGAGGCTGGAAGTCCGCCGCGGCTCCGCCTCCGCCCGCGAAGAGGCGGAAGCAGCCGGGAAGGAGCAGCAGCGCGCAAGCCGCGAGGAGCGGTCGAGCGAAGGGCAGGAATCGCATACGCGGTCCGACGCTACGGGCCACCCTCCGCCGGGTACAGCGCGGCGGCGGGAGGACGGTTTCCTGCGAGACAGACTGCCTCGCGCGGGTGCCTCCGGCGCGGTCCGGACCGCCCCTCCCCGTGCTGGGAGGCGCGGCCCGGTGCCGGCGCTGTCTGGAGGCTCCCGGCGAGGCGGGGGAGAGGCCAGGGGGCCTCGCGCTACTCCTGCACGGTGAAGCGGATGGTGAGCGGCACGCCGCCCACGCCTTCCGCCTCGTGGTCGCTGAAGGGCGTGGCCGTCAGCACGTGCGTGCCGGGGGTGAATTTGAAGGGGTTGTAGTCCACCAGCAGGTTGTCCCCGGCGAGGGCATAGGGCGGCGCGTTCTCGATTTGCACCGTCGCGCCGTCATAGACGAAGCGTACGCTGCCCACGATGTTCTGGAAGGTGTCCGCCCGGAGGGTGAGCGCGGCGTTGCCCAGGTCGCTCAGGTCGATGACGTCGCCGTTGTACACGGTGCGGATGTCCTGGTTCGTGTCCACGTTGACCAGGATGAAGCGGTCCACCCGGCTGACGAAGTTGGGCAGCTTCGGGCTGTTGGAGTCCACCGTGAGCGTGTTGCCTCCCAGCGTGCGCACCTTGAAGCCGGCGAAGGGCTGACCGTTCGGCAGCTTCTCCGGATACAGCCGCACCCAGTCCTGCAGCGTGCGCAGCGCGTACAGCTCGCCCAGGCGCACGGCGTTGTCATGGTCGCTGCGGTAGTGCACGCCCGCGAAGAGCCGGGCGACGCCGACGTTGGAGGCCAGCTTGTCCAGCTCGTCGAACATCATCAGCGTGCCGGCGAACGGCAGCAGCGCCGTGCCATCCGCGTTCACCACCTGCGGGTTGATGACCGGGAAGTCACCGTACAGGGCCTTGATGGCGGTGATGCCCGCGCCGATGTACGTGGAGTGGCCGGACGCATACGCCGGGTGGATGGGGCTGCCCTCCGGGAAGGCCTGGTTGAGCAGGTACGTCCCCTGCGCGCCCAGCCCGCGCTCCAGGTTGCGCTGCGCGTTGCGGGCGAACACCCACGGCAGCACCGGCGAGTTGAGCAGCTCCTGCGGCACCGGGTAGACGCGCGCGCCCGTCAGCGTGTTGTGCACGCGGCCGCCGTACTCCTCCGGGCGCAGCCGGCGGTGCACCTGCCACTTCTGGAACCACTGCCCGCGCAGCGACGTGGTGCCGCTCACCAGCGCCGCCAGCGCCTGGGCGTCGGTGTTGCCGAAGGTGACGAAGGGCTCCTGGTTCTCATAGAAGCGATAGGGGCTGTTCGGGTCGTACGCGCGCGGCGAGGCCTTGGGGTCCGAGTCGTACAGGCCTTTGGGTAGGAAGTCCCCCTGGCGCGCGAGGACGAGCGCCCCGTTGAGGGTGGACTGGATGGGGTAGTCGAAGTGCACCCACTCGGCCAGGTCGCGGCCGTTGCGGATGTAGCGGCGCACGTCGTCCATGTCCTCCAGCGTGTCCACGGGGTCCGCGGGGAGCGCGCCGTTCTGGATGTCGAGCCACTCGTTGTAGGCGGTGACGCGGTCATCCCCCGGGAAGCGCGTCCAGATGCGCTGCTCAATCGGCTGGTGGGCGGTGGGCTCCACGCCCGGGGGCGGCGGGTTGATGTCCGCTTCCTCCGCCAGCGGGCCGCCGCCGAACGGCACCGTCTTCACCAGGAACTGGGAGAGGAAGGGGCCCTGCACCGCGCCGGAGAAGTCGGCGCGGAAGACGGTGGCGGGGGTGACGAAGCCGTTGCCGGCGCGGGCGCCGCGGTAGACGTCCACGTTGCTCAGCGCGTTGGCCGCCGCGGCGATGAGCGGGTTGGCGGCGTACTGGTCGAAGCGCACGTCGCGCACCAGCGACATCCAGTACAGCTCGATCATCTCCCCGGACACGTCGGCGCTGTCGAAGTCCGGCGCCGGGCCCATGGTGATGGCCTGCGCGTCCGCTCCCTCCAGGACGAAGGCGAAGCCGGCCTGCGGGTTGGCCAGCATCCGCTCGCCGCCGAGCACCACCGCCTCGAGCTGGGCGGGGTTGCCCGTGAGCAGCGCCGCCAGCAGCGCGTCGAACTGCACCGGGTCCGGCTCGCCGAGCGCGTCGTGTGGCAGGCCCTTGGAGTACTCGGCGAAGCGGCCGAAGTCCCGCAGGTCCTGGTTGTTGCGGTGGAGCGGCTGGCCCTGGAGGGACTGGAAGTTGGCTGCATTCACCCGGACCTGCCTGGCACGCAGGACCCGGGTGAGGTCATTCACGGCTTGCGCCTGGGCGCCCATGGGCGCCAGGAGCGACAGGACAATGAGAGTGTGGGGAAGTCTCATCGTTGCGTCTCCACGTTTGGGTTTGTGACCTGTCCCCCTCCCGCCGCGCGAACGGGCGTGAATCAGGTGACGCAATTCCTAACGTGAATCCGCTTCTGGACTTGGACTCGGAGTGGAATTTTACAATGCCATGTTTTATTCCAAATATGTCAAACGTCCGATGTCAGACTGAAATGGGTTTGGATTTCGTTGTCCACTGCACGTCGGAGCCGGGTTCTGATGGCTGTAAAACGAGAATCGATCTGCGAGCGATTGTAGCCCTGGATGTCTGGGATATCGGGCCCTCAGCGCCGCTCGTAGACGAAGGTGAACTTCGATGTCGGGAGTTGCGCCGCCGGAACGGGTCCGAAGCCCACCCGCAGGAAGCGCAGCCCGTCCGCGGTCGCGACGAACCGGACCGCGTGGCTGATACCCGAAGCGCAGACAGGGGCGACGGGCTCCTTCGTGAAGGGCACGGGCGTCAGGTCCTCGGTCGTGTCGATGACCTCCACCGGCAGGTCCTGGTTCAGGTAGAGGATGACTTCCTGGTCCGCCTCGCGGTCGGTGGCCACTTCCGTGTAGCCCCGGAAGGACGCGGGGTTGCCCTCCACCGCCGGCAGCGTCACCTCGTAGAAGTGATGGGCCAGGTCCGTCGCGGGGGCCGGGCCCGTCAGGGAGGTGCCCGCGGTGACCACGTCGGGCGCGCTGAGGAAGACGTGCAGGCAGGCATGCTCGAGGTCGGGGTTGCGGCGGCCGGTGGTGAAGTCCAGCCTTCCGTCACCGAGCACGGCATGTGTGGTGTCCAGGGGCTGGCCCGTGGTGCTCCGCAGCCCGGTGAGGTCCAGTGAGTACTGGTTCTCCTGCTCCAGCGCGGGCAGGTCCGCCTCCGGGCGGGGGATGCGCACGGTCAGCGAGAGCCCATCCTCGGACCACGTGCCCGTCAGCGCGCGCGGCGCATTGGCCGGCGTTGTCACGTCCCTGAGCGTCACCTGCGCCGCCGACGTGTCCATGGGCTCGTTGAACTGGAGGGTGACCCCCTTGATGTACTCGACCTCCGTGCCGTCCGGGGTGGGGTGGACCTCCACCGGGATGACCTCGGTGGCGCCCTCGGCGGGAGTGGACGAGACGAGGTGCGGCCTGATGGGCGCCGTCCCGTGCACGGTGAAGTCGAACTGGAAGGGCGCCTCGAGCCGGTTGCCGGCGGCGTCCTCGAAGTCCGCCAGCACGGTGACCTCGACGCGCGCGCCCTCGGGCAGGGGCGCGGCGGGGCGCACCCGGAAGGCGCGCTGCTCCTCCAGCCACTGCGTGTCGCCGAGCGCCCGCTGCTCGCCGTCCACGTCCACGCGCAGGGTGCCCCGGCCGGACTTCATGGGCTCGCTGAAGCGCACGGTGATGGCCGTGTTGGCGGCCACATGGGCCTCGTCCGCGGCCGGGGTGGTGCCCGCCACGGTGGGGGCCACCGTGTCACGCGGCGTGCCCGCGTCCGGGGCGGGAGGGGAGTCGTCATTGTCGCAGCCGGTCAGCGCGAGCGCGGCGCAGGTGGCGAGCAGGGCGGTGGCATGGGCAAGGCGCATCGTCGGTACTTCCTCCAGGCAGGGCGCTGGCGGAGGACCGCCAGCGGGTGAAGCGAAAGCCGTGGCGCCGGAGCGCCCTCGGATGCAGGGGAGGGCGCCCCGGCGCCGCGGGCCCTTGGACCCGCGGTGGATGGTGGCGGACCGGCCCACCCGTCTGGGGCGGGCCGGTCCGTCACGCCCGGGAGGTGGACGGAGGAGTGCTCCGTGGAGGCCGCCTCGCCGGGCCCCGCGGGACGCGGCTCAGCAGTTGAAGACGTTCGGGTCGTTGTCGTTGCAGTCGAAGCGGCGGTTCACGTAGCCGGACGGCGGCTCGCAGGCGGTGAGGACGGAGTTGGTGCTGGTGCCGTAGGTGTCGCCGTCCGCGTCGCGGTACCAGCGGACGGAGTTCTCATCCAGGTACTCCGGCACCAGGCGGACCTGGTTCCCGGTGACGGGGCCCATGCTCAGGATGTACGTGGTGCCCACCGTCAGGTCGTACGTGACGGCCTTGGACAGCCCGCAGCTCGACGTGAAGGTCTGGCTGATGCCGGGGGTCACCACCGTGCCGCCGGACGTCCGCACCGTGAAGCTCGCGGTGGAGGGCGACAGGTAGAACGAGATGGACTCGGTGGTGACGCCCGCGGGGGTGGGCGATACGGCCACGGGAACGAACGTCACCGAACCCTCGGCACCGGACGGCAGGTTCACGGTGTAGTGCGTGTGCCGGGTGCTCACGGCCGGCGCGCTGGTGGTGCGCGTGGCGCTGGCCGTCACGTTCACGTTGTCGCCGCTGGAGTTGTAATGGAAGCACGCGTGCGTGGTCATGCTGGTGTTGGCCACGGACGTGCAGCCGGCGGGGAGCTCCTGCTCCTGCTGCTCGTAGGAGGCCAGCTCGGCCTCTTCCATGGGGCCGCATGCCGCCAGCGACAGACCCAGCAGCGCACCGCAGAGCTTCCAGTTGTTCAGCTTCATGTGGGGGATTCCTTTCGATGCCGCCTTTGTGGCTTCGCGGCGCCCGCATTGATTGATCAAACGCAACTCAGTTGCAATAACGGGCCGGGTTGTTTCATGTATCGTGACCGGCGAAGGCGGCGCGGAGCGCGGGGCTCAGGGCAGGTGTTCGATGACCATGCCCAGCTCGGGCACCGGCGTGGGGCCGATGGTGAGCGTGTACTGGACGCGGTCCGTCAGCTCGTAACCCACCATGTGTTTCAGGGCGTCGCAGTGGTTGTCGGTGGCGCGGGTGCCGGCCGGCTCGACGGTCTTCTGGATGGAGTTCTCCACCAGGGTGATGGGGATGCTCGGGTCGCCGAGGTAGACGACGAAGTTGCCGGTGGCGAAGGCCTTGTAGCTGAAGGTGCCCACGTACTGGCCGCCCTCCGGCCGGAGCTTCACCGTGTAGTACGTGTGGAAGTCATCCACGCGGGGGTTGCGGGTGGTGGAGGCGGTGACGGTGACGAAGGGGCCGTTGGTGACGTGCCAGCAGGCGTGCTCGCCGTTGTCGCCGAAGCTGAAGCCCTCGCTGGGGACGTAGTCCGGGTCCGGCTCGCACGCGAGGCCCTCCACCGTGGCGCGGTAGCCCTTGTTGCAGTGACACCAGTCCCCGGTGGGCTCGCGGTGGATGTGGCCGTTGGGCTCGCAGGGGTCCGTGGACGCGTCGGGATTCTGCGGCTGCGGCTGCGGCGCGGGAGTGGGAGCGGGGTCGTCACCGCCACAGGCGGCGAGCGCCATGGCGCAGGCGGCCACGGCGAGGGCGTGGAGGGAGGAGCGCATGGCCCCTTCCTATCCGGAGGGTCGGCATAAATGCAACAGTGATACAATAGATGGTTCGTGTACAAGACGGGGCCCGGGGCGGAAGTGCCGCCCGCGGGCCCCTTCTCCGGCGGAGCGGCCGGGGTGCTACCGGGAGTGACGGCTACTCCTCGTGGTGGTGACCCGCCTCCTCGATGAGGAGCGTGAACTGGGAGTTGCGCGGGGCGATGGCCTGGAACTGGAGGTGGTACTCCACGCCGGCCTCGAGGTCCGCGACCAGGCCGGTCTTCAGGACGCCGCACACGTCGCCGGGGACGTTGTAGCGGCACTCACGGGCGACCTCGGTGCCGGTGGCGGCCTCGAAGATGCGCAGGCCGCGGTAGCGCGACAGCAGGAAGGCGAACTCGCCGGACTCCTCGGGGATGAAGGCGACGCGGCCGGAGTAGCCGAAGTACTTCGCGGCCGGCAGGGTGATGTTGTAGGCGGTGTGCGGGAGGCTGACGTCCACGAGCACGGGCGCGCCATTGGCGGCGGCGGTGACCGGCTCGAAGGGCCCGAGCTCCGCGTGGATGCACGCGTGCTCGGCGACCTCTTCCAGCTCCACGGGGTCGCAGGCGGGGAGCAGCCCCTGCTCCTGGGTGGTCTGGGCGGCCTCGTCCGCGGGCATCTCGGGGGCCTGCTCGGCGGAGGTGCCGCAGCCGGCGAACAGCGCCGCCGCGCTGGCGGCGAGCAGGGTCTTCTTGAACAGGTGCTGGGTCTGCATGGTGTTTGCTCCTCGTTGGACTGCTGGGGGACTGCCGCTACGACAGGTGTGGAGGCGGGGCCTCAGGGCGCGTCCGGGCGGAGGACGACCCACGAGGCGACGACCTCTCCCGAGGGCATGCGCTCGGGCGGAAGCTGCAGGTGCGAGCCCGCGGCGCCGAGCCGCAGGGACGCGGTGCGCTGGAAGGACGCCTCGAAGGAGTGGGCATCCGGGAAGGTGACGCGCGCGACGCAGCCGGCGGCGAAGCAGCGGGCGGGCTCGGCTCGCACGGGCAGAACCTCTTCGTCCACCCGCGAGCGCCACGTCTCCAGCGCGGCCCTCGCGTCCGCCGTCCAGGGCTCGCTGCTGTCGCCCGTGGCGGCCAGCTCCGCGAGCACGGCGTCGCGGCGTTGCTCGGGCGTGGCGTGCTCGCCGCGGAGCGCCTTCACCAGACGCAGGCGTACTTCCGAAGGCTTGCGGCGCGCGCGCACCGGGACGGCTTCCGGGG
>NZ_JABBJJ010000111.1 GCF_012933655.1 Pyxidicoccus fallax | reverse complement strand
CCCCCGAGACGGCCCAGCCCGCGCAACCCGCGCCCCAGCAGGAGGACGAGGGCGGCACCGTCTCCGCCATGGCCGCGACGACCATCACCTGGGAGGACTTCACCCGGGTCCGGACCACCGTCTCCCTCACGTGCATCAGCGCCAGATACGCACATTCGTGTGCCTTCTGCGCGAACAACAACGACTACCTCCTGGAGTACACGAACAGCCAGTGCACCGGCCCGAATGACACCTTCAACTCGTGCATCACGTGCGACAAGGTGTGGCTCACCGACATCCAGCCCATCTACCTGCCGGACGGCGACCTCATCAACGTCGTCATCGAGCACAACGCCACGTCGTCGGACGTGGTGGAGTTCCGGCTGGAGTCCGGCTCGGCCGTGACGTGGTGGAAGCAGGTGGGCCTCGTCGGCGGCGGTGACCACTGGAAGGTGTGGAACCAGGACGGCAACTCCTGGTGCAACTGGCCCAACGCTTCGACGGCCCACTGCAACACCAACTCTCAGTGGACGAGCGTGGTGACCGCCCCCGGCACGTACTTCGTCTTCAGCAAGGCGAAGGGAATCTTCGCGGTCCCCACCGAGATGTACAAGCTCTACAACCTCGCGGACCGGCTCAGCGGTGGAGACCGCGTGACGTTCCGCTGGACCAAGGACTGACGCTGGAATTGTCAGCCATCCTGAAGAGGGAGTGGCTCCCAGGCCGGGTTCGGAGGTAATCTCAGACCCTTCCCGCAACTCAATGGTCAATGCAGTGGCATTTCAATATCCCGCTCTGGCTGTCTGTCGTTGGCGGAGCGCGGGGTTGCGGGAAGGAGCCGAATCTCTACCGTCGGGGAGACACGCGAATGAACACGAAGAAGAAGCTGGTCCTGAAAGTGGAAATCGTCCGCATCCTCGTTGACCCACAGCCTGCCGTGCAGGCCGGGCCGTGCTCCTCGACCCGGCCGCCGACCTGGGCGGGAGCTCCGGACCAGGCCTGAGCGGTTGTTCGTCGTACCTGAAGGCCACCTGCCGCGCGTCCAGCAGGCCGGCGCTCGGCAGGTGCCAGGGACATCGGCTCGCGGTTTCTCGGAGGGGTGCCGTGACGCCTGACAGAGGCCTGGCATAGGCTGCCTCTCGTTCCTTGCGAAAGGCCCTGCCTTGAAGGCTACCTATACCCTCAGTCACCCCGTGCTCCCCCTGGGGACGTCCTCGAAGGTCGATCTGCTGGTGACGTTCTCCGCCGGGGAAGGCGCTGCGTCCGCGCGGCGCTCGCTCAACCTGGGGCTCGTCATCGACCGCTCCGGCTCCATGGCGGGGGCGCCGCTGAAGAACGCCCTGCAGGCCGCGCGCGAGCTGGTGGACCGCATGAGCCCCCAGGACTCGCTGTCCATCGTGACCTATGACGACGCGGTCGCCACGGTGCTGGCCCCGGTCAAGGTCACCGACAAGGCGGCCATCGGCAAGGTGCTCGACACGGTCAACGCGGGCGGCTGCACCAACCTGAGCGGTGGGTGGCTCAAGGGTGTGGAGCACGTGAAGAGCCAGCAGTCCGGCGAGCGCATCAACCGCGTGCTGCTGCTCACGGATGGGCAGGCCAACGCCGGCATCCGGGACTCCGACCAGCTCATCAACATGGCCCGTGAGAAGTCCAACGCGGGCATCATGACCACGACGCTGGGCTTCGGAGCCAACTTCAACGAGGACCTGCTCATCGGCATGGCCAATGCCGGCGAGGGGCACTTCTATTACATCCAGTCCCCCGAGGACGCCGCGGGCGTGTTCGGCATCGAGATGGAGGGCCTGGGCTCGCTGGTGGCGCAGAACCTGGAGGTGGTGCTGAAGCCAGCCCCCTCCGTCAAGGTCGCGAGCGTGCTCAACCGCTACCGCACCGAAGCGCGCGGCCAGGAAGTCTCCGTGGGCCTGGGCGACGTGTACGCCACGGAGCCACGGCAGCTCGCGGCGGAGCTGTCGGTGGCTGCTCCGTCATCGGCCGGACCGACGGCGCTGGCCACGCTGGTCTTCAAGGCACAGGTGGTGGTGGACGGGAGCGTGCGGGAGGTCACGGGCGAGGTGCCCATCCTCGCGCAGCTGGCCCCCGCCGCGGAGTCGGCGGCGGTGTCGGCAGACCGGAACGTGCTGGCCCAGACGAGCCGCCTGCGCATCGCGCGCGTGAAGGACCAGGCCATCGAGCTGGCCGACAAGGGAGACCTGAGCTCGGCCTCCAAGCGGCTGCGTGAGGTCATCTCCGAGCTGTCCCAGCTCCTCGACAAGGCGTCGTACGAGCTTTCCGAGGAGGTGGAGCAGCTGTCGCATTACGCGCAGCGAATGGAGTCGCGCACGTACGACGCCGTCATCCGCAAGGAGCTCCGAGACCAGTCGTATCAGGCGGGCACGCGCACCCGTGGGGACCTGGCGCTGCGCGGGACGGCGGGAGGCTCGGCGGACAGCCTGGAGGCCGTGAGCGACGCGGGCAGTGGCATCGTGCTGGAGTGCGTGCGCGAGGGCGGCAAGCTGCGCGTGCACACCGTCTCGCCGGGGTATGACGCGAGCTTCAACGTGCAGTTCCCCCGGAGCGCGCGCGAGGAGGGCGTGCGCTACGTGGTGGAGAAGCTGGAGACGTCCGGAGACGGCACCTTCTACCGGGTGGTGGGCAACATCAAGCGGCTGGCGGCGCCGGGACAGGAGCGCTCGGCACGGAAGCAGGCGGCGGCCCCGGCGAAGACGGGCAAGCCCACGGCCTCGAAGGTGACGGCCACCTCGGCGGCGGACCTCCCCACGACGAACAGCGTGGGCACGGGCGTCATCGTCCAGTGCATCAAGGAGGGCAGCAAGCTGCGCGCCCGCGTGGTGTCGGACGGCTACGACCCGGATCTCAACATCCGCTTCCCGCGCGACATCCGCGAGGAGAACGTGCTCTACGTGGTGGACGAGATCATCACCATGGCCAATGGCAGCTCCTACATCGCCTGCGGCGACATCCGCCGGCTGGTGCAGTAGGGGACACTGAAACCAGGGCCGGAAGCTGCTGCGAGGCCAGCGGTTTCCGGCCCTGTTGATGCGCCGAAGCGTCAGGGCTTCTGGTTGGACAGCAGCCACTGGAAGGCATTCATGCCGGGAGTGATTTGACCTTGTCCACCCAGCCCTGTTCGTTCGCCAGCGCTGCCACGGGATCACCGCTGTTGTGGAAGGCCCAGACCGCCGTGTGATTGGCGACGATGCCAGCGCAAATGCCGGTGTTGGACGTTGCCGACCTCGCACCCGATGCAATCGGGATGGCTGCCGCGATCTTGCTGGCCCAGCGGATCGACTGGCCGCCGTCTACATAGGAGCCGGCCAACAAGGTCCAGGTTCCACCGCCACCCATGGACACCCCGGTCACATACACCCGCTTCGGATCGACGCGGTATGTCCTCAGCGCATGCTGCAACATGCCGCCGCTGTCATGGATGTTCCAGACACCCATGGTTCACGGACTCTGGGGTGACACCACGATGAAGCACTCGGTGCTTCCCGACGAGGTCTGGAAGCTAGGCCCGCCAGTCCGCTCGGCTCCCATCTCGACAGACCCCCGCTGACCGTGGGGCTGCTGGTGCTGTCGGGCGCGCTCGGGACGGAGCTGCGCCGGGACGGCTATCAGTTCCGTCCGCCCGAGGGCTTCCACATGGTGCGCTGGGAGCAGTACGCGGGCTCGCGCGCCGGGGCGGTGACGCTGGAGGCGGACGCGCCGCGCGCGCTGTCCGCGGCGCTGGCGGATGGCGAGGGCCCAGAGGCGGCCACGCTGCTGGTGTCGGTGGTGGAGCGGGGGGCATAGGAGTTGGAGCAGTTCCGTCAAGAAGCGCAGCGATTGCGGCAGGTGGCGCTGGTACCGCCGGGCGGCTGGCGCGTCGAAGGGCTCAGCGTGGAGGCCGCCGCGCAGTTGGAAGCTGGCCCCGCGCCAGGGAACGGAGGGGTCAAGGTGCTGCGCGACCGCCGATCTCCGGGAAGCGCTCATAGGCCCGCAGGAGCGCGGCCAGGTGGTCGGGATTGTCCAGGTCCAGCGGTGCGTCCGTGAGCTGCACGACCCACCCGCCCGACGCCGTTCGCCGCGCTCGCGTGAGCAGTTCTGAGTCGCGGGCTGGGTCCGGGAAGCCGATAGCCTTCGCGGCAGCGGCGGACCAGTAGTTCAGCCACCCGAGATAATAGGGAATCTCGGGCGAGCGGATGTGCTCGAAGAGCTTCAGGGCAGGCAGTCCCCGGCGTGGGGACGGCGGCCCTTGTGGCGTGGGTGCTGTCTGATACGCGATGTCCACCGCAGCTTCGTCCGGCGTCGCACGCCCCCAGAACGCGCGCGCGCCCTCTGCTACGGCTTCAAGTACATCCGCCGCTGCAGTGATGACGGTCGCGTCCAATGGTAGCTCCGCATGGACTTCAAATTGGGCCTGACCGACCGGGCTGAGGAATCCGGCTCTTTCCCTTCCCCAGACCGTCACGGGGTAACTGTCGTCCCCGTTGCACACAATGGGGAATCCGCCGTCTTCAATGCTTTCGATGAGCCACGCGTCACGCTGCGGCAATGCAATTGGACGCCCGCTATTGGAGAGCCGCCAACCAAGGCGCAAACCAGGGAGGGCTTTTTCCATTCCACGGACGCTATCGATTGTGCGGTGGTCTTTGTCCACAAGCGCAGGTGAGTAGACGATGATGCGAAGACTTTTGGGCGTACTCATCTAGTGCATCCCGTGACGACAACATTGAGTGTCTGATCTATCCCCAGCAATGCCTCTTTGTGCTGTTCTGTACTCACTCCCACGACGAAGCGATACCCACATGCCGCCGCGGCTTTTCGCTCCTTGTCCAACTGCTTGAATTCTCTCTCCAATTCCTGTTTTCGGACAAAGGCGTTGTATGTGTCGAACCGATGGGTCTTGATCTCCCACAGCACACGCACGCTGACTTGCAGCGCATCGAAGCGTACACCGTCAACGAGCACGTCCATTCCAGGATAACGGTTGGGCGGGAACTTGTCGGCGCACTCGTTATGCGGGGCATCCTTGCCCGCGTGAGGAACCGGGACGGGCCTGCACTCAGGGCGGCGCTCGTGCTCCAGTGGCTCAGTCGGCACTGGGGGCAACCAGTCCTGCCCTGATGGCTCCGGCTTGGGCTTTCGATCCGTTGAGGGTTCCTGTGGGGCGAGCTTCGTTTGGGGCGCGGGCTCCTCCTCTTCCGTACTGCTCCCTCTCAACTCATACGCATCTATCGCTTCTTTGATGGCAACTCCCACCACCACCACGCCCACGACGATCACCGCGCCCACAACGATCTCGGGAGCAGCCAAAACACAGAGGCCGATTCCCAGGGCAGCCGCGCCCGCCGAGGCAACGGAACACCTTCCCGTCCGGTCGCTGAACCGGACCCGGTCATGGTCGAGGGCTTGAAAGCACCGCTCCGCCAGCACGGGCCAAGGCTGGGACGCCTCACGGACAGCGCAGCGCCCCCCATCCTTCCACGGCAGCGTTGCGGCTCTCTGGAGGTTGGCGATCCTCGGGTTCCGGGACGCGCGCTCTGTTGGGCTTGGGACCGACGTAGCGCACGCCGAGAGGAGCAACAGAAGTGCAGCGCAGGCGCGGAGTCGTATTTCTACGTCCATTCAGTCGATTCAGCGAGCTGCGGGTCAGCGCCGTAAAGTTCAGCGGCGGGTAGACCTGCGTCCGTATGGAGCGGGCGAGCCACAAGGCGATTTACGGCGACACCCGGGCACGGAGCCAGGGCGGGTGCCGCAGCGTAGCCTGCCTATGGTCTCTCTCGACCGCGTCACGTGCGCGGCAACACTACGCCCCGAAGTAGAAGCGGTAGTGGACCTCGTTATCGCCCTGGGAGAAGCCCTTGAGCCGCTCGGTGCGCACGTTCTTCGCGCCCAGCACCTCGAGCCCGCGCTTCATGAAGCCGATGGTGATGTACTCGAAGTAGGTGTGCGAAATGGGCACGCCGGTGATGCGCAGATCCGCGGAGCGCTCGCCGGCCTCCACCTGCGCGGTGCCCGCGGTGAAGTAGCTCTTCCACACGCCCGGGAAGAACTGCAGGAAGCGGCGGTAGTCGGCCTGCGCGAACATGGCCTTGAGCTGCCCCTTCGTCAGCGCGTGCTCCGAGGCACTCTCACCGAAGGCCCAGTAGGCCTTCGGGTCGTTCTTGTAGAAGCGCGCCAGCAGCTCTTCCGAGAAGCGGAGGTACGAATCCACCGGCAGCCACGTCATCGGCAGCACCGGCTTCGTGAAGACGGGGTCCTTCTTCGCGAACTCCGTCAGGAACGTGCGCCACGCGGCCTCGCCGAAGTCCGCGACCACGGCATCGTGCCTCGCCAGGAACGCCGTGCCCTTGATCTCCATGATGTCTGTGTCTCCCCACGAGTCAGTGCGACGCGCGCTCGCGCCGCGTTCAGGAACCGGTGGATTGTCTCCACCCGCCCGCGTCGATGCGAGAGCAGGCATCCAGGCCCGCCAGCCCGCTCGGCTCCCATCTCGACAGACCCCCGCTGATCGCGAACGAACACGTCACTCCCGGAGCGGGCCGGAGTGACTCAGGGCCGGTCGCGAGTCACCCGCCGGCAGTGCCCGCTCCTGGAGCAGGCGGCCCGCCAGTCCCCTCTGGGCCACGGGCGCGCCGCTCGGCGTCCCCGAGGCCGGGCCCGGTGGGGTAGGGTGGGAGGCAGCCATGTTCGCCATCCTCCTCGCCGCCGTGCTCGCGCAGGCGCCAGTGGCCCCGGTGGAGCCGGGTCCGCCGCCGGACGCCGGTGTCCCCGAGGCCGCGCCTCCGGTGCCCCTGTCCGCGCTGCCGCCGGCTACCCATGAGCTCTTCAAACGCATCGAGGGCCGCGTCGCCCAGGTGCGCATCATCGAGCGCCGCTCCGGGACGCGCTCGTCCATCGGCTCGGCCTTCTTCGTCTCGGCCGCCGGGCACGCGGTGACGAACTACCACGTGGTCTCCGACGTGGTCATCCACCCGGAGGACTACTCCGCGGAGCTGGTGCTGCGCGGCACCAGCGAGCCCGTGCCCGTGCGCCTCATCGACGTGGACGTGGTGCACGACCTGGCCGTCATCCAGATGGGCACGCCCGTCACGGACTTCTTCGCCCTGGAGGACCGCGAGCCCCCGCAGGGCGCGCGCCTGTTCGCCATGGGCAACCCGAGGGACCTCGGCACCACCATCGTCGAGGGCACCTACAACGGCCTCATCCAGGACGCCCTCTACGAGCGGCTGCACTTCAGCGGCGCCATCAACCCCGGCATGAGCGGCGGGCCCACCCTCACCGGCGAGGGCCGCGTCGTCGGCGTCAACGTCGCCACCATGGGCAACCAGGTCGGCTTCCTCGTGCCGGTGCGCTACGCCCGCGAGCTGCTCGCCCGCGCGCTCCAGGCGAAGGAGACGGACGCCCAGGCGCTCCTGGCCACCGTGCGCACGCAGCTGTTGGACAACCAGCAGCGGCTCACCGAGCGGCTCCTGGAGGCGCCGCCGCCGAAGCACTCGCTGGGCAGCTACCACGTCCCCGGACGCTGGAGCCCCTTCCTCAAGTGCTGGGGCGACACGCCGCACGACCCCGAGGTGCCCTACACGGTGACGAACTACCAGTGCTCGTCCGAGGAGGACATCTACGTGTCCTCGAACCACCGCACGGGCGTGGTGGCCTTCCTGCACCAGCATGCCACCAGCCAGAAGCTGGGCGCGCTGCGCTTCTCCGCGCTCTACAGCGCGCTCTTCGCCCAGGACCCGGACGCGGTGGAGGCCACGCGCCAGGACGTCACCAACTACCGCTGCAAGTCGGAGTTCGTGGACGTGGGCGGCCTGCCCGTGCGCGCCGCGCTGTGCCTGCGCGCGTACCGGAAGTTTCCCGGCCTCTACGACGTGGTGCTGCGCGCCGCCACGCTGAACGCGGGCACCAGCGGCGTGGACACCTCGCTCACCCTCGCGGGCTTCACCGCCGACAACGGCCGCCGCATCGCCCGGCGCTACCTGGAGGCCCTGTCGTGGACGAAGTAATCTTCCTGGAGGTGCTGGAGGGCGACTCCGTCCAGGCCCGCCACCGGCTGGAGCGCTTCCCGGCCAGCGTGGGACGCGGCTACTCCAACGACGTCATCCTCGACGACCCGAAGGTGTCCGCCGAGCACCTGCGCATCGAGCGGCGCGAGGACGGCGCGCTGGTGCTGCGCGACGTGGGCAGCCACAACGGCACGTTCCGCGTGGAGCCCTGGGCGCCGCTCGCGGAGCTGGAGCTGGCCCCCGACACCCGCGTGGCCGTGGGGGACACCGTGCTGCGCTTCCGCTCGCGCAACCACCGGGTGGAGGACACCGTCGTCGGCCCGGCGCCCAGCGCGCCGCGCACGCGCGTATTTGAACGGCCGCGCACCTTCTCCCTGGCGCTGCTGGCGCTGCTGGGCGGGAGCCTCCTGGAGGGGTACCTCACCAACTACGGGCGCACGGACTGGGGCGAGCTGACCGTGGCGCTGGTGGCGCCGTTGGCGCTCGTGCTGCTGTGGGCCGGCGGCTGGTCGGTGGCGAGCCGCATCGCCCGCAAGCAGTTCCACTACCGCGCGCACGCGGCCATCGGCGCGCTGGTGCTGCTGTGCGGCCTGGTGATGCCCATGCTGCTGACGCTCGTGGGCTTCAGCCTGGGCGTGGGCGGTGGCATGCCGCTGGTGCACCACGCCGCCTTCCTGGGCCTGCTGGGCTGGGGCCTGTACTGGCACCTGCGCTACGTGACGCGGTGGGAGCCGGGGCGGCTGATGCGCGTGCTCGCCGCCGTCACCCTGGGGTTCGGCGCCGTGTCCCGCGCGGACGAGCTGTTGGGCAACGAGTCCTTCAGCGAGTCCCTGGACTTCCCCCGCACGCTGCTGCCTCCGGCGTTCCGCCTCGCGGGCGCCCGGCCGGTGGACGACTTCCTGGAGGACACGGCGGGCCTCCAGGAGGAAGTGGACGCGCTGGCGAAGGAGGAGTGAGCTGGACGTCGCGCATCCGGCCCTCTACCGCGGGAGTGCTTGCTAGCCCACGCGCGGCTGGTGCAGGCCCACGTGGTTGCCCTCGGTGTCCTGGATGATGGCGATGAAGCCCGGCGGGCCGATGTCCGTGCGGGGCAGCACCACCTTGCCACCCGCGGTCTCCACGCGGGACAGCCAGGCGTCCAGCGCACCAGCGGCGTTGAGGAAGACGCGCTGGCCCTTGGGGCTCGGCGCGTTGTCCTTGTCCTCCACCAGCGCGCCTCCCACGCCCGGCACCGTGAACATGGCGTGCGGGACGTCCATGTAGCTCTCGCGCTTGAGCGACAGCCCGGTCATCCGCTCGTAGAAGGCGGCGGCGCGGGAGAGCTGCGCGCAGGGGATTTCGAACCAGGTGATGGCGTTGGCGTTGGGGGCGGTCATGGCTTCGCTCCGTGTTCATGAGGTCGGCTCCCGGACGGGATTGCCCGGGGCCGCGACCTCGATGCCGTGCAGACTGCGCACCCCTCATGACAGCCGTGTGTCAGGTTTGTCCGTCGGGGGCCCGGTGCTACCGCCGGACGCGGTCGAGCAGGTTCTCGAAGTGCCACAGGCCGACGGCCAGGGTTGCGTCCACGGTGGGGCGCCCGCCGAAGTCGCGGCGGAAGTCGTCATAGCCACCGCGCGTCACGAGCATGAGGTGCACGCGGCCCACGCGCCCCTGGAGGCCGAGGCTGGCGCGCACGGGCACGTCGAGCCGGGCGCTGGACGGGGACATGACGGTGGAGCCCTGCACGCCCGCGAAGCCCTCCACGTAGCCCTTCCACGGGACGTCGGTCAGCACCCGGGACAGGGAGAAGCCGAGCGCGGGCCCCAGCCCCGCCTCGTCGCTGCGCCGGGTGGCCGTGTGGAGGTGGAGGCCCAACTGCATCGCCACATTGAGGCTGTCGGACAGGACGTCACTGTGCGTGGGCGAGAAGCGCAGGTGGTACGCCGCCTCGGCGTTGAACGCGGCGTTGCGGAAGCCCTGGCGGGCCTCCAACACCAGACCGTCCGCTTCCCGGGTGCACGGGAAGGGGATGTAGGTGCCCAGGCCCGCCGAGCTCGAACCGGCGAGCACATCGGTCTGCAAGCCCACCGTGCCCATGGAGGGCAATGACAGCAGGGGCAGTTCTGCGGCGGCCCTGCCCGGTCCGAGGCACAGCACCATCATCATGACGACGTGGAAGAACCAGCTCCGCTCTCTCATGGCGCGCTCCCTTCGGGGTCGATGGAGAGACCCTAAAGGCAGCACGGGGAACCATTCCTCACGGACTCCTCACGGTTTCATCATGAGTGCGGCGCGTCTCCGTGAGGGCTCAGGCGCATCCCGTCACCCGGCGCTTGAGGTTGGCGCCTCCCTGTCGGTTCGCGTGGACACATGGAGGCGGACCTCGGTTCACTCGTTCTTTCGGCCGGGACGAGGCTTGCGGCGTCCGACCAGGGGGGAATCGCCGCCCTCACGCGCCCAGAGTGATGCGTCAGCGAATGCGCCTGCCAGGAGGGGGTCGTTCCTCCAATCGTTGAAGAACCTCCGGATTTTCGGCCGCTCAAAAAGGTGTTCAAGCGTCCCATTGACCAGCGCATCGCGCACGACGGGGGACCCCTCTCTGTAGATGGTCGCCAGCCAGTCACGCAGCCCGACCAGGACCTTCCTGGCTGTAGCAGGGTCATCAAAAACAGACGCCATCCAGCCGGCAATCTCCCAGGCGGCCTCGTACCTCGAATCCGACCACGGTCCTTCGCCACCCTCTCTGATGCATCGCTCCAGGTAATCCCGGCGGAAGCGAAGGTGCTCGTCCGCGTCGAGTGGAGGGGTGATTCTCAGCGACTTCATGGATTCCCGAAGGAGTAAGTAGGTCGCGCCCTGCACTTCCAGGTCCGGACTGCTCATCCATTGGCGCAGCTGATCGCGAGAAATCTCGAGAGAGGTCTCTCGCGCGCTTCGTATCAGGTCCTCGAGTTCGGTGAGCGATTGATGGCGATCAGACATGGAGATACCTACATGGCCGCTGCGGCTAGGGGAATGATGACCAACTCGGGTTGGAGACATATCAAGACGACGACTCCAATCCCGGCCACGACGGGGATGACGTACTTACACGCCTCGCAGTCTTCTCGCCCAGGCGGCCGCCGCAAAACGCCCCATGCATGGACCGGGCGAGGGCGGCCAGAAAAGGATTGTGAAAGCGGGTGCATATGCGCTGCACCAGCATCACATCGCTGCGATGCGGTAATACACGCTCACTCCGCCCGCCAAAGCAGCGACAGCAGCCGGGGCACCGCGGTCCGCTCCGTGCCCGGGTCCCTCCAGTCGCCCGCCTGCGCGAGGACGAAGCCCGCGCGCGCCGCCGCGTTGAGGAACTCGGAGACGTCGTGGAGGTGGCAGCGGACGTACTCCGTCGTCTGCGTCTCCGGATGGACGAAGCGCGCCTGACTGCCCTGGAGCTGGCGGAAGGGGTGCAGCTCGCAGACGTAGAAGTGCCCGCCGGGCCGCAGCACGCGCCGGGCCTCGGCGAAGACGAAGGACAGGTCCTCGATGTGCTCCAGCACCAGGTTGCACACCACCGTGTCGTGGACCCCGTCCGCCGAGGGCCACCGCTGGCGCAGGTCATGCTGGAGGAACCGCACGCGCTCCACGCCGGGGCGCTGGCGCGCGCGCTTCAGCATTCCCTCCGAGCCGTCCAGCGCCAGCAGCGTGCGGGCTCGGGGCGCCAGCCACTCCGTGTTCTTCCCCGTGCCCGCGCCGATTTCGAGCACGTCGCCCTGGAAGAGGGTGGGGTCCTGGCTCCGCAGAACGGTCGCGTCCAGGTCTCGCGTCGCGTTGGCCTGGGTGTCGTAGCTGTCCGCCCAGACGTCGTACGCCCGCGCCACTTCGTCCGATGGATTCTTCATCGTCATCTCCCTGTCTTCCGCGGAGGTGACGAACGCTCGCCACCTTCCGCGACCTGGGCATCGCTGCCCGCGCGTCAAGTGACGTAGCTTTGTGCGCCCCTCACCAGAGGAGCCCGCGGCAGCGTCACTGCCGCGGTCAGACAAGCGCTTGCTAACACCCGGCCCCGGAGGGGTCAACCCGATCGGCCGCGCTTCTTCACCTGGGTGTCCGCGGGGCTCAGCAGCCGTCCATCCTCGGAGCGCAATTCCAGCTTCCTGACGGGCCTGCCGCGCTCCACGTCCACCAGCACCGTGGAGCCCCGGCCACCCTCGAAGCAGTGCTCCTCGCCCCATTGCCGCAGGGCCACGAGCACCGGAAAGAGGTCCCGCCCCTTCGGAGTCAGGACGTATTCCTGGTACGCGCTGCCGTCCGATGCCGGCGCGGTGTCCAGGATGCCGTGCTCCACCAGCGTGCGCAGCCTCGTCGTCAGGATGTTCTTCGCCACGCCCAGGCTCTTCTGGAACTCACCGAAGCGGCGCACGCCCAGCATCGCGTCCCGGATGATGAGCAGCGACCACCAGTCACCGATGACGTCCAGTGAGCGGGCGATGGGGCAGTCCGCTCCCTCCAGGCTGGTTCGCCGCATTCGCTCCTCCCTTCTGGTTGCATCATAAAACCGGGCCGATTAGGTCTCAAGTGTCGGTTGCATGATGCAACCACTTGGAGTGGGAGGGACTGACATGCGGCTCGAGAACAAGGTGGCGCTCATCACCGGGGGCAACAGCGGCATCGGGCTGGCCACGGCGCGACTGTTCGTCGCGGAGGGGGCGCGCGTCGCCATCACCGGGCGCAACCAGGAGACGCTCGACGCGGCGGCGAGGGAGCTGGGGCCCGACGTGCTGGTGCTCAAGGCCGACGTCAATGACCCCGAGGCGGTGGGCCGGGCCGTGGAGGCGACCGTCGCGCGCTTCGGCCGGTTGGACGTCCTCTTCGCGAACGCGGGCATCTCCGGCTTCACCCCGGTGGGCAAGACGTCGCTCGCGAGCTTCCAGGACATCCTGAACACCAACCTCACGTCCGTGTTCTTCACGGTGCAGGCGGCCGTGCCGCACCTGAATGACGGGGCGTCGGTGGTGCTCAACGGCTCGGTGCTCGCCGTGCTGGGGGCGCGGGGGTACTCGGCCTACGCGGCGAGCAAGGCGGGCGTGCGGGCCATGGCCCGGGTGATGGCGGCCGAGCTGTCTCCCCGGCGCATCCGCGTCAATGTCGTGACGCCCGGCGCTGCGCAGACGCCCATCTGGTCCGCCGCCGCGCCCACGCCCGAGGCCCTCGCCGCGCTGGAGCAGCGCCTCGCGCGCGGCATTCCGCTCGGCCGGCTGGGTGAGGCCGATGAGATCGCGAAGACGGTGCTGTTCCTCGCGTCGGATGACGCCTCCAACATCCAGGCCGCGGAGCTGGTCGTGGATGGTGGCGCCACGGGCGCTCCCTTCGGTGCGCCCATCTACGCATCCTGAGCGACCGCGTGGGCCCCGGCCCCGCGTGAGGCAGGGCCGGGGCCGGATGCTTCACCTCGACTTCACGGGAGCGTCCTGAACACGTCCGCCGCGTAGCGGCCCTTCAGGATGTAGACCTCGTCCGTGGGGTGCAGGCCGTCCGGGCAGATTTCATACGGGCTGCGGCCGTTCAGGTACCCGAGCAGGTACTCGTATTGGTCGATGACCGGTACCTGCTGCTGCGCCGCGACCTCCCGCATCGCCGCCGCCATGCCCTCCAGTCCGTAGCCGCTGTCGCGCGTGGGGTTGGGCGTCTCGAAGATGACCTTCTTCCCGCGGCTCTTCGCGCCCTGCGCCAGCGCCGTGAGGCACGACTTGTACTGGGTGAGGCTGTAGAGCCACTGGTCGTTGATGGCGTGGTTGATGATGACGACCGTCGCGTTGCTGTTCGCCATCTGCGTGCTCCACGCGGGGTGGACGCCGTCCGTCCCATTGAGCAGCCCGCACGCCGTGGAGCCGCTCACGCCCTCGTTGCGCACCTGCACCCCGGAAAGCGCCTCGGCGAATGCCACCGGAGCGGGCTTCGCCACCTGACCGCCGACGTGCGTCTTGTAGCCCCACACCGTGGAGTCGCCGTAGTAGTCGACAATCCGCACCTGGCTCCCACCACCCGTGACGTTCATCGTGCCGACGATATAGCGCCCCTGTCCGTCCGCGGTGACGCCGCTGCCGGTGGCCAGCGGGATGCGGTTGTCCGGAGCGGCCATGGAGTACAGGCCGATGCGGATGGAGTACGTGCCCGTCGCGAGGTTGGAGGGCAGGGTGCGGCTGATGTTGTACGCCACCGCGCCGCTCCACTGGGAGGTGCCCACGGGCGGCAGGTGGTCGGCGTTGAGCGTGGAGTGCTGCACGCCGTTGGCGTCCACGAAGTGCACGAAGACGTAGTAGTCCTGCGCCATGGGCACCGCGTTGAAGCGCATGCCCAGCGTCACCGTCTGCCCCGGCTGCGCGGACAGGCTCGGGTTGGCCAACTGGAGCGCCGTGGTGGTGCTGGGGGCCTGCGTGCCCACGTTGAGCGTGCCCACCGTGTAGCGGAGCTGGTCATCCACGGTGACGCCCGTGCCGCGCGCCAGGGTGGCGCGGCCCCACGGCGAGTGGTTCTGGAAGAGGCCCACGCGGATGGAATACGTGCCCCTCGGCATGGAGGAGGGCAGCGTCACCGTGCGGTTGTAGGCGATGGCGCCGCTCCACCAGGACGTGGGTGTCGGCGGCGCGTGGTCCGCGCTGGAGGGCGCGTGATTCACACCGTTGGCGTCCACGAAGTGGATGAAGACGCTGTAGTCCTCGGGCATGGGCACGGCGTCGAACCGCATCGCCACCGTGACGTTCTGCCCGGGCTGGACCGAGAGGTTCGGCGTGCCGAGCTGCAGCACGGTGGTCTGCTGGGCCGCGGCCCGCGAGGGCAGCAGGGCGGCACATAGCAAGGCGAGAAGCAGCGCGATTGTCGCGCCAGGACGGGGGTTCCACGAGCGCATACAGTCTCCAGGGGTGGATGGGCCCTCCCGCATGAGCAACCCATGTGCCAGCCCACCCGTGGGCGCGCCGAGCACGCATCCGTGGAGTTCAGCCCGCTTGCGCGAAGGAACGCGGCTTCCCGCGTTGACACGTGATGACACGTCCGTGTCACCCCTCCGGGGGCGGTGGTGGAACCCTCACAAACGCCTGTCTCTTCGTGAAGACTCCAGGTACAGGGCACGGCCCAGGGGCCGACGACCTGTCATTTCCGTCCGCGATACGCGGATGGGGAGGTGCGAAATGCAACGCGTCGGACTCCTCTTCTCCGTTCTCACATTCCTGCTCCTGTCGTCACCCGGGCGCGCTCACGCCCAGACCCTCGAGCTGCCCATCGAGGTCATCGGCCCCGAGGGGTACACCCGGAGCGTGTCATTCACGCTGTCCTCGGAGGCCGCGGCCCAGTCCGTCCACCTGTGGCTCCAGGCGCACAACCTCAGCTACGAGGGCAAGGGCTCCGTCCGCTTCAACGACGACGCGACGTGGATTCCCCTCGACAACACCACCGTGACGGTCGAGGGCCGGGGTAGGAACTACGGCGGCATTGGCGGAGCCTTCGCCACGCTCTCGATGCGGCTCCCGATTCCGGCGGGCGCCCTGAAGGAAGGCACCAACACGCTCCACTTCCGCTTCAACTACACGGACGAGCGCTCCATCGGCTACCGCGTCCTGCGGTTCAACCTGCTGCGCGCGGATGGCAAGCAGGTCATCCAGGAGAGCGTCTTCTCCCACGCGGACCCCCACTCGTGGACGGCGCCCCCCATCTACCAGGACCCCGCCTCCATCGCCGAGGGCGAAGCCCTCTGGAGGACCGCGACCCTGGTGCCGTCCTCGAAGAATGGCACGCCGATGCGCGCCCACTGCATGGACTGCCATACCCAGAGCGGGATGGACCTGAAGTACTTCGCCTACTCGAACCACGCCATCGTCGAGCGAGCGAGGTTCCATGGCCTGAACGAAAAGCAGGGCCTGAAGATCGCCGCGTACATCCGCACCCTGCCCAACGTGCAGCCCTGGGGACGTCCGTGGAATCCACCGTACCAGCCGGGACCGGGCCTGGACTCGCGCCCGGTCGAGCAGTGGGCCGCGGGCGCCGGCATCGACTGGGTCCTCCCCGATGACCAGCACATGCTCCAGTACATCTTCCCCCAGGGCATCACCGAGGAGGCGGTGTCCACCAAGGCGAACCTGAGCGCCCGCGAGATTCCCACCACGCTGCAGCTTCCGGACTGGAACCACTGGCTTCCCAGCATCCACCCCAAGGACGCATGGGGAGATGACTTCGTGAACTCCCGCGTCAGCGGCAGCTACGACGGCCAGGGCACGTGGGCGCTCGCCAATGACCCGACCGGCACCCGGACGGGGCGCGCACGCGCGGCACGCGTCGTCGCCTCGGGCTATTCCACCTATCGCAGCGAGTTCCTCTACTTCCAGGAGGAGTGGAACCTGTCGCTGTACAACTTCCTCCTCCCCCGTTACCCCAACACGGTGGGGATTTCCGACCCCGTCTACTCGCGGAAGATCTACTCCACGGGGCTCTGGAAGATGGTCAAGGAGTTCGAGCTCATGAACGACTTCCGGCTCGACGGCCACTACCAGAAGCTCATCCCCACGTCGCGTGACTCCAGGGCCTGGCTCTTCAACTACAGCTTCGACGTCTCACCGAACACCATGAAGCTGCCCGCCGCCAACACGGGCATCAACAACAACTCGACGTTGATGCACCTGTACTTCTCGACGGCCTGGTACCACGTCGCGCTCGTGCTCAACAATGGCAACCACAGCGATGGAGACCGGAGGAACTCGCAGCGGCCCATCGACTGGCCCTACACCCATGGCTTCATCCTGCACCTGAGCCATGACGTGGCGGGAAATCCCTCGACGATGTCGAACCAGGTGCTCTTCCTCATCAAGGGCATGCAGACCGCGGACAACTCCCAGCCGTTGAAGAACAACGGGAGCTGGCACATCCGCGGCCCGGCGAGAATCGCGTCGCTCGTGCACTTCGGCTTCTCCGCGGCCCGGAAGACCTGGGGCATCCCCCCCGAGCAGCGCAAGGCCATCTTCGAGGTCCTCCTGCGCACGTGGCTCAAGAAGACGAAGGAGTACTCACCGGAGACGTGGCGGACCGACTACGCCATCGACCCGAGCCAGCCCTACACGTTCGTGGACCAGTTCCCGGCCATCAACAACATCTGGTACATGATTCCGCGCTTCCGGTACTTCGGCGTCGACGCGGCCCTCGTGGAGGAGCTCACCCAGTGGGCGGAGAGCGTCTTCACGGGCGTGGACTGGACCCCGGTCCGCAACGCCACCTGCACCGAGCGCCCCACCGGCGAAATCTCCTGCACGAGCGGGTAGGGGACGGGCGGTCAGCCGTCCGTGCGTGAGCGGGAGGCCGGCCCGGGCGTATGGGTCGGCCAGCGCTCGCGCAGGTAGTCCACGAAGGCCATCACCTTGGGCACGTGGTGCCGCGTGCCCGGGTAGACGGCGTGCACCGGCGCGCCCTGGGAGCTCCACTCCGGGAGGATGCGCCGCAGGCGCCCGGCGTCGATGTCCTCGGCGTAGTGGATGTCCGGCGAGAGGGCGACGCCGGAGCCCGCCAGCGACAGCGCGCGCAGCATGTCCGGCTCGTTGACGGCCATGCGCGCGCGCACCGCCACCTCCACCGTCTTCGCGCCCGAGTGCAGCGTCCACACGGCCCCGTTGAGGGTGGGCCCGAAGACGAGGCAGTCGTGCTTCTCCAAATCTTTCGGCGTCTTCGGGGTGCCGTGGGCGTCGAGGTAGCTGGGGGCCGCCACGACGATGCGCTCGATGTTGCCGAGCCGGCGGGCCATGAGGGACGAGTCCGCCAGCCGTCCCGCGCGGATGGCCACGTCGAAGCCCTCCTCCATCAGGGCCACCGAGCGGTCCGTGCAGAGCATCTCGACCTGGACGTCGGGGTAGCGCTTCAGGAACTCCGCGACGAGCGGCCCGATGAAGCCGAAGCTCAGGGGCGTCGTCACGCGGAGCAGCCCGTGGGGCGCGGCCTGCATGCGCGTGACGGCGAGCTCGGCCTCCTCCGCCTCCTCCACGATGCGGGCGCAGTGCGCGTAGTAGGCCTGCCCCACGTCCGTCAGGCGCAGCTGCCGCGTGGTGCGCTGCAACAGCTGCGCGCCGATGCGCTCCTCCAGCTCGGACACCTTCCGGCTGACGGTGGACTTGGGCATGCGCAGCGCCTTCGCGGCGGCCGTGAAGCTGCCGGCCTGCACCACCTTGGCGAAGACGAGGAGCTCGTTGAGGTCCATGGCGGGTTCTCCTGCGCCGGCTTTGTTCCATGGATGGAACAGTTCTTCCAGCCGGCCCCATCTAATCCGGGCGCCCGGTCACCGCTACCTTTCACTCATCGAACGGCGGCACACACAGCCGCGACCCACAAAAGGAGAACGCACATGACCACCACCACCTGGAACATCGACACCACCCACTCCGGTATCCACTTCAGCGTCCGCCACATGGTCATCGCGAAGGTGCGGGGCAGCTTCCAGAAGTTCAGCGGCACCGTGTCCCTGGACGAGCAGGACGTCACGAAGTCGTCCGTGGCCGTGAGCATCGACACGGCGAGCATCAACACCGGCGTGGACCAGCGCGACAACCACCTGCGCTCGCCGGACTTCTTCGAGGTGGAGAAGTTCCCCGCCATCCAGTTCCAGAGCACGAAGGTGGAGAAGGCGTCCGGCAACGGCCTGCGTGTCACCGGCCTGCTGACCATCCGCGACGTCACTCGCGAGGTGGTGCTGGAGGCCGAGCAGCTCGGCGTGGGCAAGGACCCGTGGGGCAACGTCAAGGCGGCCTTCGAGGCGAAGACGTCCATCGACCGCCGCGACTTCGGGCTGAAGTGGAATCAGGCGCTGGAGACCGGCGGCGTCCTCGTGGGCGAGAAGATTGAGATCTCCCTCGAGGTCCAGGCCGTGAAGGCGCAGGCCGAGAAGGCCGCCTGAGCTCGGTAGCGCAGGGTGGATGGACTCCGACGGGAGTGGCCCCCGGTAGTGGAAACCGGGGGCCCCCGCCGGGATTCATGCTCCAGGCGCACGAGAGTCGTGCCTCGCTGATGCCTGTTCAAGCCGGCGCGAGTGACCCATCACTCCTTTCACACCGAGAGGAGGATTCGTGGCTCCGCGTCGTCCCTGGCTTCGGTTCTGCTTCCTGCTGTCCGCGCTCGCCGGTTCCAGCCTGCTCCTGCCGGTGACGGCTCAGGCGGCGGACCGGCCGAAGCGCGTCATCCTCTTTCAAATCGACAACCTCCATTACGAGGCGCCCGAGAAGCTGAAGCTGCCGAACGTGCTCGCGCTCGCCGCGGCCGGCACCCGTGTGGAGGAGGCCTATGTGCCGATTCCGTGGCACCAGACGACGGGGGACTACGGGCAGGCGCACCTGACGTCGCTGCCGAATCCGGTGACGTTCGCCGGCACGCTCTTCCTGCGCCCGAAGCAGAAGATGATTCAGTCCAGCTTCACGGGCGTGACGGCGCACATCGCCAACTCGGAGGCGTACGCGTCGCTCAACCCCGGCTTCCGCGTGGTGAAGCTGGACACGAAGCTGCGGGACGAGCAGGTCCTCGCCCAGGTGAAGGAGGTGTACGGAGCGAAGAACCCACCGGTGTTCTCGCGCATCGTCCTCCAGGACGCCAACAACCAGGGCGGCTACCCCGTGTCCATCGCGGCCCCGGGCACGCCGTGGAAGAACGACATCTACGCGGAGGGCTCTCCGTTCATCAAGGAGGTGCGGGAGGCGGATGCCCTGCTGGGCGAGTTCGTGGCGTTCCTGAAGGAGAAGAAGCTCTGGGACGACACGCTCTTCATCCTCCACGCGGATGGCGCGTCACGCGTGGGCTGGCACCCGGTGATGTTCGAGGACTCGGAGCGGATTCCGCTCATCTTCGTCGGCCCTGGCGTGGAGAAGGGGAAGACGATTCCGTACGCGGAGAACATCGACATCGTGCCCACCATCGCGAAGTGGATGGGCGTGCGGCACCCGAACCCCGACGGCGGCACCGGCCGCGTCCTGGAGGAGCTGGCGCCCGGAGTGCAGCCTCCCGAGACGCCGCGCTACCTGAAGCGCTTCAACCAGGGCGTGCGTGAGTTCCTGACGCTCAGCTCGCGGATGCGGCTGGAGAGCGGGCGCCATCCCCGGTACGACATCGCGCTGATGCAGGTGGCGAACAAGCACAACGCGAAGCTGCTCTTCCATGGCATCGACCGCATCATGGACTGGCACGAGGCCGGCTCCCTGAAGAACCTCGTGGAGACCAACGAGCGCGTCCTCCAGTGCCTGAACTCGCTCGTGACTCAGGAGACCCGGCCGCAGGAGAAGGTGAAGACGCCGCGGGAGCTGGGCTGCTGGTAGGCGGGCGCGCTCCGCCAGCCAGGTGCCGGGTCGTGCCGCCCTTCACGCTCGGGTAGGTTGCACGCCGTGACCTATCTCGGACCGCAACTCCCACCCCAGCTCCAGATTCTCGAGCCGGCCCTCACGCTGTTCGTACGCCGGGCTCCGGGATTGCCGCGCGACGGCCTGCGCTTCGGCGAAACCGGGTCGGGTGCCATCTTGCGGCTCGACCTGCGTTCGCCGGAGCTCGATGCGGGGCTTCGTGAGCGGCTCTGGCAGGCCCACGGCAAGCGCACGGACGCGCACGGCGTTCTGCTGTTGGCCGAGACCTCCAATCGGAGCCAGCACGCGAACGCGACGGCCCTCGTGGAGCGTCTGGCGAAGCTGCTGGGCGACGTCCTGCCGGAGCCATAGTCCTCATTCGCTTCGCGGGAAGGGCCGCGAGAGCAACCCGCGGGCGGGGCGCTAACGCTGGCGCGCGAGGGGAAGCTCGCGCAGGGACGGCGCCGTCTCCGGACGCACGTCCCAGTCCAGCGGCTCGCGGCCGTCCCAGTCGCGCAGGCGGGCGGCGAGCCGGGTCGCGAGCTCGTGGGCCACGTCGGCCACGGGCCTGGGAATGTGGCCGCCCGCCACCGCGGCCTCCAGGTCCTCCACGTCGATGATGCGTACCGGCTTCGGTGCTCCGGGCACGCGCGCCACGTCGATTTCGAGGTCCACGTACTGCGCCATCCCCCGGCGGAAGCGGATGGGGGTCTGCACGTTGTACAGCTCGCCGATGAGCGTGCCGTCGGCTCGGAGGTAGCGGCGCCGGCAGATCCACGCGCCGCGCACCAGTTCGATGGTGCCGTGGTCCCCCGCTTGCTGCACCGCGGGCAGCCCGTCGTAGGCCAGCCCCGGACTGCGGAAGCGGCGGCCCATCACCAGCCGCTCTCCGTCGAAGGACAGTACGTGACCGCGCATGCGCACCCGCCGCCCCGGCTTCCAGGGCTTGTCGTGGTGGACGATGACGGGCTCTCCGGGGACGAACAGGGACATGACTTTCTCATGCATAGCCCAGCTGCCGCGCGGCTGCCCGGGCGGGCGCGCGTGGCACTCGCCGGGCGGCCTGCCCACCATGCGGCACCGACGCCGCCTCACTGGATGCCGGGCTGCTACGCTCGTCATGGACGACGGGGGCATGATGCCGATGGCTTCATCTTCAGCAGCGAGGAGTGCATGGTGGCAGACGGACCTGCTGTCCGATAGCGCGATGCCCATCGGCTACCGGAGGGTCCTTCGCCACATTCATCACCGCCTCCGCGGAATGGTCCCCTCCAGGCTGACGCCACGCAGCCTCGTCACCTTGCTTCAGGAGCAGCGTATCCAGCGCATCCTGGAGATTGGTGCAGGGACCGGAAGATTCTTGAGAACGCTGGCTCTCGCCCTCCAAGCCGCGGGAGTCCAGGCCACCGCGCTCGAACTGGACTTCGATCCACTCACCGAGCACCTGCTTCGCGAGCAGGGCATCCAGACACGGCTCGTGTCCTCCGCCCGGGACAGCGGCGGACCGGGGCTCGCGCCCCCCGACCTCATCCTCGCGGTGGGCGTGTTCTCCCTGGGCACCCTGGCCTGGGGAGACGCCGGTAACTCCTCGAACCGCGTCCAGGGCATTGCGCAGCAGCACCATCAGAGGATGCTCGCCGCGGTTCGGAGCCTCTCGAATCATCCTCGAGCGGCGGTCATCACGATCGCCGTCTCGACGTTCCTGCTGGCGTCGGAGAACGTCCTGGCCCGGGACTGCCAATTGGTGGCCTGGGATCTGGAGGAACGCAAGCGCGCGCCTCGCTGGTTCAGCAACACGCTTCGGCGTTTTCGCAGTGCCTACGGGCTCACGGCCGAGGAGGGCGCCATCTATGAAGAGCTCTGGCGGCAGGCCGCCGACGTCGCCATGTTGAGCGCCCGGCCTGCGACGCGCTGAGCATCTGCCGCAAGCGCGCTACGTTCTCCCGCAGATAGGGCCCCGCATCCGGGAGGGCCCAGATGGAGTAGTTCATCAACTCCAGCCGGCGCGCTATCAACAGGGTGCGGAGCTGTTCGTCCGTCGCCAACGGCCAGGGGCGCACGTGCTCGTAGCCCGCGCGGAAGGCGCGGCAGAGTGCCTCGTAATCCGGGCGGTTATGTCCATAGAAGAGGGTGATGGCGATGTCCTGAGCGGGGTGGCCCAGGAAGAGGTCGTCGAAGTCCAGGACCACCAGTTGCCCGCCCTCACAATGGACGTTCCACATATGCAGGTCGCCATGGAGCAGGATGGGCCTGGCGTCCCCCTGGTACATCGCCCCCAGCGCTTCATCCGCCTTCTCCAGCGCCTGACGGATGACGTGTCGCTCCGGCCCGCTCAGGTGGGGGATGTGCTTCCGCGAGCGCAGCACGGCTGGCGCCTCCGAGTCGCTGCCGATACCGGTCCACTTCCGCAGGCGAACCGAAGCAGGCGGCACGAACGTCTCGGCATGGCGGTGGAGCAGCGCCATGGACCGGCCAAGCTCACGATAGGTCTCCAAGCTCAGGTGCTCCGCGAGCCGCTGCCCCGGGACCCACTCGAAGAGGACACAGGGAATCTCCGCTTCCGAGGGCGCGCCCGCCACGGCGGTGACCAGCGCGCGGTCCACGCGGGCCACGGGTCGCACCACCTGCACTTCCCCTTCGCGCACCAGGGCGCGCAACCACTCCGTTTCGACCTGGGTCTGCTCGAGCGTGCTGTGATATTGAATGCCTATCCGCAGCACGTATCGCCGCCCGTCCTCCGTGTCGATGCGAAACAGGACGTTCGTCTGGATGCTCAGCAGGTGCAGTTCTCGAACCCGAATGGGGTAATGCCGCAGCGCCAACCGCGCGAGCCGCGCGAGCCGCTGGAGCTTACCCTTCGCGGTGAGCTGCACGAAGGGCCGCATCGTCAATCTCCCGCCCTCCCATTCTCTGCCACCTTGCCTGCCGCACGCCAGGCCACGAGCTGCTCGAGCAGCTCGTACAGCTCCCTCCCGGCATCCTCGCTCGCGGACACTCCCGCTTCCTCAATGACTCGCCAGACAGGGACTGGCCCTCCACGGTTCAGGAGTTGCACGCCGCGCTCCGCCGCACCCCGGGTCCGCCAGAGTCCGCCGTTGGCGCTCACCAGCAGTCCTCCGTCACGCATCCGCTGGCAGACGACCGGGTAGCGCGGGTCCACGCGCAGCGAGTCCTCGAGCGTCAGGCCGCTGACCTCGAGGGGCTGCGGTGGGTTGTAGAACCCATAGCCCGTGCAGAGCCGCATCCACAGCGCGGCGAGCCGCTCCTCGTCGTACAGCCGGCGCATCTGCGTGCCCAGCTTCGCCAGCGTTGGCGGAACGGTGCTGACCGTTGCCTGGAGGTCGTCGGGCTCGAACGGGTGCGCGTTCCACCTGGCCGGACGCGGGCCCGCATCCCCCGCGGCCTCCAGCAGTTGCCGCAGGTAGAGTGTGAACATCGGGCTCATGGGGTTGATACACAGCATCGAGAAGGCCAGCGACGCGGTGAACTCACCGCTGGACTCCCCGACGTGCCACATGCCCGAGGGCCAATAAATCACACCGCCAGGCTCGGCCTCGAGGAGCCGCGAGGCGCCCAGGTGCTCCTCGTAGAAGGTTGCGTTGCAGAGTCGGGGGTGGTGCGAGACGTAAGAAGGCTCCCAGACGCGGATGCGTTTACGGCCCAGGACCGGGAAGTGGAACACGCTCTCGGGGTCGTAGTGGACGCCAGCGGGTGTGGCCCGGTAATCCCCCAGGAAGAGGGCATAGTAGCTGCCCAGGTTGTTCATTCCCCGGAGCTGGAAGAGGGGCCGGATGAATTCGCGAGACCACTGCCAGAGCTCGAAGCTGAGCGCTTCGAGGTTGTTCACGATGAGCGTGTAGCCCGCCTCGCCAGCCACATCCTTCATACGGGCATCGAAGCCCCGCAGGCTCCCGTCCTCGCGGCGCGGCAGCAGCTTCTGGAGCGTCTCGCCCTCCTGCACCCGCCCGCCGATGAACAGCCGCAGCGAAGCCCCGCCTCGCGCCTGCCCGCCCGCGGAGAGGAGGACCTCGAACAACTGCTCGGGTTGGAGGGGAGGTTGGGTGAAGTCACGGAGGACATTCATGGGCGCACGCTCCCAGTGCTGCTCCACGAACTGCTCCCAGAAGCCCGAGTCAGACCGCGTCATGGCTGCCTCCCCCGTTCCAGGTCATGGTTCTCGCAATCACCACCACGCGCCCGCTCGCAGACGCAGACGGCTCATTGCCGGCGGGATAGTCGTGCAGCAGGGCTTCCTTCCGGGAGCCGGCGGGAAAGGCCGTCCCCTTGAGGATGAGCAGGTCGGAAGGCGCTACCTGGAACCTGCGCTTGCTGGACTGATGGACCCACGTGCCCGGACCCAGGAACGTGCGCACGAGGCTCAGGGCCGTGTAGTCGTAGTGAGGCCGAGACTCCTGTGCTTCACGAGGAATGAACCGGATGCGGTACTCCACGTTCCTGTCCTGGAGCAGCTCGACGAAGAACTCGAGGGTGCGCAACACTTCCGCCGCGAACGCACTCCGGACCCTGGCGGAGGAAAACCCGAACCGCGCCAGGTGGTCACGGATGGCGGTGGAAGCGTGCGCGAAGGCGCGATTCCCGTGCTCGAGTTCGAAGGGGCCGAGGGCGGTGCGCCGTGTGACCTGATGACACGCAAGCGCGTGGATGAGCAGGGGGTCCGTCATGGGCATCGGATGGAGGATGCCGCGCACACCAGGCAGGCCGATTGCCCGTCTTGCTTCCGTCACATCGCTCACCTTGAACACCGATGCCGCCATGCGGTTCACCTTCAGGACTTCCGAGCCCCTGGCCGGGGTGGCGCGGAGGGAGGGTGGGCCCCAAAACGGGTCTGGACGTCCTGGTAGACCGCTCGGATGTCCTCGTACTTCACCCGCGGATGCCTTTTCAGGTACTGGACGATGTCCTCCCTCTCGGTGCGCACATCCTCGGGCTGTTCCAGCCACCGGGTCAGTTCCCGCGGGGCATGCTTCAGCGCGAGCTCCGCCATCCGCTTCATGTATGCCGACCCGATGTCGATACCCTGGACGACGATGGGCCCCGTCGTGACGTCCGCGACCATCTCGATGACCTTCCGGGCGTCAGTGAAGCCGAATGGAAGGAAGGGCTTCATCCGGACGGACGTCCGAATCCCCTCGCTTTCGAGCCGTCGGATGGCTTCCAACCGCCGAGCCACGGACGGCGCGGATGGCTCGATGAGCCGCTGGAGTTCCGGATTGTCGACGGTGATGGAGAACTGGATGGTGCAGGGCACGTTCCTCAGGAGGTCGATGTCCCTGACGATCATGTCGGACTTGGTGAGAATGGACAGGCGATACTGCGGATGCTGGGCAACCCGCTCGATACAGGCGCGTGTGATGCGGTATTTCTTCTCCGCATAGAGGTACGGGTCCGTCTGGGAAGACAGGAAGATGGCCACGCCCGGGTCTCGTGTCTCGATGTCGCGCTCCACGAGCTCTGCGGCATTCATCTTCACGTACAGGTCCGACTGGGGGCGCTCGTTGCCCTCGACGTAGCAGTAGGTGCAATGGAACATGCAGCCCACGTAGGGGTTGATCTCGTTGGGGTTGTGGACACGGGGCCCCCCGAAAATCTCGTCTACGGTCACCTCGATGATTCGCATCACCCACTCCTTGGCCCAGCTCAGCGGGGGCCCCAGCCGACCCTCACCGCAAGGTTCAGAGCCCGTTTCCCCTCGATCATCAGGATGCCGAGCGAGGCAAGCTGGACGAGGAACTCCGAGGTGCACCCCGCGCGCTCCGACAGACTGTCGACCGAGATGATCTCGTTGGAGTGCTCGAGCACACGCTCGAGTCTCTGGTCCCGTGCGAAGGTGTATGCCTCGGCGCCTTCGATTCTCACGAGGCCCGCCTGCGCGTCCCAGAAGAGCCCGTCGCCGCGGCCGTGGCGCTCGCTCCAACGAGAGACCGCCTGCTTCAGGCGCGGGTAGTAGCCCGTCAGGTCGATGCCTCCGACGCCATCGAAATGATAGGCGATGTCGGAGAGGGGCTGGGCCGAAAGCTGGGGGTGGAGCAGGCGGTACTCGGGTAGCGGCTTGATTTCTCGCCATCCGAAGCTCGCGTACCGCTCGAAGTACGGGCTGTAGCGATCAATCCGGATGGGAGACACCCCTCCCGTCGGCTGAAGGTGGGGGATCTTCTCCATCAGCGCGATCTGCTCGTCGTAGTCTTCGATCCGCTCGCCTGGGATGCCGCAGAGAAGGTTCCAGGAGACCTTGATGCGGAGCTCGCGGCACCACTTCAGGAGCGCGACGTTCTGGATGGACGAGACCCCCTTGTCGAGCAGGCCCAGCAGCCGCGTGCTCAGACTCTCGATGCCTGGCTGTATCCACCGGACGTTGGCGGAGCCAAGGAGCTGCACCTCCGCGGCTGTCATGTTGGCCTTCACCTCGAAGAACAGGTGGGGCTTGCGCTCGTGTCGCGCCAGCTCCGGGAGCGCGTGCTTGAGGTGGTCACGAGAGAGGATGGTGTCCGTGGCAAAGAGGTTGCGCTCGTACTGCTCCCAGAGCTGGCGGATCTCCTCAGCCACCCGCTCACTGGATTTGGCGTTGAAGGCCATCTGGGTGCCGTTGAGCCCGCAGAAGGTGCAATGGTGCTTCATCCCCCACCAGCACCCCCGGGACGCCTCGAACGCCAGCATGATTCTCGAGCTGGCGTCAGCCCCGAATGCCCTGGCTTCTTCCAAGAAGGCCGAGTAGTCGGGGACGGGGAGGGAGTTGAGGTCGACCGGCGCATTGGCAACGATGATGCCTCCCCTGGCGGGCTCCTCCCCCCGGACGAGCGCCAGCAGGGGCTCCTCGCCATAACCACTCACGATGTAGTCGATGTGAGGATAGAACTCCTTGATGCGCCGACCCATGGGGAGCGAGCAGGCCGACCCGCCGAGGACGATGCGTGTTCCGGGGAAGTGTTGCTTGATGGAGCGCGCGAGCCAGAGGGACGGCAGGAGCTGGTTGCACGAGGTGGACATGCCCACGAGCTCCGGGCGAGCCTCGGCGACACGCTCCAGGCAGTAGCGCTCGAAGGACTCCATGATTGTCCGGCGCTCTTCGGCTCCGCCGAACAGCGCCGAGAGCTTCTCCTCGGCACCGTCACCCAACGGGCCATGGTAGGCCTCGGCGAAGAGCATCTCTCCCACCAGCCCGCGAGCTCCGCCGGCCGTGCAGATGTCGTGGTAGCGCTCGAAGCCAATCAGTCGGGCGAGCTCGAAGTGCACGTAGGCCTCGGTGCACTCGTGACCGCGTGTGCGGACGAGCGTGGCTAGCAGCGTCGTGCTGAGCGAGGAGAGACGGATGTCCTGAAACGGCACGCAGAGCAGGAGCAGGCGTCTGGCCGAAGGGGAGTGCATGGGGGGCATCTCGGCTCCCTTTCGCCCGCTAGCCGCAGCCCATTTCCATGAGGTCGCTGGAGGGCTGAGCGCCGAGGATGCCGAAGGGTTTGTCGATGGCCGTCTGGACCCCCTTTTCCGTCACCAAGCCCACCGCGTGGTCACCCGCGTGGGCATGCTCTATCAGCCAGCCCGCGTTGGCGGTGATGGACTGGAGGTAGCCCTCCATCATGGAGTCACAGCTCGAAGCCATGAACGTCTCGCTGTGCTCCAGGGCCAGGAACTGGCAGCCGCCGCCGCAGTGGGGGGAGGACGTGCAGCCCTGGCAGCCACTGATGTCCAGCGAGGACCGGCTGCGCCACTGGGCGAGCTTCGTCGAGTACAAGGCCAGCTCGGGAACGAAGCGGCCCACGGCGAGATGGTTCAGTCCGGCGGCATCCCAGCAGGCGTAGACGTCGCCGTGGAGATCGAAGGCGAAGAAGTTGATCTGCGCCTCGCAGTTGAAGAAGCGATGCAGGGAGAACATCCCGCTGCTCTTGAACCCCTCGAAGTACTTCAGGCCGGAGAACCCGGTCAGGTCGAACACCTGCATGCGGGGCTCGCGGGCCACCATCTCCACCACCTTCTTGAGGAGCTCGGCCTCCGAGTTGCTCTTCTTGTTGGGGTTGTGGTTCTTCACGGGCGCCAGGTGGAAGCGCACGAGCTTCGTGTCGAGCCAGCCGGCTTCCTTGGCATAGTCGAGGAGTTCGGGCAGCCGGGGCAGGTTGGATTCATCGGTATTGACTCGGACGTTGATGCGGATTCCGGCCTCGATGGCCTCCGTGATGCCTCGGGCCATGGGGGTGAAGGAGTCCCCGGCCTTGGGGAGGGGCCGGCGCTTTCGATGGAGCTCGGGGGGGCCGTCGATGGTGACCTGGATGAGGTCGACCTTGCCCTTCAGCGAGGGAACCGCTGGCGCGAGGCCGACGCCGTTCGAGATGATCTTCGTCGAGTAGCCGGATTGGGCGGCGAGGTCCAGGAGCTGGAGCACGCGCTCACGCAGGATGGGGACGTCCTGCAGCGGCTCGCCACCGAAAATCGTGAAGTCGACGCGCTCGGGCCGGTCGACCTCGACGACGCGTGGCAGCACGGTAAAGAGGTGCTGGACGAGCTCTTCCGACATGACAGGAGAGTCCATGTGGTAGAGCCGCTGCCAGCAGTATGGGCACTTCAAGTCGCAGTTGTAGGAGGGAATGACGACGAGGGGCTGGCGCACCACCTTCCGGTGGAAGCCCATCATCACGTCGTACAGGACGCGTGATCTGTGGTTCTCCTCCTCGGCAGATTCGAAGATGTAACCGCGGCGCCCCAGGTACTCCATCACCTCGGGCGGCAGGGCAGGGCGAAGCTCGATGGTGTCTCCGCCGTTGGGGTTGGACCTGGATTTGGGCAGGCGCAACTGAACCACGCCAGGGTTGCGCATGGGACGGGGAATCCGGCCGAGTTGCCGTGCGATGGAGCCATCAATGACGTCAATGGAGCCGGCAAGGGTGTTGAACAGCGCGAAATAGTCGCCGTCGCCTCCCTGCCGCGGGAGCTGGACGAGAACATTGTAGGTGCTCTGGGTAGCCATGGCGCCTCAAGCAGGCGTTCCTTGTCATGCCGCCAATGAAGCGGACCTCGGACGGGCGGGCTCTGGCGGGCCTGGAAAGGAACTCTGGAGCTGCCTGCAGGCCTGGCTGCACCAGGCCTGCAGGCTCGGATTGGATGAAGGTGTCTGGAAGATGGTTTCCGCTACACTCAATCAGTCGACGTTGATGCAGCACTCACAGATCTTGAGCGCCGCGATCCCCGGGGTTCTGAGGTAGTCGTTCAGACGGTCCGTGTAGTCCCGGAGCTCGCTGATATCCATCTTGATCACCGAGAGCGGAGACTTGAGCACGGTCTGATCGCCGAGCTTGGATTTGATTTCCTCCCCGCTCGCCGTGGGTTTCTTCTTCTGCGCCATGGACACGACCTCCCTGCGGGGCAGTGCAAACCAATGGACCAACGACACGGCAGCCCCAGTGCCTGTCAAAGCAATGGAGAGGCAAAGAATGACATGGCATCAAGGCTGGGTTTGAGGGATCCATCGAGACGTCCTCGAGCGAACAGCCCATTGCCCCTCCCGGGCAATTGCAAACGAGATGGCTGACGATTCCCGCGAGATGGCGGCTTGGCTCCAGCTCGGGGGGACGAGGGCATGGTTGTCGACGTGGCTGAAGGGCCGCCCGTCACGCCTGCTGGTGACGGGAGCCCGCCTTCTGCTTCCGCTCGCTGCGCCGCAGCGAGTGCGCCTGCACGTAGCCCAGCAGCGTCACGAAGACGATGCCGCCCACGAGGTTGCCCAGCAGCGCCGGCAGGAAGTTGAGCCGCGCCCATTGTCCCACGGTGATGGGCGCGCCCAGTCCCATGCCCATGAACACCTCCGCCGCCGAGATGACCACGTGGTTGAAGTGCCCGGCCGAGATGAGGAAGCCCATCATCCAGATGATGAGCATCCGCGAGCCCTGTCCTCGCGCCGCGAGCAGCAGCCACGTGAGCATCGTCATCAACCAGCCGGCGAAGATGGCCTTCATGAAGGCCACCGGGAGCGGGACGAAGACCTTCTCCTTCACCAGCTCCACCAGGAAGCTCCGTGCCCCGTCCGCCAGCACGCCTGGCCGCGAGATGAGGAACGCGAACACCACCGCGCCCACCAGGTTGAACCCGAGCGTGGAGCTCCACAGCACGAGCAGGTCCCTCACCTTGCCCCGTCCGCCCATCACCCCGGTGACGGGGACGAAGAAGTTCTCGGTGAACAGCTCGCCCTTGCCGACGATGAGGATGATGAAGCCGATGGGAAAGGCGAGCGAGCCCAAGAGGTGCGCCTGACTCTGGTTCAGCACGTGCGTCCACGGCCCCGCCGTCCATGACATCGCCACCGCGCCGAAGCTCACCGCCAGCCCGCCGATGAACGCCGTCACCGAGTGCGCCACCGTCATCCGGTGCAGCCGCCGCTCGCCGAGCGCGATGGCGGCCTCGATGACCTCCGGGGATTCGGCGCTCAGCTCCGTGCCGCGGGCGCCTGCCTGTTCCGAGAGGCCGGTGAAGTGCTCGTGGAGCTGCTCCACGCTCCCGCACAGGCCCTTGAGCCGGTCATGCCAGGCGCGCAGCTCGGCGGTGGCCACCTTCCCGAGCCGCTGGGAGTTGCCGCGCGAGAGTTGGGCGAAGCACTCCAGGGCGGGCTGGAGGCCGCGCCGCAGCTCGACGAGGTCCGCGTGCGCCTTGCCCAGGGTGCCCAGGGCGCTGGCCGAGGCCTTCGGGGTCGACGTCTCCCCGCCTTGCAGCTCCTTGCGGAGGGCGCTCCACTTCGCGCCGAACTCCTCCACCACCTCCTCCGCGAGGACGGACAGGAAGCGGTCGAGCCCTCCGGGATGCTCGCGGTGGAGGAAGCGCGCGCGGGCCCGCTCCACCAGCGGCATGGGGCGCGGCTCGACGGTGAGCACGGCGGCGTCCGCGAGCACCACGTCCAGCCGTTCCCAGCGCAGCTCGCCCTCGTCTCCGGAGGTCGGGACGTCGAAGCGGACGAGCAGCTGGCGCGGGAAGTCCACCATGCCCGGCGCGAAGCCCGGGTCCTGGAGCTGATGGAGCAGGCTCTGATGGAGGTCGAGCGAGCGGCGGAGCTCCCGCAGCTCCCCCTGGGCCGGGTCGATGGCACGCACGTGGCGCAGCGGCCCTCCGGCTTCCACCTCCCAGGAAGCCGTGCTCAGTGACGGCGTGGGGGACTCGAGGTCTTCCATCCTCGAAGCGTGGACATCGCACTGGGGTGTGGGGATGGAAGTCCAGGCGGAGGACGGAGCGCTCGGAGCAAGGCGGCCGGCACGGGCAGGGGGGGCGCCCTCCGTGGCCGTGCCGGCTGACGGGGAGGAGGTTTCGAGGCCCTGCCGCCCAGGACGGTCCGCCTTCCTGCCTGGTGCCCCGGCGCCCGAGCCGCGCGGTGCGGGGCGGCTGCTCCCGTCGAGGGAGCGCACGCCTGGCTGGACGCTGGAGGGTGGGTGGGAGGTGTCAGACCGGGAGGGTAGGACGTGGCGTGAGGGGAGGGTGGCCCGGTGGGGCCGCCCCGAGAGCACCACCGAGCGCCCATGGACGTCCGCCAGAAGCTCCAGATTCTCGCCGACGCGGCGAAGTACGACGCCTCCTGCGCGAGCAGCGGTGGCAAACGCGAGGCCGCGCCGCGCGGTGGGCTGGGCAGCGTGGAGCGCACCGGCATCTGCCACAGCTATACGCCGGATGGACGGTGCGTGTCGCTGCTGAAGGTGCTGCTCACCAACTTCTGCGTCTACGACTGCCAGTACTGCATCAACCGCATCTCCAGCGACACGCCCCGGGCGCGCTTCACGCCGGAGGAGGTGGTGGGGCTCACGCTGGACTTCTACCGGCGCAACTACATCGAGGGACTGTTCCTCAGTTCGGGCGTCATCAAGGGCCCGGACTACACGATGGAGCAGATGGTGCAGGTGGCGCGGCTGCTGCGCGAGACGCACGCCTTTCACGGCTACATCCACCTCAAGGTGGTTCCAGGCGCGTCCCCGGAGCTGATTGCCCAGGCGGGGCGGTACGCGGACCGGTTGAGCGCCAACATCGAGCTGCCCACGGAGTCGGACCTCCAGCGGCTGGCGCCGGAGAAGAGCCTGTCCGTCACCGGCCGCACCATGGGGGAGATCCACACCCGGCTGGTGCAGTCCAAGGAGGAGCGCGCGGAGAGCCCCAAGGCGCCGCGCTTCGCGCCGGCGGGGCAGAGCACGCAGATGATTGTCGGGGCCACGCCGTCGCCGGACGCGGACATCCTGGGCACGGCGCACCGGCTGTACACGCGCTTCGGATTGAAGCGGGTGTACTACTCGGCCTTCAGCCCCATTCCGCATTCGGACGTGCGGCTGCCGGCGCGCTCGCCGCCGCTGGTGCGCGAGCACCGGCTGTACCAGGCGGACTGGCTGCTGCGCTTCTATGGATTCGGCGTGGGGGAGCTGGCACCACCGGAGGCGCCGGACCTGTCGCTGGACGTGGACCCGAAGCTGGCGTGGGCGCTGCGGCGGCGGGAGGTGTTCCCGGTGGACCTGAACCGGGCACCTCGGGAGATGCTGCTGCGGGTGCCGGGGATGGGTGTGCGCACGGTGGACCGGGTGCTGCGCATCCGGCGGTGGCACGCGGTGACGCTGGCGGACCTGGCGCGGCTGAAGGTGCCGCTGCGGCGGGCGCGGCCCTTCATCGTCACGGCGGACTGGCGGCCCACGCTGCTCCTGGACTCGGCGCGGCTGGTGGAGCGGGTGCGGCCCGCCTCGCAGCTGTCCCTCTTCGAGTCGGCGGCGGCCGCGCGCTCCGGGGAGCTGTGATTCCTTGACGGCTCTGAAACGTCCGTGCTTCAAGCGCGGTGTCCATGTCCGAAGTGAGCACCGTGCCTCCTGCCGTCCGCGCGCGTGGTGGGACGCGGCGTGTCCTGTCCCTCGCCGCCCGGTTCGCCGTGGAGCAGGCGGGGCCACTGGGCGCGGCGCTCGTGGGCTTCCTCACGTTCCTGGCCATGTACGGGCCGGCGGCGCTGGACCCCACGCGGCTGGGCTGGCTCATCCGCGACGACTTCAGCCAGCACCTGCTGGGGTGGCTCTTCTTCCGCAACTCGCCGCTCGGGTTTCCGCTGGGGGCCATTCCCGGGTACCTCCATCCGCTGGGGACGACGCTCGGGTACACGGACTCGCTGCCATGGGTGGGGTTGCTGTTGCGGCCCTTCTCGGCGCTGCTGCCGGCGGACTTCCAGTACATCGGGCCGTGGCTGTGCCTGTGCGTGGTGATGCAGGGCGCGGTGGGGGCCTGGGTGGCGCGGAGGATGGGGGCGACGGTGACGCTCCAGTGGCTCATCGGCGCGCTGCTCGTGCTGTCGCCCGCGATGTTCGTGCGGATGAGCATGTCGCACGACGCGCTGAGCGCCCACTGGCTCATCGTGTTGCTGGTGGGGCTGCACCTCGTGCCGCAGCGGGACGCTCGCGACGCGACGCGGGCACTGGTCTGTGGCTTCGTTCTCTGCGTCCTCGCGGCGGGCATCCACCCGGTGCTCACGGTCATGGTGCTGGCGCTCTCGGTGTCGCTGTGCGCGCGCACCGCGCTGGAGGGGCACCGGGGCTGGCGCTGGCCGGTGCTCGCCGCGGTGGCGAACGTGGCCGCCGTGGCCGGGTTGCTCACCGCCTTCGGTTACTTCGGGATGACGGGGCCGCTGGGTGCCGCGGGCTTCGGAGATTTCTCCGCGGACCTGGCCACCTTCCTCAACCCGCTCGGGTACCGGCACATCCGCTGGTCGCGCTTCCTTCCCACGCTGAACCAGGGCGGCGGGCAGTACGAGGGCTTTGGCTACCTGGGCGTGGGTGGGCTGTTCGCGCTCGGCGCGGCGCTCGTGCTGGCGGGGTGGCGGGCGCGGGACGTGGGG
>NZ_JABBJJ010000110.1 GCF_012933655.1 Pyxidicoccus fallax | reverse complement strand
ACCCCCCCCTCCGGGAGGAGCACCGTGACGGCCCCCCGGTCCACCAGGACCCGCCGGCGTTCCATTTCCGCTTCTTCATCGGATGTCCGGGCATTCGCGTGTTGAGCACCTACGGGGAGCACGGAGCGGGCACGGCCTTCACCGACCGCGTCAGTTCCCCCGGGCCGGGCCCGCGCGAGGAAGCCGGAGGGTGAAGGTGGTACCGCGCCCCAGGGTGCTCTCCACGCGGATGGAGCCACCGAGCGCGTCGACGATGGCGCTCACCAGGTGCAGCCCCAGCCCCAGCCCGCCATAGGAGCGCGCCGACACCGCCCGCTCGAAGCGCTCGAAGATGTGCGGCAGCTTGTCGGGCGCGATGCCGATGCCCTCGTCGCGCACGCGCAGCCACGCGGTGCCATCCTCCCCCCCGGCCGCGATGTGGATGGGCTTGCCCGCCCCGAACTTGAGCGCGTTGGACAGCAGGTTGAGCAGCACCTGCTCCAGCCGCGTGGCGTCCCACCGCCCGAGGATGGAAGTGTCGACGCGGACGTCCAGCGCGCAGCCCGCCTTCTCCAGCGGCTCGCGCAGCCGGTCCGTCACCCGTTCGATGACCGCCCGCAGGTCCACCTCCTCCAGCCGGAGGTCCAGCCGGCCCGCATGCAGGCGCGAGACATCCAGCAACTCTCCGATGAGGGTGGCGAGCTTCAGCGACTGGGCATCGATGGTGCGCAGCGCGCGCACGGCGGGCTCCGGCAGGCCGGCGGGACGGTGGCGCAAGAGCGAGTGCACCATCAGCCGCAGCGAGGTGAGCGGCGTGTTCAGCTCGTGCGAGGCGACGCTGAGGAAGTCGTCCCGCAGGCGGATGGCCTCCTGTGACGCGCGGTAGAGCCTCGCGTTGTCGATGCAGACAGCCGCCCGGCGCGCCAGCTCCTGGGCGAGGTCCAGGTCCGCCACGGCATACCGGCGGCCCGGCGCGCCGGAGGCGAGCGTCAGGACGCCGAGCGTCTTGCCCCGGGCGATGAGCGGCACGTGCATGGCCGTCCGCGTGCCCAGCGCCTGCAGTTCCTCCACGTACCAGGGCCCGTTGCCCGTCTCCGTCAGCATGGCCGCGGTGAGCTCGGGGCGCAGCACGGGCCGGCCCGTGCGCAGGGCGCGGATGAGGGCGGGCGGTGAGTTCCAGTCGGGCGGGTGCCTCTCCAGCAGCGCGCGCAGGCGCGCTTCCTTCTTCGGGTCCACGTGGGCGGCGGCCAGCATCCGCAGGCGCTCCCCGTCCTCGAGGACGGTGAACATGCACCAGTCCGCCAGGAAGGGGACCACGATGCGCAGGGCCTTCGCCAGCGTCTGCTCCAGGTCCAGCGACTCGGCCAGCGCCAGCCCCGACTCGGCGAGGAAGCGCACCGCGGCCTCCGCCTTCCGGCGCTCCCGCACCTCCACCTTGAGCTGCTCGAAGAGCTGGCTGTTCTCCAGTGAAATGGCCATCTGCGAGGAGAGCGCCCGCAGCACCCCCACGCGCTCGGGTGTGAAGGCGCGCGTGGCCAGGTCATTCTCCAGGTAGAGCACGCCCACCGTGCGCGCCTGCCGCTGGATGGGCACCGCGAGGGCGGAGCGCACCGCCCGGCGCACGACGCACGGGTCGCTGATGAAGCGTCCCTGGTGGGCCGCATCGCCGAGGACGAGCGTCTCCCCCGTGGCATAGGCGTGCTCCACCACGGAGCCGGGGACGGTGCTCGCGGAGGCCAGCGGGGTGTGCTCCAGGTCCACCGGCTCGGCCACGGTGCCCAGGGCGCGCACGACCAGGGCCCCGGACTCATTCAGCACCAGGGCGCCGCGCGTCGCGCCCGCGGCTTCCAGGCACACCGCCATCAGCTTCTCCAGCAGCCGGTCCAGCACCACCTCGCCCACCAGCGTCTCGGAGGCCTTGAGCAGGCTGTGCAGGTCCAGTGAGGCCCCGGGCACCGTGCCCGACGTCGGGGCGGGTATGGGCTCGCTCCAGGCCTTGCCGCCACCGGGCTTGAGGTCCGGGAACTCCTCCTCCATCGATGTCACCTTCGCCCACGCGCCCCAGCGGGCGTAGGCCTCCAGCGCGGCGCGCAGGTGGAGCGTGGCGAAGCGCTTGCGGCCCAGCGAATGGTAGAAGCGCCCCGCGGCCTCGTTCGCCATGGCCTCGTCGTGGAGGAAGCCCTCCGCGCGGGCTCCGTTGATGGCCTTCTCGTAGAGGGACATGGCGTCGAGGTGCCGGCCTTCCAGACGGGCCACCTCGGCGTCGACGAGCTGGTGCTTGTGCCGGTAGTTCTCCGGACACCACTGCGCCCACTCGCCGAGCCTGCGCTGGTTGTCGGCGAGCCGGGCCCTCGCCTCGGCGTGCTCCTCGGGCGTGCCGCCCCTCCAGGCCGCCAGCGCCAGCGAGCTCACGAAGGTGAAGTCGACCACGCGCAGGGAGCCCTGGCTGTAGACGGCGTACGGCGCTCCCTGCCGCGTCATCCTCACCGCCTCGTCGAAGTCCCCCAGCACATACGCGACGAAGGCCCTGAGCGTCGCATGGGTGAAGCGCAGCATGGGGGCCAGCTGCTCCGACGCGAGCTCGGCCTGCTCGTCGAACTCGTCGTCGTCGAAGCGCGCATGCACCCGGGTGTGGCCCTGGAGGGCGCGGACGGCCTGGCGGAGGAAGACCACCGTGTGCCTCAGGGACAGCACGCCGGACTTGCGGAAGAAGGCCATGCAGGCGTCGATGGTGCCGAGCAGGCGGCCCAGCTCGATGCCCATGCCGAACTCGGTGCTCATGCTGATGGCGAGCGTGAAGCCCGCGAACTGCAGGTCGCCGCTGGCGATGCCCGCCGCGAGGCCCCGGCGCGTCAGCGGCAGGTTGGTGCGCAGCGGCGCCCGCCAGTGGTTGATGTGGAGCAGCGAGATGATGGCCCGGCACTCCTGACGGGGAATGCCCTGCCGCCGGGCCAGCTCCACCGCCATGCTGGCGAAGGCATGGCCGACCGCGATATCCCCCCCGCGCACCGACAGCATCATCGCGTGGCACCCGTACACCACGGGCGCCCCGGGCGCGTTGCCGTACCGCAGCAGGAGGTTGAGCGCGCGCGTGTTGAGGAGGGCGAACAGCCCCGGCTCGATGAAGAAGGCCGCGTTGATGAGCTCGGACAGCAACCGCACGGTGGCGACCTGCTCGGGGTCTTCCATCCGCGGCGCGTCCAGCAACTCCTCCACCGAGCGGCCCCGCATGTTCACCGGCACCTCGGCCAGCTCCGCGGCGAGCTCGGCGGACAGGTCCCGCTCCGGCAGCTTCATCCCCAGCAACTGAAGCCCCTCGACGCCCCACTCCAGTCCCTCCCGGAACCTCCCCTTCAGGGTGTGGGCGAGGACCTGGAGGCAGTACAGGTCCACCTTCTCCAGGGGCGACGGCGCGTGCTCCAGGGCCGTGCGCACCAGCTCCCCCGCCAGCGCGGAGTCGCCGGAGAAGTAGGCGCACTGCGCTGCCTCCGCGTGCAGGTGGAAGACCTGCTCCCGGCGCTCGGGCCACTGCGCCCGCGGCAGGAGCGAGATGGCCCGCAGCAGGTACACCAGCGCGGCGCCGAAGGCCGAGGTGGCCTTGGCCTTGAGGCCCGCCCGGGCGTTGAGCTCGGTCAGCTCACACCCCTCTACCTCTCCGCCCGGCCGCTCCAGCCCCAGGTGCAGGTGGTCCACCACCGCGAACAGCCGCTCGTCGAGCGTCTCCGCGGAGGCCCCCCGCAGCAGCAGCCTTCCCGCCTCGTGGTGCAGGCACCGCCGCTCCTCCTCGGAGAGCATGGAGTACGCCGCCTGCCGGACGCGGTCATGCGCGAAGCGGTACGTGGCCGCCGGCCGCCCGGGGCCCCCGGAGTCCGCGCCGTCGCCACGAGGCGCGCGCGCGCCATCCTGCTCCGGGAGGAGCAGCCCCTCGCGCAGCAGGCTCCACAGGGCGGAAGCCGCCTCCCCTTCCGCCTCGCCCATCAGCCCGGACAGCAGCCACAGCTCCACGCGGTCGCCCAGGCATGCGGCGGCCTTCAGGGCCCGCTGCGCCCGCTCGGGGAGCCGGCGGATGGTGGCCAGCATCAGCTCCACCACGTTCTCCGTCGCGTCCACCTTCTCCAGGCGGTCCAGGTCCCACCGCCACGTGCCGCTGTCGAGGTCGAACGCGAGCAGGCCGGACTGGTGGAGGAGCCGGAGGAAGCGGGTGATGAAGAGGGGATTGCCCGCCGTCTTGCGCAGCACGACGTCCGCGAGCGGGCCGGCGTGCTCGGGCCCGCACCGGAACGTGTCCGCGCAGAGCGCGGTGACGGCGGGCAGGTCCAGGGGCGCGAGCGAGAGCGTGTCGAACGTCATGGCCCCCGACTCCCGCAGGGACTGGAGCAGCAGGAGAAGCGGGTGGTCCGCGCCCACGGCGCGGGGACGGTACGCGCCCACGACGAGCACGTGCCGTGAGTCCGGGTCCGTGGCCAGCGCCTTCAGCAGCTGGAGCGAGCCGGGGTCCGCCCACTGCACGTCATCCAGGAAGAGCACCAGCACGTGCTCGGCGGACGCGAGGGCCTGGACGAAGGACTGGAAGACGAGGTGCAGGCGTCCCGACGTCCCCGCCGGGTCCAGCTCCAGGGGCTCCGGCTGCGGGCCCAGCAGCTCCTCCAGCTCCGGCACGATGTCGCCGATGACGCGGCCGTTGGGGCCCAGGGCCTTCAGGAGCCGGAGCCGCCAGGCCTCGCGCGCGCCCTGGGGCTGCCCGCGCAGTCCGTGGATGAAGCCCCGGAAGGCCTCCACGAAGGCCGAGTAGGGCTCGTTGCCCCGAAGCTGGTTGAACTTCCCGCCCAGGACGAGGTCCCGGGACGCGGCGCGGCGGTGGAGCTGCTGGACGAGCGCGGACTTGCCGATGCCGGCCTCGCCCGCCAGCAGCACGCCCTCGCTCAGGCCCCGGCGCACCCGCTCCAGCGCCTCGCGCAGCCGCTCCAGCTCGCGCTCGCGGCCATACAGCCGGTCCGGGAAGGAGAGCTGCCGCGCCAGGTCCACGCGCCCCAGCTCGAACGAGCCGATGGCGCCCGACGCCTGCCGCCGTCGCGCCTCCAGGAGGTCCGCCAGCAGCGCCTCCGCGCTCTGGTAGCGCTCCTCCGGCATCTTCGCCAGCAGCTTCAGGACGACGTCGGACAGCAGCTTGGGCACCGCGGGGTTGGCGAACGCGGGCGGCACCGGCGGCTTCGCCAGGTGCGCGTGTACCAGCTCCGCCGGGTCCGAGGACACGAAGGGCGGCAGCCCGGTGAGCAGCTCGTAGAACGTCGCGCCCAGCGAGTAGAGGTCCGCGCGGTGGTCCACGGGCCGGCTCATGCGCCCCGTCTGCTCCGGGGCGACATAGGGCAGCGTCCACTGCAGCTCGCCGGGGAGCCCGGCGTCGGGTGCCAGCCCCGCTACCCGGGTGGCCAGGTCGAAGTCGACGATGGTGACGTGCCGGCTGTCGGCGCCCACCACCATGTTGGTGGGGTTGAGGTCGCGGTGGATGACGTGCTGCTGGTGCAGGCTGGCGATGATGCCCGCCAACTGGAGGGCCAGTTCCATGAAGGCGTCCATGGAGACGGGCCTTCGGCCGAGCCACTCCTGGAGGTTCTGCGGCCCTGCGTCCTCCATGACGAGGGCGGGCAGGTGCCCTTCGTCCTCCCGCAGGGCCAGGACGCGGGCGACACCGGGCACCGCGCCCTGGAGGCTGCTCAACAGGGAATACTCATGGCGCAGCATCGCCTGGCTGCCGCTGGCGAGCGCGCCGGCGCGCACGCGCTTGACGACCAGGGGCTCGCCGTCCTGCTTCCAGCCGCGCAGCACCACGTAGCGGCGCCCGCAATAGATCTCCTGCAGTCTCTCGTCGCCCAGCGCCTGGAACATCGCGCCACCCTTGGTGGAGAGAGGAGACTCTAAAATTTGAATGATGGCGTCCCCGAGCACGCCCGCCATCACCCGGCGGGGGCGGCGAGCCCTCCTGCCGCTGCCCGCCGGTGATGCGCTCGCCTACTCCTTCTTCCGGGCGTAGCCAATCCTCCGCAGCGCGGCGGTGACCTCGTCGAGCGTCGCCGCGTCGTCGATGGTGGCGGGCGTCTTGTACTCCGTCCCGTCGGCGATCTTCTTCATGGTGCCGCGCAGGATTTTTCCGGACCGCGTCTTCGGCAGGCGCTGCACCACGGTGGCCGTCTTGAATGCCGCTACCGGACCAATCCGGTCCCGCACCAACTGGACGACCTCCTTCACGATGTCCTCCTGAGGCCGCGTCACGCCGGCCTTGAGCACGATGAAGCCGACGGGGACCTCTCCCTTGAGGGAGTCCGCCGCGCCCAGCACCGCGCACTCGGCGACGTCGGGATGGGACGCCAGCACCTCCTCCATCGCGCCCGTGGACAGCCGGTGGCCGGCGACGTTGATGATGTCGTCGATGCGGCTCATGATGTACACGTAACCCTGCGAGTCCCGGTAGCCCGCGTCACCCGTCAGGTAGTAGCCCTTGAAGGTGCTCAGGTACGCGCTCACGAAGCGCTCGTCCGCGTTCCAGAGGGTGGGCAGGCAGCCCGGCGGCAGCGGCAGCTTCACCACGACGGCGCCAATCGTGTCGGGCCCCGTCTCGCGCCCCTCCTCGTCGAGCACGCGCACGTCGTAGCCGGGCATCGCCACCGTCGGGGAGCCCACCTTCACCGGCAGGTGCTCGATGCCCATGGGGTTGGCGACGATGGCCCAGCCCGTCTCCGTCTGCCACCAGTGGTCGATGACGGGCCGCCGCAGAATCGCCTCCGCCCAGCGGAGCGTGTCCGGGTCGCAGCGCTCGCCCGCGAGGAACAGCGTGCGGAACCTCGACAAGTCGTACTTCGCCAGCAGCTCGCCGTTCGGGTCGTCCCGCTTGATGGCGCGGAAGGCGGTGGGCGCGGTGAACATCACGCTCACCCCGTGCTGGGAGATGACGCGCCAGAAGGCGCCGGCGTCCGGCGTGCCCACGGGCTTGCCCTCGTACAGCACGGTGGTGTTCCCGTTCAGCAGCGGCCCGTAGACGATGTACGAGTGCCCCACCACCCAGCCGACGTCGGACGCGGCCCAGTACACCTCGCCGGGCTGCACGCCGTAGATGTGCTTCATGGACCAGCGCAGCGCCACCGCGTGGCCGCCGTTGTCGCGCACGATGCCCTTGGGCTGGCCCGTCGTCCCGGAGGTGTAGAGGATGTACAGCGGGTCCGTCGCCTCCACCGGGACGCAGTCGGCGGGCGAGACGCCCTCCTGGGCCTGCTCCCACTCCACGTCCCTTCCCGGCGTGAGCGCGGCCTGGGCCTGCGGGCGCTGGAGGATGATGCACGCGGACGGCTGGTGCGTGGAGAGGTGGATGGCCTCGTCGAGCAGCGGCTTGTACGGGACGACGCGGTTCACCTCGATGCCGCAGGACGCGGAGACGATGAGCTTCGGCTTCGCGTCGTCGATGCGCGCCGCCAGCTCGCGCGGAGCGAACCCGCCGAACACCACCGAGTGGATGGCGCCGATGCGGGCACACGCGAGCATGGCGACCACGGCCTCGGGCACCATGGGCATGTAGATGATGACGCGGTCGCCCTTCGCCACGCCCCGCCGGACGAGCGCCCCCGCGAACCGCGCCACGAGGTCTCTCAGCTCGCCGTAGGTGAACGAGCGGACCGTCCCCGTCACCGGGCTGTCGTAGATGAGCGCGGCCTGCGCGCCGCGTCCCTGCTCGACGTGCCGGTCCAGTGCGTTGTAGCAGGTGTTGAGCTGGCCGCCCGCGAACCAGCGGTAGAAGGGCGCTCGCGAATCATCGAGGACCTTGTCCCACCTGCGGTACCAGTGGATGTCCTCGGCTGCCTCGGACCAGAACGCTTCCGGCGCAGCGAGCGACCGGGCGTGAAGCTCGCGGTACCTGCCAGTCATGTGTCGTCCTCCCGTGGAACCTCGCGGACCGTAACACGCACGAACAGTGCCAACCGGCGGCCCGCGGATGTCCAGGGAGCGCGACGTGAAGTGTTGGACCCGCCGCGCGCAATCCTTGCGGCGAGGCCCGCGTCCCGGGTGAGGGAGGACCTCGCCCTTGCCTAGAGCTGCACCGCCTTGACCTGGGTGAACTCCAGGACGCCGTACGGGCCCAGCTCGCGGCCATGGCCGGACTGCTTGTACCCGCCGAACGGCGCCAGCGGGTTGAACGCCGCCCCGTTGAGCTCGACCTGCCCTGTGCGCAGCCGCCGCGCCACCCGCAGCGCCCGCTCGGGGTCGGCCGACCACACGCCGCCAGCGAGGCCGTACATCGTGTCATTGGCGATGCGCACGGCGTCGTCCTCGCTGTCGTACGGCATGATGGCGAGGACGGGGCCGAAGATTTCCTCCCGCGCGATGGTCATCGCGGGCGTGACGTCGCTGAAGATGGTGGGCGCCACGTAGTAGCCCCGCTCCAGCCCCTCCGGAGGCCGGGCGCCACCGCACACGAGCCGCGCGCCCTCCTCGAGCCCGCGGGAGATGTACCCGCGCACCCGCGCGCGCTGGGCGTCGGACACGAGCGGCCCCAGCACGGTGCCCGGGTCGAGCGGGTCGCCTGGCTTGAAGTGGGGCACGGCCGCCGCGGCGATGGCCTCGACCACGCCGAGCTTGTCCCTGGGCACGAGCATCCGCGTCAGCGCCGAGCACGTCTGCCCCGAGTTCAGGTAGCACTTCTTCAGCCCGTCCACGACGGCCTGCTGGAGGTCCGCGTCGTCGAGGATGACGTTGGCGGACTTCCCGCCCAGCTCCAGCGACACCCGCTTCACCGTGGCGGCGGCCACCTCGCTCACGCGCCGCCCCGCGCCCGTCGAGCCGGTGAAGGACACCATGTCCACGTCCGGGTGCGCGGCGAGGGCCTCGCCGGCCACGGGCCCGTAGCCGGTGACGAGGTTGAACACGCCGGCCGGCACGCCCACCTCCTCCATGATGCGCGCGAGGAGGAACGCGTTGAGCGGCGCCACCTCGCTCGGCTTCACGACGACGGTGCAGCCCGCGAGCATCGCGGGCGCCACCTTGGCCGCGATTTGATGCAGCGGGTAGTTCCACGGCGTAATCGCCCCGACCACGCCCACCGGCTCGCGGACGACCAGCGAGTTGCCGATGCGCTGCTCCCAGGGGAGCTGCTCCACGAGGTGCTCCATGGAGCCGAAGGTGATGGCGGGCAGCCCGGCCTGCACCATCATCGACACCTTGATGGGCGTGCCGAGCTCCTGCGAAATCAGCACCGCGATTTCCTGCTGGCGCTCCTGGAGCTTCCGCGCGATGGCGCCGCACAGGTCCACGCGGGTCTGCAGCGGCGTGGCCGCCCACCCGTCGAACGCGGCCCGCGCGGCGACGACGGCCCGGTCCACGTCCTCGGGCGTGCCCGCCGGGACGCACCCCATCACCTCCTCGGTGGCGGCGTTGATGACCTCGATGGTGCCGGTGCCCGCCGGGTCGACCCACCGGCCGCCGATATAGAACCGCGTGTGCTTGTTCTGGGTGGTCATGCCGGTACCCCCTCCGTGAGCGAAGTGCGCACCCCGGCCGCCTGCGCGATGTGCTCGGCGGTCCGCGAGGCCAGGGCCATGATGGAAATCATCGGGTTGGTGCCGGAGGGCGTCGGGAAGGCCGAGGCATCCCCCATCCACACCCCCGGGGTGTCGTGCAGCTCGCCGCGCGGATTGGCCACGCTCGTCGCGGGGTTCGTGCCCATCCGGCACGTCCCCATCTGGTGCGCCGCGAACAGGCGAGCGCCCCCGGCGCGCAGCGGAACACGCCGCAGGCGGGCCACGAAGGCGTCGAAGTCGTCGCCGACGCGCCAGGTGGGCAGCCCCTGGGCGAGCATCACGATGCGCCGGGCCCCCGCGGCGTGGTGCAGGCGGGCCTGCGCCTCCAGCGCGCGGTGCATGTTGCGCACGTCGACCGGGTCCGTCAGGTCGTACCAGGGCACCGTCATTCCATTCGCGTCCAGCGTCACCCTGCCGTGGCCATGGTCGCGAATCAGCCCGATGAAGGTGGCCACGTTCCGGTAGTCGGCCATGAGCTGCTTGTGCTCGGCCCCCGAGGTGAAGGGCACGGCGGATGCGCCGAGCGCGGTCGTGTACTGCACCCCCTCCACCAGGAAGCCGTAGCCGTCCTGGACGTTGGCGAACTGGTCCACCAGCCCGGCGTGCGGGGCGCCCCACCAGGCCTGCATGTCCGTCCCGTAGTCGCCCATCATCGCGGTGCACGGGTGCAGGCGCAGGTAGTTGCCCACCGCCGGCCCGCCGATTCCGGACCGCAGGAGGATGCCCGGCGACTCCAGCGCGCCCGCCGCGACGACGACTCGCGGCGCGCGCACCGTGACTCTCGCGGCGCGGCTGCCGTCGGCGGCGGTCCACCGCGCCTCGACGCCCGCGGCCCGACCGCCCTCGACGAGGACGCGCTCCACGAAGCAGCCGACGAGGATTTCCGCGCCATGGTCGGCCGCCTGCCGCAGATAGGTCTTCGTCGTGGAGCGCTTGGCGCCGGACGCGTCGCCGAAGCCCATGTAGCCGGCCCGGGCCGGGTCATGGCGCTCCGGGTCCCAGTTGCGGTGGGCCCGGATGAAGTTCCAGCCCAGCGTCTGGGCGCCGCGCTGCATGGCCTCCTGCGGCCGGTTGAGCTCCGAGCAGCGGTCATTGACGGACAGCTCGCGCCAGACAGCATCGAGGTGCCGGTCGAACGCCTCGGTGGCGACGTCCTCGAGGCCGAACTCCGACGCCCACTGCTCGCGGACCCAGGGCTTCATGCGCAGGCAGTTGGTCCAGTTCACCGTCGTGCCGCCGCCCAGGCAGGCGCCCGCCATCAACGACACGTTCATGTCCGCCGTCGGTGTCGGGCCGCCCCGCCAGTAGAGCTGCTGGTACGCGGGCACCTCCAACTGATGGAAGTCCGCCTCGCGGAGGTAGCGCCCCGCTTCGAGCACGATGACCTTGAGCCCGGCGCGGGCGAGGCGGCCGGCGATGAGTCCTCCGCCAGCGCCGGAGCCGACCACCACGACATCGACCGTGAGCGTCATGTCGCCCAGCGGCGTCAGCGGCTCGAGCGGCTTCGGCTCCGCGGGCGCTGGCACCTGCTGGGGGCCTGGGTAACCGAAGGTCTTCCAGGCCGGGTTCTGCCCCGTGGCATCCGGCAGGCCGTACGCGAAGAAGATGGCCAGCGTGACGAGCGCGCCGATGCCCACCGCCGCCTCCCGGGAGGCCAGCGAGAGATTGGTGAGGACCTGCTCTCGCGACGGCTGCGACAACCGGACGAAGTCCTGCTCGGCGAGGATGTCGAGCAGCTGCAGCATCCCGGCGCGCTGCTCGGGTGGCATGCCGGCGAGCACCATGAGCAGCGCCTGGTCGGCGCCGACCTCGGTGGCCCGGCGGCGCCAGAAGCCGTCCGGGTCGTCGGCGCGATCGATGCGAGGGACGGCGGTGTCACAGATTGCGCGCAGCGTCACGAGCTGCGTATCGCTCAGTGGAACGGACATACCGTGCACACTCTCCCTGGCCCCCCCTGGGGACCCTGACGGTGGGGTCGCCGGGGCACAGGGCCGTCCTCATGGCACGAAGGCGCGGGCGAATGACCCCTCCCAAAGGAGGGGAATGACCTGCACTGAAAGGTATTGGAAACCGCCGGGGGCGAGAGACCTCGTGATTCCAGCCACTTGGAGCCGCACCCGATTTTCTGGAGGGGTGTGTCGATCTCCCGGGGCGTCGTTCGTCGCGTCAGTGGAGGCAGGGGACGCTCCCGCCTTCCCACATCCCGAGCGAAGGAGAACACCGCCATGTCGATTCAAGCCGCCACGCCCTATTTCCTGCTCAATGGCCGGACCGAGCAGGCCATCGCGCTCTACCAGCGTGCCCTGGGCGCCCGCACGGAGACCCTGCAGCGCTTCGGCGACATGCCCGGAGGCTGTCCCACGGATTTGAAGAATCGCGTCATGCATGCGGAGCTGCGCGTGGGCAGCGCGATGCTGATGATGTCCGACGGCCCGCAGGACGTGCCGCAGGCGCCGGCGGGAGGCAACGTGAGCGTCGCGCTGAGCTTCGACGACCCGGCGCAGCTGCGCCGCAGCTTCGAGACGCTGGCGGCCACGGGCAAGGTCATCCAGCCCGTCATCGACGCACCCTGGGGCGGCCTGTTCGGCGTGGTCCAGGACGAGTTCGGCATCCACTGGATGGTGAACTCCGACAAGAAGGCGTAACGGCCGGGCGCAATCCCAGCCCTGGGATTATCGCAACATTGATGCAATTGCATGGCACCTACTAGAGTGGAGCGGGCAGCACTCCAGCTCGAGAGGTGTTCCATGACACGTGTTGTCCTGTGCGCCGCCTTGATGTTCCTGGCGGCGTGTGGCCCCCAATCCGAAGAGATGCCCGCCCCCGCGGAGGCCACCCGGCGCTCCGCGGTCACCATCACCACCGAGAACCAGATTGTCGCGCGCCTGCCGAGCAGCTCGGGCGCCCCCATCGGCTACGCCGAGTACCTGCCCCCCGGGTATCTGTCGTCGACGCAGCTGTACCCGGCCATCATCCAGCTCAACGGCGCGGTGGAGCTGGGACGGGCCACCACCGAGGCGGAGCTGTACGACGTCGTCACGCGGAACGGCGCGCTCAAGAACATCCGCGGCAGCACCACGTGGAAGACGTACTTCGGCCAGAAGCAGGCGATGATTTTCGCGCCGCAGAGCAACGACAACTACTCGCCCGAGGAGCTCCGGCCGTTCGTGCAGTTCATCGTCGCGAACTACCGGGTGGACCCCACGCGCCTGTACCTCACGGGCCTGAGCATGGGCGGCTGGGGAACGTGGCGCTACGCCAGCCTGTACGGAGACGAGCTGGCGGCGGTCGCCCCCTTCGCCGCGAACATCGGCGCTCCCGGCGACGCGTTGACCCGGCTGGAGAACGTGCCCATCTGGACCTCCAGCTCGTACGGGGAAGCAGGCATCCAGCAGTCCTGGCTCCTCGCCTACACACGGGTGTACGACGCCTTGCAGGTGGCGAGCGTCGCCAACAGCACGCAGACCCAGACGTACCTGTTCGACAAGACGACGAAGGCCTGGACGTCGCAGACGGGCACGGTGGGCACGGGCACGGCCATCGCCCGCCTCGTCGTGCTCCCCGGCTCGGCGCACACGGGCTGGACGGAGTCCTACAACCAGCAGGCGTTCTGGAACTGGCTGCTGGCGCAGCGGCGAGGCGGCACACCTCCCCCGGCCACGAAGTACACGCTCACCGTCAACGGGGGCTCGGGTGACGGCCAGTACGTGAGCGGGACGCTGGTGACCCTCACCGCGGACGCTCCAGCGGCGGGATACGTGTTCGACCGGTGGACGGGCGCGACGGTGACGAACGCGACGTCCGCCACCACGACGCTCAGCATGCCCGCGGCGGCCACCACCGTCACCGCCACGTACCGCGCCTCCACGGGGGGCCTGCCCATCACCACCGAGAACCAGGTCATCGGCCGGCTGACGAGCGCCACCGGCGCCCCGTATCCCTACGCGGAGTACCTGCCCCCCGGCTACCTGACGTCTCCGACGACGACCTACCCGCTCGTGCTCCACCTCCACGACGCGTGGGAGGTGGGCACGACGAGCACCGAGGCGCAGCTCGTCGACACGGTGTCGGGATATGGCCCGCTCGCGCTCATCCGTGCCAGCACGACCTGGAAGACGTACTTCGGCACCCAGAAGGTGATGGTCTTCGCGCCTCGCGCGGCGGAGAACTGGGACCCGGCGAAGCTGAACACGCTCGTCGACTTCCTCGTCGCGAACTACCGCGTCAACCCCGCGCGCATCTACGTGACGGGACGCGTGCTGGGTGGCTCGGGGGCGTGGAACTACGGTTACAACCATGGCGACCGCATCGCGGCCCTGGCTCCCGTGGGCGCGAACCTCGGCGCGCCCGGGCCCGCGCTGACGAAGCTGGCCAACGTTCCCGTCTGGATGGTGGACGCGTGGGTGTCGGCCGGAGCCGGAACGAGCCAGCAGGCCTGGCTGCGCGGGCTGACCCAGGTGTACGGGTGGGACCAGTACCTGACCTTCGCGGCGCCGGCCGCGCCGCTCACGTACCTGTTCAACGCCACGACCGACACCTGGTCCACCCAGGCGGGTGCCTCCGCGGCGGGGACGGCCCCCATCCGCTTCACGGTGTACCCGCAGGCCACCACGGACTTCGGGACGCCCACGTACGAGAACCAGGCCTTCTGGGACTGGATGCTCGCCCAGCAGCGGCAGTAGCGGGCCTCTCGCGCGGGTACGCCACCCTCACCGGAATGCGCGGTTCGACGACGGTGCCCGGGTCACCCCGGGCCACGGTGAGGGTGGCGCCGAGCCGCTCGGCGCGCGGCCGGCGAGCCCCTTCAGCGGGGGCCGACGAGGTAGTTGCAGCCGGCGATGGCCGGGGGCGGCGTCGCCTGGGAGAACCACGCGGGGCAGCCGGCGGACATGAACGGCAGCGGACTGGGAGTCGGCGTGAGCGCGGCGCTCATCTGCCAGAGCACCACCTGTCCCGAGGACGGGTTGTGCCAGACGATGTCCGGCCTCCGGTCCAGCGTGTAATCGGCGGTGGCACCGACGTAGAAGGACAGAGGCTGGGCGGGCAGCGCGACGGTGCCGAGCACCGCCGTGTTGCTCATCCTCCAGATTTCATTCTGGCCGGTGGAGCGGTTGCGCCACAGCAGGTCCGTGCGGCCGTCCAGGTCGAAGTCCGCCGCGCCCACGATGTACCAGGGCAGGGCCCGCGGGAAGAAGGCCGAGGCTCCCAGCAGCGCGGGCCCGTTCATGTAGCGGTAGAACCACTGCCCCGTGTTCCGGTTGTGCAGCACCAGGTCCGCGAGCCCGTCGCTGTTGAAGTCGCCGGACGCGGCGAAGTACCAGTCCGCGGAGGGCAGCGGCGCGATGGGGGCCGAGCCGATGATGGTGGCCCCCGCGTTAAGGAAGAGGGCATTCTCACCGCCGGGCGTGGGGGTCTGGATGATGAGGTCCGGGTCCCCGGTGGCGCCGCCGAAGTTGGAGGCCGCCTGGATGGTGAAGTTGGGTGCCAGGGGCGACGCCGCGAACGAGCCCGTCACCGTGGGCCCGTTCGTCGTCCACACGGTGTTGTTCCCCGTGGCCTGGTTGCGCCACAGCAAGTCCGAGGGCAGGTCCCCGTTGAAGCTGATGTAGTACCAGCTCACGCCCTGCCGCGCCTCGGCCAGGGGCGCCTCTCCCCGCTCCTCGGCGGCTTCCGGTCCACAGCCCCCCAGCCCCACCAGTCCAGCCATGGCCCACAGCGACAGCACGCCCCGCTTCATGCTCCGTGCATCCATGCGGCACTCCCTTCCGGGTTCACTGAGAGTGTACCCCTCTCCCGTTTTGATGAGCAAAGGGGGGTCAATGCCTTACATTCGTGATTTGATGCTCCGTTACACCTGCACCTACGCTGTGGGAATGAACCTACGACCGAGCTGGCTGTGGCGCAGTGGAGTGATGATTGCGGCCCTGGGACTGGGCGCGTGCAACGCGGGTGACCTCGAGCCGGGTGAAGAAGAGACGCTCGGAAACTCCGAGGCCGCGGTGTGCACCACCGTCTGTGGCACGACGCGGTACACGAGCACCCGGTATGGCGAGGGCGCCACCTGTGGAGGCGCGGCCACCCAGGCGCGCAGCCTGCTCTCCGCGAGCATGGCGTCGCGGTGTCCGTCCGGCACGTGCAACGTCGTGGAGACGCTGGGCGAGTGCGAGCCGCTCGGCCCCAGCCGGCTGGACGGCTTCCGGATGGGCATCACCGCGACCTACTCCTGCTGCGGGTAGTCGTGGCATGGAGTCGCTCGAAACCGCCGCGGCCAGGCTCGCGCGGCGGCCCGCTCCTGTTGCATCCCATGGACAGCCCTGGCCCCAAGTTCGGGAAGACGCGGGGCTCCCAGCGGTGGGCGGCGCCTACGAGCGCCTCGGCAGCTCGGTCTCCTCGTCGGTGGGGCCGAGCACCCGCGGCCCTTCCGGCGTCCACACGATGGGGTCGATGCACATCCGCCGCGCCGTCTGGCCCGGGTCCCACGCGTGGTACACCATCACGTCCTGGCCATCGGGCCCGACGACCACGCTGTTGTGCCCGGGGCCGATGATGCGACCTGGGACGGTGCGCAGCAGCGGCGGCACGCCCTGGGGCTCCGTCCACGGTCCGAGCGGGTGGTCCGCGACGGCATACGCGACGCCGTACGTCGGCGTGAGCCAGGCGCCGCCGGAGTAGAAGCACCAGTACCGCCCGTGCCGCTTCACGACGGCCGGGCCCTCCAGCGTGTGCCAGTCATAGACCTGGCCGTACATCTGGCGCTGCCGGAGGAAGATCTGCCAGTCATCCGACGGGGTGAGGATGGTGCGCGACCCGCCACGCAGGGCCGTCATCCCGTCGAGCACGTCGACCGCGAGCATCGTCCCGACGCGCGCGCCCTCGAGCACGTCCCGCGCATGGAAGAGGTACCAGGTGCCGTCATCGTCGCGGAACGGCGAGGCATCGATGGCGAACCGCTCGTTGGGGCTCAGGTTGACGCCCTGGTCGATGAAGGGGCCGGTCGGCTTGTCCGCGACCGCGACGCGCAGGTGGTGGCCGCGGTCCTCGAACCCGACCGAGTAATACATCCACCAGCGCCCGTCGTGCTCGGCCACCTCTGGCGCCCAGTAGTCGGTGCCCATCTCGGGCGGCAGCGGCTCGAGCGCGCCGCCCACGGACGTCCAGTGCACGAGGTCGGGGGACGTGAGCACCTCGAAAGGCCTTCCCCCGATGACGCTCCCGGTGCCGTACGCGACGTAGCCACCGTTGGTGCGAAGAACGAACGGGTCGGCGAAGTATCCGGGGTGGACCGGGTTGCGATAACGGACGGACATGCCGCGGGAGATATCAAACCCGGCGATGTGACGCGCGCCCGATGAAACGGCTCAGTACACGGGCTTCAGCAGCCCCTCGATGGTGTGGTGCTGCACCACCGTCTGGAGCGTGTCGACCAACCGGTACGTGAGGTGGTCCCTCACTCGCGGAGGCAGCGTCTCCAGATAGCCGCGCGTCACCTGAAGGTCATGGTGCTTGGAGTTGGTCGCGTCGGGCGCATCCACGCCGACCACCAGCACCGGACGCGACTGGTTCGAGCGGTTGGCGGTGCCACGATGAATCGTCAACGCCGAGCGGGCGGACATGTCTCCCATCCGCGGCATCTTCTGCACCGCGCGCGAGATGTAGCGCGGCCAGAGGTGGCGGGGTGGGAACATGCCCTTGTCGCAGCCCTCGAACTGGTCCCACTGCGTCCCCGGCGCGACCTCGAAGGGGCCCATCTCCGGGATGGTGTCGACGGCGGTCAGGTTGAAGGCCAGCGAGTTGAGGCGCCGGCCCTTCGTCGTCGCTTCCGGCACGGCGAAGTCGCGGTGCCAGGGCTGGTCCGCCGCGCCCGGGAAGGGAATGTCGAAGCCCACCTCGACGATGCGGTAATCCGGCCCGAGCACCGTCTCGCAGACGGCGACGAACCAGGGGTGGGTGGCGATGTCGACGAAGCCGCGCACGCGCTCCGGGTGGACCTCGACATACCAGCGCTCCGGCCCACGCGGCAGCGCGCCGCCGGGCACCTGCCGGGCCTCGGCGAAGAGCGTCTCGATGTCCTCGCGCATCCGCTGCGCCCAGTCGCGTGAGAAGGCACCCGGGAGGCCGATGATGCCGTCACCGTAGAGGCCGCGCATGATGTCGGCCGGCTCGTAGGTTCCCTGCTGCGCCTGCACGGTCGTCGCCATGGTGTGTCTCTCCATCCCGGAGTTCGAAGGAAGCCGGGCCCTACACGCCGCTTGCCCGAGCGGAGAAGCGCTCCTCCACGAGGAAGGGCTCACAGGGGCGGCCCTCCAAATCGCGGAAGGACACATGGCACTGGATGGCCTTCCGCTGGTCTCCGTCCTTGGAGTATTCGAAGCCGTTGCGCCACACGTGCAGGTACATCGCGTACAGGCCCTCCCCCAGCTTCACGAACGAGGGGTGACCCGGACCGTTCCACTGCCCGCCGAGCGCCGGGCTCTGGCTGTCAATCAGCAGCCGCTCGTCCCTCACCTCGTTCGCGAGCAGGTCGAGCTTCGCGATGTACGTGCGGTACTCGGAGTTACCGAAGAAGCCCGCGCTGTACACGAGGTGGGACTGGCCGTTCTCGCTCACCACGAACTGGCCCTCGATGAGGCCGTCATGGTGCGGTCCATTGGTGTGGAGGACCTTCGCCTCTCCCAGCATCTCGATGCGCCCGTCGGCGTGCTGCCTGAACTCGTGCGACAGGATGGGCGTCGTGGCCTTGCGGACCTCGTGGGTCACCGGGTCCTTCCAGCGCAACCCGTTCCCGTCCACCTTGGTGAGCAGGAACGTGCGCTCCCTGCCCTCCGCGTCGACGGCCGCGGCCACGTGGCCGTCAATCATCCCGACGATGGGGTTCTCGCCCGCGGGGCCTCCCGGGTAGTCGGGAGCCAGGTCCTTCACGCGGACGTTGATGTCGAGGAAGCCATGGTCCGTCCACTCGCCGTCGATGGCGGTGGCCGTGGCATAGGCGGAGCGCAGGATGCCGGCGCGGTCTCTCGCGGTGTAGTGCAGCGTGAGCAGGCCGTTGCGCACGTCAATCTCGGGAGCCCAGCGCGCCACGACGAGGTCCCTGGGGAGGTCGGGCGAGAGCGGGTCCAGCTCACCGGCGTTCCACCACGCGGGGAGCCGTCCCTCGGGGAAGATGGCGCAGTGCCTGCCCTCCACCAGGTGCGGCATCCAGCGGCCCCCCACGAAGCGATACAGCCGGAAGGCGAACGGCTGGTCGTTGGTGGTCGCCACCAGCCAGAGGCCGGCGGTGCGCGCCCCTCCGGGGCTCGTCGGGGTCAGCCGCAGCACGAAGGGGTCGGGCATCGTCTCGTCGATGAGCGGCTCGGGAACCCGCCGCAGGTTCGCGACGATGTCCGTGAGCGACGCTTCCGCGGGAAGGTCGAGGAGCTCCGCCGGGTCTCGCAGGGTATTGGGGCGGAGATGGTTGGACCCGGAGGAAGACTGGGCACCCGAGGGGGCACGCGGGGAGTCACGGTCGACGGGGGTGGTCATGTGCGCGCGGAATGCTAGTGGAGGGCGTGTTTTCGGCTCCAGCAGCGCCGTGGCTGGCACGGGGCCTGGAACCTGGGCAGGCAGGGAGGCGTGGGCGGCGTCTATCTCCGCCGGGAGCGGCGCAGGATGCTGGAGGCCGCCCGCTGTGAGTTCGCCAGGGCCTTGTCCTGGGGCTTGTTGATGAGCCAGGTCGAGTTCAGCTCGTTGATGAGCAGGTCCATGAGGGCGCGCTGGTACTGGATGGGCGGCAGCCCCGTGGCGATGGTGGCGGTGCGGGTGTACTCCGAGCGGTGCGGCAGGGCCCGCATCTCGGCGCTCGCGAGCACCGAGGCACGCACCGGCAGGTGTCCGGTCCGCGCCCAGTGGAAGTTGTGGTCGTTGAGGAACTTCAGGAAGGTGAGCGCCGCCTTCAGCTTCGCGGCATCGGGCTTCGACTGCTTCGGCAGCACCCAGATGTGGCTGTCGGACCAGACCGCCTCCTTGCCGTAGAGGTTGGGCATGTCGCGAACGACATAGTTCTTGAGGGCCGAGTTCGGATTCCTGGCCTGCGCCGCGTAGACGTCGACACCCCAGGTGCCATTGATGAGCACCGCCGCCTCGCCGGAGAGGAAGGCCTGCTGCGCCGCGGTGTAGTCGTGCTTCCGGTTGGCGTGGCCCGCCGCGTAGAGCACGTTGAGCAGACGCAGCGCCTCCCGGCTCTCCTTGGACTCCAGCAGCGCCTCGCGCTTCTCGGCGTCGACGATGTTGCCGCCCTGCTGCCACACCCAGGAGAGGTACTGCCAGGTCGGCATGGGGTCCGCCTGCGAGGGAATGGCCAGGTACGCCTTGCCGGTCCGGGCCTTCATCGTCTCGGCGTGCCGCAGCAGCTCCTCCGGGCTGCCAGGCAGCTTCGGCTGGCCCTTCTCGTCGACGAGCCCTGCCTTGACGAACAGGTCCGCGTTGACGTGCCACAGGAGGGAGTGCAGGTCGAAAGGCAGGGCCCAGATTTCACCGTTGGCGCTGACGCCTTCGCGCGCCACCGGCACGAAGTCGGCGACGTCGACGCCCACCGTGGCGAAGTGCTTGCCCAGCGGCTCGACGAGCCCGCGCACCTGGTAGTTCGGCAGGACGCTGCGGTGCATGACGGCGATGTCGGGCGGGGTGCGGCCGGCGACGTTGGCGCTCAGGCGGTCGTAGTAGACGCCCCACTCCACCGACTGCGTCTTGACGACGATGCCGTCCTTGTTCTCCGCGTTGAACTTGTTGGCGAGCACCTGGATGATGCCGCACTCACCGACGGCCTTCGACAAGTCGGTGACGTTGGCGTACTCGTCGCTGCAGCCGCCGAAGAAGCGGAACAGCGAAATCTCCGTCGCGGCCCGCGCGGGGGTGGCGCCGAGGGCGGCGGCCAGCAGCATCGTCGCCGGAAGTAGCGTCTTCATCGTCATGGGGAGCCGCTCACTTGCCACTGGTCAGGGTGATGCCCTGCACGATGTAGCGCTGGAACACGACGTAGAGGATGACCATCGGCGCGCTGGCGAAGACGGCCGAGGCCATCAGGAAGCCGAGCCCCTCCGACATCGCGAAGTTGCCCTGCAACGAGCCGAGGCCGACGCTGAGCGTGTACATCTCCGGCTGCGTCGCGGTGACGACGGGCCAGAGGAAGTCGTTCCAGGCGAACAGGAAGGTGAAGATGCCGAGCGTCGTCAGCGCCGGACGGGACAGCGGCAGCATCACCGACCAGAAGATCTTCAGCCGGCTCGCGTTGTCGAGCTCCGCGGCCTCCTCCAGCTCGCGCGGGACGGCCTTGAAGAACTGCGTCATCAGGAACACCCCCATCGGCCCCGCCAGACGGGGAGCGATGAGGGAGAAGTAGGTGTTGTGCATCTCCCAGTCCGCGAGCATGGCGTGCAGCGGCACGAGGATGGCCTGCTCCGGAATCATCAACCCGGCCATCACCAGCAGGAAGACGGCGCGACGGCCGGGAAAGTCGATGCGCGCGAAGGCGTAGCCGGCGAGCGACGACAGCAACAGCGTCAACGCCGTCATGCCGAAGGCGACAATCACGCTGTTGAGCAGCCAGCGCGGCGTCAGCGACACCCGCAGCAAGGTGGCGAAGTGCTCCAGCGTCTTGGGCCACGGCAGGATGCCAGCGGTGGAGCGGACCAGCTCCTCGTTGGGCCGGAGCGACAGGCTCAGCACCCACAGCATGGGCATCATCCACACGAACGCGGCGCCAATCACCAGGACGAGGATGAGGCGGTCTCCGAAGGTCCGGTTCATGGCTTCAATCCCCCTCCTGCCGCGACAGGCGGAACTGCAGGAGCGCCACGCAGAACATCATGACGAACAGCACCACGGAGACCGTGGAGGCATAGCCGGAACGCCAGTCGCGGAAGCTCGTCTCGTAGATGAGCTGCACCAGCGGCCGGGTGGAGTTGGCGGGCCCGCCGCGCGTCATCAGCAGCGGCTGGCCGAAGACCTGGAGGTGCATGACGGTCTGCAGCACCACCACGAGCAGCGTCGTGCGGGCCAGCGCCGGCAGGGTGATGCGCCGCAGCACCGCCCAGCGCGAGGCATTGTCGAGCCGGGCGGCCTCGTAGACCTCCGGGGGAATCTGCTGCAGCCCGGCGAGGAAGAGCGCCATCGGGAAGCCCGCGACCCACCACAGCGTCGTCACCACCAGCGCCGGCATGGCCCAGTCCTGGTCGGCCAGGAAGGCGATGGGCTCCAGCCCCACGGCCCGCATACCGTTCGCGATGAGGCCCCGGTCGGGGTTGAGCACCATCGACCACACCAGCGTGACGACGGTGACCGAGAAGATGTTGGAGGCGAAGAAGACGGCGCGCAGCGCGCCATGGAGTCGCAGCGGCCCGTTGAGCGCCAGGGCCAGCACCAGGCCGAGCACCGTCGCCGCCGGGGCGGTGATGGCCGCGAACTGCAGGGTGCGCTTCAGGGCCTCCCAGAAGTAGGGGTCGTCCCACAGCTCCTGGTAGTTCAGCAGGCCGATGAACTCGCGGTAGTCCCCGACGATTTCCCAGTCGTGCAGGCTCATCCACAGGCCGAGGCCGAACGGATAGAGCAGGAAGACGGCGTAGAACGCGAGGAAGGGCGCCAGGAAGGCATAGCCGGAGAGGGCGTCGCGGTACCGCGCCAGCCCGTGGGGCCGTGAGCCGGCGTCCTGGACGGAGGTGACAGTCATCGCGGGCTCCCTCATGCGGCGCTCGCGGCGGCGGGAGGCAGCGCCGCCCCATTCCCGCCGAAGAGCCGGCCACTGCCGGGCTCCAGCGCCAGGGCCACGGTGTCACCGATGCGGACCGGGCTGTCGCCCGTGTCGGTGGCGATGAGCGAGGCGCCGTCGGTGCCCGTGACATGCAGCAGCGTCTCGCGCCCCAGCCGCTCCAGCGCCTTCACCTGGCCCCGGAAGACGCCCTCGCCCGCGGTCCGCCGCAGGTGCTCGGGCCGGACTCCGAAGGTGACGCTCGCGCCCGAGGCCAGCGCGCGGCCATCCACCGCCAGCTCGGCCCGGCCGCCGGGCAGCGCGACCTCCACCCGCCCGGTGCTGGCGGCGGTCACCCGCGTTTCGAGCAGGTTCATCTTGGGGGCGCCGATGAAGCCCGCGACGAAGGTGTTCGCGGGCGTCCGGTAGACCTCGAGTGGCGTGCCCACCTGCTCGATGCGCCCGTCGCGGAAGACGACGATGCGGTCGGCCATGGTCATCGCCTCGACCTGGTCGTGGGTGACGTAGATGGAGGTGGCGTCGAGCCGCTGGTGGAGCTGCACCAGCTCCACCCGCATCTGCACCCGCAGCGCCGCGTCCAGGTTGGACAGCGGCTCGTCGAACAGGAAGACGTTGGGCCGGCGGACGATGGCGCGGCCGATGGCGATGCGCTGGCGCTGACCGCCGGACATCTCCGAGGGACGGCGCTTCAGCAGGTGCTCGATCTGCAGCGTCCTCGCGGCGGCGGCCACGCGCTCCTCGATTTCCGCGCGCGGCGTGCCGATGTTGCGCAGGCCGAAGGACATGTTGTCCGCCGCCGTCATGTGCGGATACAGGGCGTAGTTCTGGAAGACCATGGCCACGCCCCGGTCGCCGGGCGGCGTGTCATTGACGCGGCGCCCGCCGATGAGGATTTCGCCGTCGCTGATCTGCTCCAGCCCGGCAATCATTCGCAGCAGGGTCGACTTGCCGCACCCCGAAGGGCCGACGAAGACAATGAACTCCCGGTGTTTCAGCTCGAGCGAGACACCGTGAATCACCTCCTGGGCGCCATATCGCTTCCGCACATCCCGCAGCAGCACATCAGCCATCGTTCACGTTCCTGGGGGGCAGCAACGACGCCCGGCGAAGCGTCAAAGCTTCGTGAACTTCCGCCGGGCTGACAAGCCTTCATCCACGCAGAGCGGCGCGCGCGTTCAGACGACGCTCGCCCCATCCGCCGCGTGACACACGTAACACCGTGGCGTGTTTCCCGTGGCCTGCTGGTACTTCGCCTCGACGCCCTGGACGAACGCCTCGGCGTGTTCGGGCGAAACCAGGGCCACGGCGCAGCCGCCGAAGCCGGCGCCCGTCATCCGGGCTCCGAGACACCCCTGCTGCGACCGCGCGAGCGCCACGATGGTGTTGAGCGCGTCGTTGGTGACCTCGAAGTCGTCACGCAGGCTGTCGTGGCTGGCGTCCATCAACCGGCCCAGCCGCGCGAGGTCTCCGGCCCGCATGGCCTCGGCGGCCTGCAGGGTGCGGTCGTTCTCGGTGATGACGTGCCGCGCGCGGCGGCGGACCAGCGGGTCGAGCTCGCCCATGCGCGCCGAGAAGGTCGCCATGTCGACGTCGCGCAGCGCCTTGACGCCAAAGAAGCGCGCGGCCTCCTCGCACTGGCTCCGGCGCTCGTTGTAGGCGGAGTCCACCAGCCCGCGGCGGGTTCCCGTGTCGAGCACGACCACCACCGCCCCCGAGGGAACCGGCACGGGCTGGAGCGACAGGTCACGGCAGTCGATGAGCAGCGCGTGGTCCTCGCGGCCCGCCGCGACAATCATCTGGTCCATGATGCCCGTCTTGAGGCCGAGCCACTGGTTCTCGACCCGCTGGCCGAGCAGCGCCATGGGGGCGGGCTGCCACGGCAGTCCGCTCACGGTGGCGAAGGCGCGCTGGATGGCCAGCTCCACGGCCGCGGAGGAGGACAGCCCCGCGCCGCGCGGCACATTCCCGCTCAGCACGCCCTCCCAGCCCTTCAGCGCGTGCCCCGCCTCCTGGAGCGCCCAGGCCACCCCCTTCACGTACTCCCCCCACTCCTTGCCGGTGCGCGAGAGCGGCCCGAGTTCGAAGGAGAGGGACGCGTCGTAGTCGAGCGAGTGGACGATGACGCGGCGGTCGTCACGTGGCCGCAGCGCGACCCACACCTCGCGGTCGATGGCGATGGGGAGCACGAAGCCGTCGTTGTAATCGGTGTGCTCTCCGATGAGGTTGACGCGGCCCGGAGACCGCACGACCGCGGTGGGGGCCGCGCCGAAGCGTTGACGGAAATCCTGCTCGACCTGTTCGCGTAGCGTCATCGTTGTCTTCACCCGTTGCGGAGGGACAGGGCTCACGCGCCCGAGACGGAGAATCGGTAGACGGAGCGTGAGCGGTAGTGCTCACCGGGGCGCAGAATCGTCGAGGGGAAAGCGGGCTGGTTCGGCGAGTCCGGCAGGTGCTGGGTCTCCATCGCGAAGCCGAAGCGGTGGTGATAGACGGCGCCCTTCTTCCCCTTCAGCGTGCCGTCGAGGAAGTTGCCCGAGTAGAACTGCATGCCCGGCTCGGTGGTGTGGAGCTCCATCACCCGGCCGGTGGTGGGCTCCAGGACGTGCGCGGCCAGCGTCAGCGCCCCAGGCGTGCCGCCCTTGTCGAGCACGAGGCTGTGGTCGTAGCCCAGCCCGTTGCGCAGCTGCTCGTCGTCCTGACCGATGCGCGCGCCGATGGCCGTGGGCCGCCTGAAGTCGAACGGCGTGCCCGTCACGTCGCGGAGGTCCCCGAGGGGGATGGACGTCGGGTCGATGGGCACGAAGCGGTCCGCGTTGATGGTGACGACATGCCCCAGGATGTCGCGCTTTCCGTCGCCGGCCAGGTTGAAATAGCTGTGCTGTGTGAGATTGACCGGCGTCGCCTTGTCCGTGGTGGCGTGGTAGTCGAAGACGAGCGTGTTATCAGCCGTCAGCGTATAGGTGACGGTCGCGGTCAGGGTGCCCGGGTAGCCCTCCTCGCCGTCGGGGCTGACGTAGGTGAGGACGAGACCCATGCCCTGTTCATTTTCAAACGGTTGCACCGTCCACACCACCTTGTCGAAGCCCTTGAGACCGCCATGCAGGTGGTTCACGCCATTGTTCGTCGCCAGGGTGTATTGCTGGCCATCCAGCGTGAAACGGCCCCGGGCAATGCGGTTGCCGTAGCGGCCAATCAGCGCGCCGAAGTACGGGGACTCCGCCAGGTAGCCCGCGAGCGAGTCGTAGCCCAGCACCACGTCGTCGAAGCGGCCGTCCCGGTCCGGCACCCTCAGGCTGAGAATGATTCCACCGTAGTTGGTGACCCGCGCCTCCATCCCCTGCTTGTTGGTGAGGGTGTAGACATCGACGGGCTGTCCTCCTGGGGCCGTACCAAAGGGGGTCCGTTCCACGATGCCTCCTGGGATGAACATGAACGCGCGCGTGCGCGAGCGGGGGGCCGGCGTCATAGCACACAGCTCGTGGAGACCTCCGAGGACAACGCGCGATGCGCCAGGCGGTCGCCTCTGAAGAGACATGTCGAATCCCTCCGGCGAGCACTTCCCGTTTTAGCAGTATTTGACGCATGGCGTCTCATTCACATGCGCCCTGACTCACTGATAACTCGCCTTGACACACCTGTAAGCATCAGGCAGACGCCACCCCTACAAACCCGAACTCAATGATTTACTGGGGAGAGCATTTAGATGCGTTTGAAGCCGCTCCTTCTGTGTTCGACATCCACCGCATTCCTGATTCTCTCCACATCGTCCGCGGGGGCGCAGGCGCCCCAGACCGAAGCGCCCGTGCAGACCCCGGAGCCCGCGCAGGCGCCTGCTGAGGCCGCACCGCCGCAGGCAACGGACGCGGGCGTGGCGCAGAGCCCCCCGCCGCAGGCGGACGCGGGCGTGCCCGTGCCCGCGGAGACCGTCGCGACCGCGGAGATTCCGGAGCTGGGCGACGAGGACTTCAGCGAGGAAATCGTCGTCGTCGGCCTGCAGCGCAGCATGCAGCAGGCGCAGAGCGTGAAGCGCAACGCCGACCAGATTGTCGACACCGTCGTGGCGGAGGACATCGGCAAGCTGCCGGACGTCACGGTCTCCGAGACGGCGGCGCGCATTCCGGGCGTCCAGGTGGACCGTGCGCGCGGCGAAGCGGCCGGCCAGGTGCTGGTGCGCGGTCTGCCGGACGTCACGACGACCTACAACGGCCGGGAAATCTTCACCGCCGAGACGCGCAACGTCGCGCTCGCGGACTTCCCCGCGGGCGGCATCGCGGCCCTCGAGGTCTACAAGACCACGACCGCCAACCAGGTCGAGGCGGGCCTCGCCGGTCTCATCGACGTCCGCTCGCGCCGGCCGCTCGACTTCGAGGGCTTCGAGGTCTCGGGCTCCGTGCGCGTGACCCACGCCAGCCAGTCCGGCAGGTTCGACCCGAACGCCAACCTCCTGGTCACCGACCGCTGGAAGACCGAGCTGGGCGAGGTCGGCGCGCTGGTCAACGCCTCCTATACCCGCCTCAACTATCTCGACTCCGCGCGCTGGAACTCCGGTGTCATCGCCACCGGCGCGTCCGAGACGGGCGAGCAGTTCCGCTTCCCCGAGGCCGTCGGCATCTTCTACGGCGGCGGCCAGCGCGAGCGGCCGTCGGTGAACGCGTCGGTGCAGTGGCGCCCGCGGTCCGACCTCGAGTTCTTCGTCGACGGACTCTGGCAGGGCTACCGCGACAGCGTCTCGGACCGTCAGCTGGAGATGCGGCTGCGGGGTGAGGGCGCGCGGTATACCGGCGTGACGTTGCGGCCGGGCACGGTGGACCAGGGGCAGAGCCTCACCGTCGAGAATGCCTCGCGGCCGTTCATGTTCCAGGGCGCGACCTACCGCCAGACCGACACCTTCCAGGTGGCCGTGGGCGGTGTGTATGAATCGGGGCCGCTGCGCATCACGACCGACATCGCGCGCACGGACAGCCGGTTCGACCTGTCGCTCTACAGCTTCGACCAGGAGCTGGCCACCTCCCCCACCTTCAACGTCAACTTCGACGTGCCGAGGGGCCCCGGCGGCGTGGAGTTCGAGCTCCCGGGCTTCGACCTGACGGACCCCGCCAACTTCCGCTATCTCGGCTTCTTCGACCGGTCATACGTCGCGGCGGGTGGCGACTGGCAGTTCCGGACGGACGCCGAGGTGAAGACCGGCTTCGCCTACATCCCCAAGGTGGAGGTCGGGTTCCGGCACACGGCGCGCACCGCGTACCAGGAGAATGGCCAGCGCTACTGCGCCAATGACGACGGCGGCAACCCCGACGCGCCCTGCCTGCTGGCGGCCGGGACGCCGCTCTCCGAGATGCCGGTGGACCTCCATGTGTTCCGCGGCGGCTTCCGCGGTGGCGGCGGCATCCAGGACCAGCGCACGTGGGTCACCCCGACGTACGACAGCATCCGGGACAACGTGGAGCGGCTGCGCGCCATCCAGGGCTTCAACCCGGGCGCGCCCGAGCGGACGCGGACCTTCGACGCGAACGAGCAGAGCTTCGCCTGGTACGGACAGGCCCGCTACGAGTTCAAGGTGGGCCCCATCCCCGTGGACGGTGTCGTCGGCGCCCGGGTCGTGAGCACGTACACCACCGTGACCACCACCCCCCCGAACGGCACCGCCCAGCAGGGCAGCGGGCGGTACACCGACGTGCTGCCCAGCGCCATCGCCCGAGTCCGGCTCATGCCGGACCTCCACCTGAGGCTCTCGGCCAACCAGACCCGCACGCGGCCGGGCTTCGACCAGCTGCGCCCGACGGTCCTCAACTCGCCGCCGCCCTGTCTGTCGGAGCCCAACCCGCCCCCGGGCTGCCAGATTACCGGCAGCGGCGGCAACCCCGAGCTCGAGCCCGTGCGCTCGAACAACTACGACGCCTCGCTCGAGTACTACTTCTGGCAGACGGGCATGGCGTCACTCGCCGGGTTCCGCCGCGACCTCGAGGGCTTCATCACGAACCTCGACGCGACGCTGGACCACCCCGTCTATGGGCCTGACCGCGTCCGCGTGAACATCCCGTTCAACGGCGGCGAGGGCCGCATCCAGGGCTTCGAGGCGTCGGTCGGGAGCTTCTTCGACTTCCTCCCCCAGGGCTGGCTCCGGGGCTTCGGCGCCTACGGCAACGTCACCTATCTGAACGACGAGCAGGCCTTCCCCACGGGCTTCGAGCTCGGGCTGGGCGAGACGGGCCGCATCCCCAACGTCTCGAACTGGTCCTACAACCTCGTCGCGATGTACGAGCGCGACAGGCTCTCCGCCCGTCTGGCCTACAACTATCGCAGCCGCTGGATTACCGCCTACACGCAGAACCCGGACGGTGAAGGCTTCACGGGCGAGTTCGTGGACGGCGTCTCGCGCCTCGACTTCTCGGCGAGCTACTCGCCCTGGACGGCGAAGGGCTGGGAGAACCTCACCTTCACCTTCGACGTGTCGAACATCCTCGGCAACCCCTACCGGAGCTTCCGGCGGTTCACCGCCGAGGGTGACACCTACCCCCGCGACGTGCGCTACGAGGAGCGCATCTTCTCGCTGGGCATCCGCGCCCGCATCTAGGCACGGACGGGAGTTCAGCGCGCCTCGAGCGGAGCAAGCCGGGGCGCGCCGTCGTTCCAGGACAGCTGGGCGATGTGCATGTAGCGGCCCTGGTGCGCGGGCCTGCAGGACGAGGTCGGCGCCCAGGCGTGGAAGACGAGGTAGTCCCTGCCGTCGACCTGGAACGCGGACTGGTGGCCGGGGCCACTGAGGCAGGGCTGGGACGTGCTGGCGAGGATGGGGTTCTCCGGCGCATCCGCGCAGGGCCCCAGCGGCCCCTCGCAGGTGGCGTACCCCATCGCGTAGCTCGAGATGCTCTGCGTGTCCTGCCAGCCATAGTCATTGGCGGAGAAGAACAGGACATAGGCGCCGTCCCGCTCGACCATCGCCGGGGCCTCGACGACGTGTCCCTCCCAGGGCTGGTCGTTGCGGAGCAGGGACACGGGCTCGCCCATCACGCCGAGCCCGTCGGGCGACAGGCGCTGGGCGAAGATCTCCGTGGGCTTGTTGGCGACGGGGTTGTTCCCATCGTTCTTGAAGTAGAGGTAGAGCTGCCCGTCCGGCGCGCGGAACGGGCTCGCGTCAATCGTGCCGCCGAGCTCGAACTGACACACGAGGGGCTCGGTGGCTTGCGAGGTGAAGGGGCCGCGCGGGTCCTGGCTGGTCGCGGCTCCGACGCACTGGAGGCCGCTGGCCGCGTGGCGCGCGGTGAAATAGAGCACGAAGCCGCCCGGTGTCTTCAGCACCTCGGGCGCCCAGGTGAAGCCCTCCTTCACCCAGGGAGGCAGGACGGGCATCGCGTCGTGACGGCGGCCAGGCGTCTTCTCATCCCAGAGGGCGCGCCAGCTCGTCAGGTCGGTGGACGTCGCCATCTGCACGTTCACGCCGCCCGAGTTCGTCGCGTAGGCGAGGTACTGCCCTTCGTGCTCGAGGACGAACGGGTCCGGGAAGTCGGCACGGAAGACAGGCGTGTACGAGGTACCGGGCTTCGGCGGGCTGTCATTCGAGGTCGCACAGCCGCCGACGAAAGACAGTGCCGCACCCAGAAGGCCGAAGAACGACGCCCTACCCATGCCTGTCACGCGGACTCTCCTCGCGCTCTCGCGCGGTGGTTGGTGCACGAACGCTATCAGCCGAGGAGCGTGTCTCCGCGCCAGGAAGAACCTCGCGAAGGCGCCTGAGTGCCTGCCCCCACTGCTGGTGCGAGCGGCTGTTCTTCATGCGGCCCCTGACGCATCTCGTTAATGGCGTACGCCCGACCTTTCCCCCAACCCAGGCGGAGGCCGACGCGGAGCTGGAGCGCATCACCACGCTCGACCGCGAGGCCCCGGGCTTCGCGAACTTCGAGCAGTGGCTGTCCGGCACGTAGCTGGAGCGGGAGCTGAAGATTCAGGAGTACTCGGTGTCCAACCGGGGTCTCCGGCCGGGGCTGGTGGGCACGCCCTCGCGCGTGCGCGAGCGCATCGCCGAGTTCGAGGCCGCCGGCGTGGACCTGCTGCTGCTCCAGATGAGCCCCCAGCTCGAGGAGATGGAGCGCTTCGCCGCGGCGGTCATCACGCCTGGACGCGGCACGGCCTGACGGCCCTCGCGGCTTGCGTGGGACATGCCGCTCCGCCTACCGGGACGGCTCACGTCTGCCGCGGCAGCACCTGGTCGACCAGCTTCAGGAAGGCGCCGAGGTCGAAGGGCTTCTCCAGCACCGGCAGCGAGTACCGGGCGATGAAGTCACGCGCCTCCGTGGACGTCACGCCTCCGGTGTAGAAGACGGTGCGCCGGGCGAGTGAGGCGTCTCGCGCGCACAGCTCGCGGTGGAAGGCCGGCCCGCCGCCCTCCGGCATCGTCATGTCGCAGAGCACCACGTCGAAGCGGTCCGGCCCCGCCAGGCGCCCCAGCGCCTCCGTAGGGCCGCTGGCCAGGGTCACCTCGAAGCGGCCCTGCAGCGTACGGCGCAGCGCCTCGCGCACGTTCGGCTCGTCGTCCACCAGCAGCAGCCTCGGCCGGTGCGCGCGCTCCGCGACCGTCAGGGGAACCGGCGCGGCCGCGGGAACAGCGGCCACGCGCAATTCCACGGTGAAGGTGCTGCCCTGGCCCGGCGTGCTCTCCACGTGGATGGTGGCGTCAATCGTGCGCAGCAAGCCCAGCGACACGGACAGCCCCAGTCCCGTTCCCATCCCCGGCTCCTTGGTGGTGAAGAAGGGCTCGAAGAGGCGCTGCTGCACGTCCCGGGACATGCCCACGCCATTGTCGGACACCCGGAGGCGGACCGAGTCGCCCTCACGCCAGGCCTCCACGCGGACCTCCCCATCCGTCCTGCCGGGGGGAATGGCATGTATGGCATTCGACATGAGGTTGACGAGCACCTGCTCGAGCAGGTCCTGACTGCCCACGGCGTACAGCCCCCGGGGCACGCTCATGGAGAAGGTGATGGACCGCTCGTGGGTGGCCCGGATGATGGCCAGGGCCGCCTCCACCGCGCTGGCGACTTCGTGGGCGCCGGTGGGCGCGGGAGCGGCCGCGGCCCGCCCCGCATCGAGCAACTGGCGCACGATGCGGCTGATGCGCTGCACGCTCGCGAGCGACTCGTCGATGCACGCCCGGCTGTCCTCGGGGAGCTGGCCACCGGCCAGCCCGTCCTGCAGATAGCGGAGGTTGGCCGCCACCGCGGCGCTGGGGTTGTTGATTTCATGGGCCACCCCCGCCGCCAATTGCCCGATGGCCGCCAGCTTCTCGTGACGCATCAACTCCGCCTGCATCCGGGTCAGCTCGGCCGTGCGCTGGGACACCTTCTCCTCCAGTGCCACCCGGAGCTCCTCCAGCGACTTCGCGTTGGCCACGAAGCGGCGGGTCATCTGCATCCCGAAGAGCCCCACGATGAGCATGGGGCTGAGCTCCGTCAGGAGCGGTGTGCTGATGACTCCCGCCACGACGAGGCTGTCGTTGATGGCGACGGGGAGATTGAGGGCCATGCCCAGAAAGACCGGGCCCACCTCGGCCTCCTTGCGCCACCAGGCGCGCCCGAAGCGCACCGTGGGCAACAAGAGGCTGACGCAGAAGAGGCCCAGGGCCACGTGGCCCAGGAAGGTCAGCTCCAGCGTCCGGTAGCTCAGCTCCAGCCAGGACGCCTCGACGAGCACGATTCGAGACGTGGAGAGGACGCCGGGCCACGGCACGAGGAAGACCACCAGCCCCAGCAGGCCCAGCACGGCCTGGTCCAGCACCTCGAAGCGCCCCATCAGGAACAGCGCGCCGTGCGCCACCCAGCTGGCGCAGAACAGCGCGATGAAGACCATGGACCCGCGGCACCCCAGCGCCACCAGGTCATCGGGCACGCCCGGCATGGCGGTGACGATGTTGGTGGCCGAGTAGCCGCTCAACATCAGCGCGCTCCACGCGGGCAGCCGGTGGTCCTTCCAGCCAGGCGCGCTCGAGAAGCCGAAGCTGAGCGCGGCCACCACGAGTCCCAGACAGGTACCGACGATGGAAATCAATGCAGCGAGGGTCAATACGATGTCTCCCGGGACCGGCGCTTTCCCCCCAAGGGCAGTATTCCACGAAGCCTGACGGGCCACCTCTGTCAGTCGATACACGCCCCGTCAGGCGGGCACGTCAGGTCCTACCGGGTCAGTGCCACCTCGGCGGGAGTAGCGGGGTACCCAGACAGGCCGTGCACTCACTTCGCGCGGCGCAACGGATTGCCCAATCCCTCACCGACGATGCGGAAGGAGCCATCGAAGTCCCCGCCATGCTCCCAGGAGAAGAGGCCCGCGTCGGTCTTCGGGAAGAAGGGGTTGAGCTCCAGCAGGCGGATGGCCGGAGGCGCGTTGCCGTCGGGCAGTGGCGTGACGGCGAACACGTCGAACACCACATCCTCCAGGTGGCAGGCCTCGCGGAAGGTCTCGAAGAAGGCCTCCACGGCGACGCGCAGGCGCGGCGCGTTCGCGTGCAGCTCCTCGCTGAAGCCCAGGCCGCGGCAGTCGTACTGGGAGATGCCCACCAGGCGCCGGCCCCGCATGAAGCAGCGCAGCTCCGCCCAGGCCGGCAGGTGGAGCCACTCCCGGACGAAGAGCTGGGGAAGGTACCCGTGGCGCAGCGCGAGCCGCAGGTCGAAGGCCACTCGCTCGGAGCCGCTCGTGAGCATCGCCAGCGCCCCGGCCGCGCCGTCCACCCGGAGTCCCCGGTGCAGTGCGTAGCGGGAGTCCTTCGCGCTGCGCGAGCCCAGGCGCACCATGGCGCCCGCCGGGAATTGCGCCAGGGCCTCCTCCAGGGCTTGCGCCACCCGCTCCAACCCCGGGGGCACGGCGCCGGAACTCCACCCCGTGGGCGGAGCCACGGCTCGCTGGAACAGGACTTCGGTCTCTTCGCGCGTCAACGGCACGGCCACCTGGCGCAGCGACAGCGCCCGCAGGGCCGCGGGCCAGCTCTCCAGGTACGTGGGCCGGACGGTGGCGAAGTACTCCGGCGTCATGGGCGCTTCGTCAGCGCTCCCAGGAACTCGTCCAGGCTGTTCGCGACAAACCCCAGGTGGTCGTACTCCTGAACCTCGTCCGGGTCGTCGGGCTCGTACTCCCGCATCCAGAAGTAGACCTTGCCCTGGTTCTTCCCGGAGACGGCCAGGAGGATGGGATTGCCTCCCGGGTCACGCGCGATGGGGAGCGTGTCCCGGGGAATGCGGTCTTCGTAGCTGATGAGGTACTCGGAGAGGGTCTCGTGTTCGTCGCCCAGGTTCAGGAAGTAGGCGATGACGGCCCAGTCCTTCTCTCCCTGGCGGACGAACTCGAACTCGCACGGCTCCGGGTGCCCACCGTGCTGCTTCAGCAGGAAGCGCTTGTACTCATCCGGGAGCTTGCGGCCGAGCTGTGCTTCCACCTCCTGGATACGCTCGGGGGTCAGCGGCTCTTTTCCGTGGGTGAATTGAAGTTTCATGAGGTCAGTACCCTGCGTCCTTCACGACGGATGCGCCACCCGTGTGTGGCACGTTGTTGTTGATCTTCTGCGGCACGAGCATCATCGTCTTTCCGTCCTCATGGTGATGCCAGGTCATACCTGGAGGAGGGGTTGCCGTGTCACCGAAGCCGGCCTTCATGTTGGCGGCCTTGAAGTCTTGGTAGTGGTCGCCCTTCATCTCGATGCTCACGTTCTTCTGAGAGAAGGGTGAGAAGTCAGGGTACCCGTCCTTGAACTGGATGGGTTTGCCTTCCGTGGCCTTGAGAATCTCCTGCCCCTTGGGCGTATTCGGGTCGGGGGTCCACGCCGAGTTGCCCTTCTCTCCCGCCCACTTGCCATCCGCGGGCAGGTTCGTACCGAAGCGGTTGGCATTGGGATGTCTCTTAAATACAGCCGTC
>NZ_JABBJJ010000010.1 GCF_012933655.1 Pyxidicoccus fallax | reverse complement strand
CCATCGCCCCCGTCACCCCCGCCAACACGCCGGCCGAGTCCGCCCCCACGCTCGCGGCGCTGAAGGCGAAGTTCGGCGGTGTCCCGAAGATGTTCGCCACGTTCGCCCACTCGCCCGCGGCGCTGGAGGCGGTGGCGGGCTACTTCAACGCCATGGGCGGCGCGAAGCTGTCGCCGCGCACGCAGGAGGCCATCGCCATCGCGGTGGCGGAGCTCAACCACTGCACCTACTGCCTGTCCGCGCACACGGCGCTGGCGAAGGGGCACGGGGTGAAGGCGGATGAGCTGACCGGCTTCCGGACCGGCCGGTCGGCGGACCCGCGCGAGCAGGCCATCCTGGACCTGGCGGTCGCCATCGCCCGCACGCGCGCCGCCGACGTGGGCCCGCAGCTCGCGCAGGCGCGCAGGGCCGGGCTGAGCGACGCGGAGCTGGTGGAGGTCGTGGCCGCCGTCGCGCAGAACGTCCTCACCAACTACCTCAACGTCGTCGCCGGCACCGAGGTGGACTTCCCCCGCGTGGGCTGAGCGGCGCGAAGGCTCCCGGGTGGCACCGGCAGACCTCCCCACATGACATGGGAGCAACCGCGTGGAGCGCCACCCGGGTGAAGGCCGCTGGTGCGCCACCTCATGGGATGGCGCCGGGAAGCCGTCAGTCGCGCAGGTAGTGGCAGGTGTACCCGCCGGGGTTCTTCACCAGGTAGTCCTGGTGGTACGTCTCGGCGGGGGTGAACTCGCCGGCCGGGACGATTTGCGTGACGACGGGACGGGACCACTTGCCGGACGCGTTGACACGGGCCTTCACCTCCTCGGCCACGCGGCGCTGCGCGTCGGACAGGTAGAAGATGGCCGAGCGGTACTGGGTGCCGATGTCATTGCCCTGGCGGTTGAGCGTCGTCGGGTCGTGCATGCGGAAGAACCACTTCTCCAGCAGCGTCTCGTAGCTCAGCACCTTCGGGTCGAACACCACGCGCACCGACTCCGCATGCCCGGTGTCGCCCGAGCTCACGTCCTCGTAGGTGGGACTCTTGAAGGTGCCGCCGGTGTAGCCGACGTCCGTCTGGAGGACGCCCGGAATCTTCCGGAGGATGTCCTCCATGCCCCAGAAGCAGCCGCCCGCCAGCAGCGCCGTCTCGGAGGTGTTCGCCGCCGCGGCGATGGCCTTCATCGTGTCGGCCGTGGGCTTCGGGGCGCTCACCGACTCCTTCCGTCCGAAGTGCGGCAGCCACGCGCCGTACCCCTGGGCCTCCAGCGCGTTGACGGGGACGAAGCGCAGCGCCGCCGAGTTGATGCAGTAGCGCAGGCCGGTGGGCTTCGGCCCGTCGCCGAACACGTGGCCCAGGTGCGAGTCACCCGCCTTCGAGCGGACCTCGACACGGTCCATGCCGAGGCCCACGTCCCGCTTCTCGACGACGCGGGAGGCGTCGACGGGGCGGGTGAAGCTGGGCCAGCCGGTGCCGGAGTCGAACTTGTCCCGGGACGAGAAGAGCGGCTCGCCGGTGACCACATCGACGTAGAGCCCCTCGGCCTTGTGGTCCCAGTACATGTTGCGGAACGCGGGCTCGGTCGCGTCCTTCTGGGTGACCTCGTAGGCCAGGGGCGGGAGGGTGCGCCGCAGCTCCGCGTCGGAGGGCTTCTCGTAGCGGCGGGTGTCGTTCACGGCCGGCCTCGGGGTGTCCACCGCGCCGGAGGCCTTTCCCGAGGACGCTCCGCGCGCCTCGGAGCAGGCGGCGAGCACCGCGAAGGCGACGAGGGCCAGGGGCAGGAGGCGCCGCGCCGCGGGAGGCGGAGCGCGACGGAGAGCTGCGGGAGAAACGGCGGCGGCAGGCGACATGGGTTCACCCTCCAGGCACGCCCGGCGCGTGCGGGGTTTTTCCCTGGTACGCGCGACCCCGGGAGCCGGTTTCAGCTCTCTGGCATTTCGCTCCCCTGCCTGCCTGCCGTAAAGAAGAAGGTGCGTGGGTTGCCGCCCCCCGTGAGGGACGGGGCGGGAAGGCCCTGGGAGATTGCGCCTCATGGATTACGCCATCCGCACGGAGGGCCTGACGAAGACGTATGGCCCCCGCGCCGCGGTGAAGGACCTGAGCCTCGAGGTGCCCGTGGGCTCGGTCTTCGGGTTCCTCGGGCCCAACGGCGCGGGGAAGACCACCACCATCCGCATGTTGCTGGGGCTCGTGCGGCCCACGTCCGGCACCGCGACGGTGATGGGGGTGGACGTGTCTCGACAGCGCTCGAAGCTGTCGTCACTGGTGGGCGCCATCGTCGAGGTGCCCGCCTTCTACATGCACCTCAGCGGCGCGGAGAACCTGCGGGCCATGGCGCTCAGCGCGGGGCGGGAGCTCCCCCGCGCCGAGTCGGACCGGCTGCTCGAACAGGTCGGCCTGTCCCACGACGGAAAGCGCGCGGTGAAGCAGTACTCGCTCGGCATGAAGCAGCGGCTCGGGCTCGCGGTGGCGTTGATGGGCGACCCGCCGGTGCTCTTCCTGGACGAGCCGACCAACGGGCTCGACCCGGACGGGGCGCGGGAGATCCGCGAGCTGATTGTCTCCCTGAGACAGGCCGGCCGCACGCTCTTCGTGTCCAGCCACCTGCTCCAGGAGGTGGAGCGCTTCTGCACCGACGTCGCCATCGTCCAGAACGGGGAGCTGCGCATCCAGGGCCCCGTCGAGACGCTGCTCGCGAGCCGGGGAATCGAGCTGCGCGTGTCGTCCATGGACCGGGCGCGCGCCATCCTGAACCTGCCCGCGGCGCAAGAAGCCCAGGGCGCCGGACCCGGGTGGGTGCTGACCGAGGGCGCGGACAGCGCGGTGCCGGCCACGCTGCGCAAGCTGCTCCAGGCGGACGTCGATGTCTTCGAGGTGCGCCCGAAGCGCAGCTCCCTGGAGCAGCTGTTCTTCGAGGCCACCGCCGCCGCGCAGGGAGGGCTCCGCCAGTGACGCCCATCACGCTGCTGCGTCAGTTCCGCGCGGAGTTCGTCAAGGCCCGCGGGAGGGGCCTGTACCACGGTGCCCTCGGGGTGCTGCTCGTCTTCGCCATCCTCCCGCTGCCCGCCGCGCTCGCCGCCACGTTCGACAAGAACCTCGTCTCCTGGGCGAGCGACCTCGCCTCCTTCCCGGGCTGCCTGTGGAACACGACGAGGCTCGCCCACATGGTGCTTCCGCTGCTGGTGGCCATCGTGGCGGCCGGCTGCGTGGGCGGGGAGTACTCCTCCGGCACCTGGAAGATGACGCTCCCCCGGACGGCGACACGGGCCTCCGCGCTCCTCGCGAAGTTCCTCGCCTCGCTGGTGCTGACGCTGGGAGGGCTGGCCTTCGCCCTGGTCTTCACCGTCGCCATGGGGGCGGTGGGCTCGGTGCTCCTCGGACAGCCCTTCGTGCCCGAGCCGGTGGGGCTGGGCGCGGGGGACGTGGGGAGGATCCTGGCGTACTTCGTCCTCGACTTCGCCTTCCTCATCATCCTCGCGATGTTCGCGGCCGTGCTGACGCGCTCGCTCATCGGCGGCGCCATGCTCGGCTACGCCGCCCAGCACCTGCTGCGGATGCTGACGTTCCTGCCGGGAGGCTGGCTGTCGCCCATGACCAACCTGGACAACCTCCGGGCGCACTGGGTGCCCATGAGCCACTTCCGGGTCCAGGACGTGCAGTCGGCACTGGGCCGCGCCGTGAGCTGGCAGACCAGCCTCGCGACGGTGCTCTTCTTCTTCGCCGCCTTCGGCCTGCTGTCCGCGTGGCTCTTCGAGAAGCGGGACCTCGCCTCCGAGTGAAAGAGGCCGCACCGCCGTCAGGCCCCATGTCCGACCCGCGTATGTGGCGGGATGACTGGTGCCGTGTCCTGGTGCCAGGGCATACTCCTGTCAGGGGCCAGGTCACTTTTCGTTTGAGGCTGCGTCAATGATTCGCAACCTGTGGATGTCTGTCGTCCTGTTGCCCACCCTTTCCTTCGCCAGCCCGGGCGCGCAGGAGCCCCTCACCGGAGCTCCCAGCGACGCTCCCGTGGCGCTGGAGTCCCCGCCGACGGATGTGCCCGCTGAAGCACAGGCCGAGACGCCCCCGGAACAGGCCCCGCCCGCCGAGGCCGTGACGCCGCCGGCTCCGGAGCGTCCGGCGCTCTCCTTCGCCGAGGCGAAGGAACAGTACGAGCTGCGGCACATCGGCTTCGACGACTACGTCGCGATGCAGATGAATCCCTGGACGATGTCCGCTCCGAGGACGGTGGCCCGTTGGACCCTGCCCTACGAGGGCAAGTACAAGAAGCCCCTGGAGGGGAAGGCCTTCTACGAGAAGCTGGGCAGGGCGGACCTGGTGGAGGCGTACAACTCCAACATGCGCACGAAGACCCTCATCGGCGTCGCCGGTGGAGGGGTGCTGGTGGGAGGCGCCCTCGTCATCTTCGGCGTGTTCGACTCGAAGCGCGAGGACTGCGACGCCTTCTCCCCGGACTTCAGCGCCTGTATGGACCGCAACTCGGACCGCTTCGACAGCAGGATGGGGAACATGCTGCTGGGCAGTGCCCTCGGCGCGGCGGGCGCGGGGATGATGGTCTATGCCGTCTGGCGCAACCCGCATCCCGTCGACACGAGCAAGGCGCGCGAGCTGGCCGACGCGTACAACAAGCAGCTCCAGTCCGAGCTGGGAATCTCGGACGAGCCGGCCCCCAGGCCCCGCAAGCGCCCGTCGGTCATCCAGGCCAGCGTGACGCCCACCGTGGGCCGCAACGGCGGGGGCCTGCTGCTCAACGCGGTGTTCTGACTCAGCCCCTGCCCATCAGCGCCGTCACCGCCCCCACGAGGGTGGTGACGGCTGGGGCCATCTCGGCCACCGAGATGACCGAGTCCTTGATGCCCGCGAGCAATCCCTTGAGGGTCGGCCTGCTGGGCCGCTCCTTCTTCGCCTCCTCGGCGAGCTGCTGAACCGTCTCCGTCAGCTCATCCAGCGCGCCCAGCTTCTCCGCATGGGCTTCCAGCGTCTTCAGGAAGTCATTGATGGCGGCGATGACCTGGGCCTGCTCGGGGGGACTCCCGGGGGGTGCTCCAACCACATGCATCGCGCCCCGTCCCACCACCACGGACCCGGCCCGGAACTGCCCCCGGTTGATGATTCCCTCGTTCCTTCCCCCCATGACATGACTCCTTTCTCATTCGTTCCGCGGACACGCTGACCTCACGCCGAGGCCCCCGCGCTCCGTGCGGCCCCCTTCGCGGCCTTGACCTGTTGGGAGGCCCGCTTCATCAGGCCCGCCTTCGAGGCGCCCTTGTCATCCGACTTCATGATGGAGCTCGCCCCGGTTCCCGCCGTCACCTGCGTGGCCGTGAACTCGCCACCGCTCACCATGATGCCGCTGTTGATGACGGTCGTCGCCTGCTCCTTGAACTGCGAGACATCGATACCGCGCTCCTCGAGCAACTCCACCACGCCGTGGAGCACGCACTCCTCGACGGAGCGCCAGTACATCGTGAGGTCCTGGACCCCGTAGTAGTCCTGGTAGAAGGGCGCTGCCACGGACTCACGGAAGGTCTGCGCGATGCCATAGTTGTACTTCTCGCGAGCCTTGATGGCACGTTGGTGCCGGGCATCCTGTCGGCGCCATTCGAGCAACTGGCTCACGAAGATGCTCACGTTGGAGAGCGCCACCAGCCCGTACAAGCCGGTGAGAAGGACGAGCGTCCACACCGCGGTCTTCAAGGCCCTCGTCAACCTGTTGTCGTCCAGCAGGGAAGCAAGCCCGAAGCGCTCGCGATCCACTCCCGTCAACGTAAAGGCCGACGCTTCGATGAAGGTCACCGCTCCCACGTTGTAGAAGCGGAGGTAGTACGAGAGCACCATGTCCCGAGCCGTGTCGACGTAACGGTACAGGCGGTAGAACCGCATCCCGCTCGTGAGCTCCCGCTGCCCCAGTTCCATCAACCGGTGCTCCGGCAGCCGTGACACGGGGCGCTCTCCCAGCCGTGCCAGGACCTCTCCATCCGCCTCCAGCTCCGCTCCCTTGACGAGCAGCACGGAGGAGCGCTGCAACCGGGGGAGCTGTGCCTTCTCCATCGCCTCATCCACCGCTCGGTAGAAGTCCTCCACGGAGATGGAGATGCGGCGCCCTTCGTCTTCGTCCTCCTCCAGGGTGGACGGGTCGGGCTTGCGCTCCACCGCCATGACCCAGCCGGAGATCTTCCCGCCGGCACCGACGAACGGGGCATAGCCCCCGAAAGTCACCACGTTCTGGACCGCGTCAGCGCTCAGGACCTGATTCCGGAGCCACCGCGCGAGCGACCGCTTCTCCATCGCCCCGGACTTCGACGGTGGCTCGTGCGCACCTGGCATGTAGTCGCTCCGCAGGAAGCGGCGGGCATTCGCCCAGCGAAGGTAGACGCCCTCGAAGGCCATCAGCCCGGCCCCGAAGAGGCCCAGGACGAAAATCCCCATCCAGCTCCCCAACAGGCCCCACGAAACCCCACCATCCAGGGCGTCCACGGTCAGCGCATTCAGGGATGCGAGCAGAAGCACCACCTGGGCGATGAAGACCACCAGGGCCGCCACGCTGAAGGAGAGCGTGCTGAGCACGGCGTTGCTCGCGTGCACCGCGATCTGCTCCAGGTCGAGATTGGCCTCGGGGCTCCTGGCCTTGCAACGCCCCCCGCGCAACTTGCCGAGCAGGTCGAGCCCGCTGAGCATGCCTCTCCGGTAGGCGCTCCCGGAAAGCATGCGGTTGGCGTGATTGATGACCTGCTGATGTTGCAGTGCGCGCGCCTCCGCGTCCGCGCGGCTGTCGGCTCCATCGCCACGCGCCTCCTCCAGAGGCGATTCCACCTTGCCTCGACGGTCCGCGGCCAACCGGCCTGCCAGCAGTCGCTCCGACGACACCTCCATGATGTCCCCCCTCAGGTACTCATCCGAAGAGGCCGAGTGCGAAAGCACCGTTTGTGACCTCCCGGCGCCTCGATGACGGGCGGCGGCGTTTCCTCCCGCGGAAGCGGCCACTGCCCGCGCGTCGCCGCGGGGCCGGCCCTCCCCCGCCGAGAGTCTTCGTCTGCTCGCCTCTCCGCCGGGCACACGGCTTCATCCGTCCAATGCGGCGCGGCGCGTCAGTGGTACAAGCCCCCGGGGGCTTCGGCCGCACGCCCGGTGGGTTTGCGCGGGGCCCTTCGAGGGGATAGGGAGGCGCCCTCTTATGTCTGCGACCGCGGAACTGCTCGAAGCCATCCGGGAGGAAGCACGCCCGGACACCTGGTCCGCCGGCATGGGCCTCGCCCGTGCGGGTGCTGTCTCCGTGCAGTCCGTGGGTGAAGAGGAGGCCGTGCTGCGGGTGCGCGCCGCCGGCCGTCCCACGCCGCTGACCACCGTCCTCTACCCGGAGGACGAAATCTGGGAGTGCGACTGCAAGGGACGGGTGGACCCGTGCGAGCACGTGGTGGCGGCGGCCGTCTTCTTCCACCAGTCGCAGAGCCAGCGCGCTCCCACGCCGCGGGCCCCCGCGCCGCGCGCCCCCGCGGCTCCGGCTGCGTCCCGGCCCGTCGCGTCCCAGGCGCCCGCGACCGCGCGCCCCGGTGGTGCCCCGGCGAAGCCGGAGCGCATGGTGTACCGCTTCAAGCGCGTGGACGGAGGGTTGCAGCTCGAACGCCTCGTCGTGCGTCCGGACAACACCGCGCGGCTGCTGGCGCGCAGCCTGGCCTCGGTGCTGACGAACCCGGTGGAGGCCGCGCGCATCCACGTGGACCCGTGCGACCTCGTCGCCGACAAGCTGCTCTTGAAGCCCACGAAGGGGGCGCTTCCGCCCGAGCGGCTCGAGGCCCTGCTGCGCGCGCTGGAGCCCGCGCGCACCGTCATCTTCGACGGCGCGCTCATCTCCGTCTCCGCCGAGCCCCTCCTGCCCCGCGTCACCGTGGAGGACCGCGGCGAGCAGACGGTGCTGAAGGTGGACAAGGACCCGAACCTCACCGAGGTGGTGGCCCCCGGCTTCGCGCTGAGTGGCGGCACGCTCTGCCGGCTCGGAGAGCAGGCCCTCACCGGCCCCCGGCTGGAGCACCTGCCGCAGGTGCGCGCCTTCTCGCCCGAGCAGATGGGCGAGCTGACCGGCAAGGTGCTGCCGGACCTCGCGCGGCGCCTGCCGGTGGACGTGAGGAGCCAGCGGCTGCCGCCCATCGACCGCACGCTCAAGCCGCGCATCTCCATCGAGCTCAACCAGCTCGCCGCCGGGCTCTCCGCGCTCCCCACGCTGGTGTACGGCTCGCCGCCGAGCGTGCGCATCGACAACGGGCGCATGGTGTTCATCAAGGGCGCGGTGCCCGTGCGCGACGAGGCCGCCGAGCAGCGGCTCATCCACCAGCTCCGCGACGACCTGAACATGGTGCCCGGCCGGCGCGTGACGGTGCAGGGACAGGAGGCGGTGCAGCTCGCCAGCAAGCTGCGGCGCTGGAGCGGCAGCCTCACCGGCGACGCGGCGCGCATCGTGGGCGCCAACGTGAAGCTGCGCCCCGTCCTCTCGGTGGACACAGCCACCACGCAGCAGGGCGTGCCCCGCGTGGAGTTCACCATGGACTTCCAGGTGGAGGGCGCGGAGCCGGGCGCGCCGCGCACCGTGGACGCGGCGTCGGTCATCCGCGCGTGGGAGGAAGGGCTGGGGCTGGTGGCGCTGGAGGGCGGCGGCTGGGCGCCCCTGCCCGCGGAGTGGCTGAAGTCCCATGGTCAGCGCGTGGCGGACCTGCTGGCGGCGCGCGAGAAGGACGGGCGGCTGGCCAACCACGCCATTCCGCAGCTCACCGGCCTGTGCGAGGAGCTGGACCACCCTCCCCCGCCCGGCCTGGAGCGGCTGGCGCCCCTGGTGCAGGGCTTCGAGAAGCTGCCGGACGTCACGCTGCCCAAGGACCTCACCGCCACGCTGCGCCCGTACCAGCTCCAGGGCGTCAGCTGGCTCACCTTCCTGAAGCAGGCGGGCCTGGGCGGCGTGCTCGCGGACGACATGGGTCTGGGCAAGACGCTGCAGACCATCTGCACGCTGGGGCCGGGCACGCTGGTGGTGGCGCCCACGAGCGTGCTCCCCAACTGGGAGGCGGAGGTGAAGCGCTTCCGCCCGTCGCTGAAGGTGTCCGTCTACCACGGCCCCGGCCGCGCCCTGGACGAGTCGGCCGACGTGACGCTCACCACGTACGCGCTCATGCGGCTGGACGCGGAGGTGCTCGGCGCGAGGACGTGGGACACGGTGGTGCTGGACGAGGCGCAGGCCATCAAGAACCCGGACAGCCAGGTGGCGCGCGCGGCGTACGGGCTGCAGGCCGCCTTCCGGGTGGCGCTGAGCGGCACGCCCATCGAGAACCGGCTCGAGGAGCTGTGGAGCCTGATGCACTTCACCAACCGCGGCCTGCTCGGCGGGCGCAAGGAGTTCGACGAGCGCTGGTCCCGGCCGGTGACGGACAACCAGAAGGGCGCGGCCGAGCGGCTGCGCGCGCGCATCCGCCCCTTCGTGCTGCGCAGGCTCAAGCGCGACGTGGCGCCCGAGCTGCCGCCGCGCACCGAGGCCGTGCGGCACGTCACCCTCAGCGAGCGCGAGCGCGCCGTCTACGACGCGGTGTACGCGGCCACACGCGAGGAGGTGGTGTCCCAGCTCGACGCGGGCGGCAACGTGCTCAAGGCGCTGGAGGCGCTGCTGCGGCTGCGTCAGGCCGCGTGCCACCCCGCCCTCGTGCCGGGCCAGCAGGCGAAGACGTCCTCCAAGGTGCAGGCGCTGGTGGAGGCGCTCGGCACGGCGGTGGAGGACGGGCACAAGGCGCTCGTCTTCTCGCAGTGGACGTCCATGCTGGACCTCATCGAGCCGGCGCTGAAGGAAGCGGACATCGGCTTCATCCGCCTGGACGGCACGACGTCCAACCGCGGCGCGGTGGCCGCGTCGTTCCAGGACCCGAAGGGCCCGCCGGTGATGCTCATCTCGCTGAAGGCGGGCGCCACGGGCCTCAACCTCACCGCGGCGGACCATGTCTTCCTGGTGGACCCGTGGTGGAACCCGTCGGTGGAGGCGCAGGCCGCGGACCGCGCGCACCGCATCGGCCAGCAGCGGCCGGTGATGGTGTACCGGCTCGTGTCCCAGGGCACCGTGGAGGAGAAGATTCTCACCCTCCAAGAGAAGAAGCGGGCCCTCTTCGAGTCCGCGCTCGGCGGCGCCGAGGGCGCCACGGCCCTCACACGGGCGGACCTCATGCAGCTGCTGGACTGAGGCGCTCGTGCGTGCGCGCGGCGTGCGGGCCGGAGTACAAGTCCGGCCGTCCGCCGCACGCACCGGAGTCTTCGTCCATGCACAAGTCCCTCACCCTGCCCGCCCTGTGCCTCGCGCTCGCGAGCACGGCGCACGCGCGGGAAGTCACCTTCGAATACACAGACACCGAGACCTGTACCCGCGTGGCGGCGCGGGCCGAGAACAACCCCGGTGAGGAGGAAGAGCCCGCGGGCGAGGACGCGCCCATCGAGTGCATGGGCCCTGGCGGCGAGTACATGCTGGTGGAGTGGTACAGCGCCTTCGACTTCTTCCGGGACATCCGCCTGAAGGGAGGCACCGAGGTCGTCGTCTCCCTGCGGCCGCCGGACACGCTGTGCCCGGCGGCGCGCTTCAGTCCCAAGCTGGAATGGCGCATGAAGGATGGAAAGCCCTTCGCGGTGATTCAGCGCGTGTCGTGCCACGCGGTCGTGGACAACATGAAGCACGGAAAGAAGCTGGGCGAGTACCTCGTCGTGAAGGGCCTCAAGGGTTACGAGGCGATTGACGGCCTCGTGCCCACGAAGGCGAAGAACGCCAACAGTCAGGCCCGCGCCCTCGCCGACGCGGGCCTCGCGAAACAGAAACGCTGAAACATTATATCTGTCGACAGAATCCGTTTCGTCTTTTTAAGCTGGAATTCCAGGGAGTAACTCCTGGTCAAAGCACCACGCAAGAGAACGGACGGAACATCATGATTCGACACCCTGGACTCGCGCTCCTGGCGCTGTGCGCCCTGGCGCTCCTGCCGCCTTCCGCGGCGGGGGCATTCACCTACGGGGTGAACCTCCATCCCCCGCACGTCAGCACGGTGGACAAGGCCCGGCAGACGGCGCTCGTCCTGAGCCAGCGCAACATCCGCTCCGTGCGACTGGATGTCTCTCCTTTCGCGAACATCACCTGGCTCACCCAGGTGGTCACCGCCTTCAAGGAGCGGAACATCACCGTCGAGGCCATGCTGTACGACCCCACGGTGAACAACTACGTCTGTGGAACGCAGGCCACGGAGCAGCAGGCCTACGACGCGACGAAGAACATCGTCAATCAGATGAAGCACCTCATCACGGACTGGGAGATCCAGAACGAGCGTCAGCTGAAGATTGCTCCGGGTTCGTCCGCGATGGACGCCGCGCCCTACTACAACGACTGCGGGCTGCGGGAGGCCGCCGTCAACCGGGGCATGTCCCGCGCCATCCGCGACGTCCGGGCGAGCTCCGGCGTGCCCCTGCGCATCATCCTGGGCTTCATCGGCCGGGGCTATGGCTTCCTGGACTTCATGCTCCAGCAGGGCGTGCAGTTCGACGTGGTGGGCTACCACATCTATCCGTGGCGCAATCATCCCAGCCTGGACACGGACCCGTGGTTCGGCACGGGCGGCCTCTTCACCAACATGGCCCGCTTCAACCGCCCCGTGCGCATCAACGAGTTCAACTGCGCGGAGATCTACGCGGGAGACCCGCACACGCCCTACGGCCACCTGAACGACTACGAGAACCAGCCGGGGCAGCCGCTCACGGAGGACTGCTTCCACGGCATCAAGAAGCACCTGGACATCATCAAGGCCCAGACGAAGGTGAACCTGGAGGGCGTGACGTTCTACGAGCTGCTGGACCAGCCCGAGCTGTCCTCCGAGGCCGAGAGCCGGTTCGGACTGATGTATGACCTCAACACGCCGAAGGTCCACCTGATGCTCGTCTCGGCCTACGCCGGAGGAAGCCTCACCTCGGCGGAGCGGAGTCAAATCACCAGCCGGGGCCTGCTGACGGACGCGCAGATCAACGCCAACCAGGCCGCGGCGGCGGGTGGCCCGGTCGCGGCGACGATGACGCATGCGACGTATGTGGCGTACCTCTACCGGCTGGTGCTGGGCCGCGACGCGGATGCCGGAGGCCAGCAGACGTGGACGCAGGCCCTGGAGAGCGGCGCCTCGACCCGCGTCGGGGTGCAGGTGGCCTTCCTCAACTCCAGCGAGTACCAGACCTACCGGCTCGGCCGGGACAACTACACGCCGGCCGCGTCGATGAACGCGCTGTCGAACACGGACTTCGTGAAGTACGCGTACATCGTCCTGTTCGGGCGTGACCCGGACACCTCCGGGTTGACCACGTACGTCAACGCGCTGAACGCGGGGACGACCCGGGCCACCGTGGTCAGGACGCTCATGAACAGCGCCGAGTACAAGACGCGGCACGGGCTCTGAGCCGGCGCGGCCGTCACGACAGTCGCTTCACGGTGACGGGAACCTGCCGCTGCCGAACTGTGCGCCCGCACTGCCCTGGGCCGGAAGGCGCCCGCCACACCGTGTGACGGGCGCCCCGGACGACGTCAGTTCTTCACGACGGTGGTGATGGCCAGCGGCGTCGGGGTGCCGATGAATTGCCCGGTGACGTTGGTGCACGGCATGGGCACGTGCGAGAAGTCCGCGGAGTAGTAGCCGTAGGTGGAGCTGTTGCCCTTCTCGTAGAACACGTTGCCGTCCGGGAGGACCACCTTCCAGACGTAGTTGATGTTGTTGTACTGCGTGGAGGAGCGCGCGCGGATGACGCTCACCACCGTGGCCTCCCAGTGCCACCCCGCCACCGCCGGCGCCTCGACGGTCGTCGGCTGCGGCGCCCAGTCGAAGGTGGTGGTGGGACTCGTGCTTCCACCGAAGCCGTAGATGAGGAACACGCTGGTGCCCCAGGGCAGGTCTTGGTTGCGGTACGTGAGGGTGATTTCCGCCTGCGAGGTGCTGAAGTAGCCGCACGTGTTGAGCACCGTGCGCGCCTTCACCCACTGGTCCCCCGCGAGGGCCGAGGTGGAGGTGAGCAACAGGGCGAGCACGAGCGCGTGGCGGGACAGCCGGGACATGAGAGGACTCCAGGAGTGGATGTGGGGACAGCCGCGTCCCTCTACCAGAGCCCGGGCCTCCGCTGGAACTCCGGCTGACGCAATGAGTCCACACCTGGCAAGGACTCATGGATATTCCGCATTCTCTGTTTTTGATGTAGGATTGCTCTTGCAGCTCTCCACCCTCACACGGAGTTTTCCATGCGAATGGCAATCATGGCGGGACTGTTGTCGGTCGGCATGCTGGTCGGCTGTGGCGGCGCTGAGATGGATGCCCAGGAGCCGACGGGCGCGCCGACGGAGGAGACGGTGACGGCCATGGCGCCGCCGCCCTGCGAGCGCGCCTGCCTCACGCTGTACAACTACTGCATGCGCAGTGCCCAGACTCCGGAGCAGATTGCCTTCTGTGAGGAGGACCTGGACAGCTGTTACATGGGCTGCGAATACTGACGGGTACCCGTCCCGCCTGGCGCTTCGCCCCCGGACTCGCAAGTCCAGGGGCGGAGCCGCGGGTGCTACTCGCAGGTGAACACGGGCGGGAGGTCCTCGATGTTGATGACGCAGGGCGTGGCCTCGAACACGCCGAAGCGCTGCGCGGCACCGGAGCCGAAGGACACGTGGTAGGCGCCTCGGCCTCCTCCCGTCGAACTCAAGTCGAGCGACTGGAGGTAGACCCCGCCACCCTGGGCGGACCCGAGCGTGCTGGTGTTGTTGCATTCCCCGTCACGCTCGGTGTTGAAGACGATGGACCACCGGTCCTGGAAGGGCCCCGCCGACGTGTCGTCGTGGTGGACGACCTTGTAGAAGCCCTTGTCGAGCGGGAGGGCGTTCGCCTCCATCGGGTCCTCGGTGTAGCCGTCCGCCTTTCCCAACTCGAAGGTGAGCACCTTCTCCCAGCGGGCCCGCTTGCCCTGCTGGAACCGGGCGCACGCTCCCGGCGTGTCGGTGATCATCAGCGCCGCCGAGTGGGTATCCCCGGAGAATGACAGGAGGATGACCTCCCGCGGGTTGAAGGCGCGGGCCTGGAGCTCCTGCTCGGTCTGCTCGACGGAGGCGGGAGAAGCCGCGACGTCGGCCTCGCCGCAACCCCAGGCCGAGAGGGACAGGACGAGCAGGGACACTGGAAGCTTCTTCATGGATGGACTCGCTTGTGGTGGACACGGCCTGGAATCAGGCCGCCATCCGCTACGAGTTCCCTCCCCCAGCACCGTCCCAGGTTTTTTCTAGTGTTTCATGTCGCTGTAATCACACGCTGAATTTCCAATGAATTGCTTTGGTCACCCACCTGCTTCCGCCACAAAATGTAACCGACGCTGTTCTGCGTCATTCACAGAAAGGCTTTAAGTTGCATTTTCGTGCCAATAATTGGGTCTCCCTCTCCGCGCTGCTGCTGCTCCTGGTCACCCCCCTCACCGCGAGCGCAGTCACCTTCGTGAACCGCGGAGCCCAGGTCGGCCCGAGGGACGTCTCCTCGGGACAGACCGTTGGCTTCTTCATCGGCATCCAGTCGCCCGAAGCCGTAGCGAACGTCACCCTCCACTTCGAGATCCGCCCCTACAACGCGGCCACCGGAGTCATCTCCTCGTCAGCCGTCTACAGGAAGACCGTGACGGGGCAGAACTTCGCCTCCGGAGAGACGAAGGAGTTCAACTGGGGCTACACGATTGACTCCAACATGGTCACCGGGGACTACCTCTGGTTCACCCGGGCGACCAACGCCACCGGCTCCGTCGTCTACTTCGAGGCCGGACGCATCGTGTCCAACTACACGTTCCATGTGAATGGCGTGCCCGCGAAGCGCTACGTGCGTGGCATCAACCTCATGGACCTGGGCAACGCCGGCGGGGTGCTCCCCGGCACGTACGGCACCACGTACTCGAAGCCGTCGTACAACTCGCTGAGGTTCCTGAAGGACCAGGGCGGCCACACCGTGGTGCGCATCCCCTTCATCTGGGAGCGCATCCAGCCGGAACTCGGCAAGCCGCTGAACGCGCAGTACCTGGACCTGCTGCTGCAGACGCTGAAGGACGCGAACGCGGCGGGCCTCAAGGTCATTGTCGACATGCACAACTACGGGCACTACACGAACCGCGGCGGGGTGAAGCTCCCCTTCGGCGCGGCTGGAGCCCCCACCCCGGCCCAGTACGCGCAGGCCTGGAGCCTGATTGCCGCCGCCATCAAGGCCGTCCCCGAGGCCGCCGCGGCCGTCTACGCGTACGACATCATGAACGAGCCCCATGACCTGCTCCCCGCCGAGGGCACGCTCTTGAGCCCCGTCTCCATCTCCAACTTCGAGACGGGCACCCAGGGTTGGCTCGCCCAGGCCAGCGAGAGCGTCGTCTGGGAGTCCCGCAACGCCCAGGGCTCGCTGAAGCTCACCGGCACCGGGACGGCCGACCACCTGGTGTTCGGCGCGCGGCTGTATGCGAGCACCCAGCGCACCACCAGCACCCAGGGGCGGAGCTTCCAGGCGAAGGTCTTCGTCCCCACGTCCACGCCGGGCTTCGTCCGCGCGCGGATGGTGATGTCCTCCAGCGACTGGTCGACCAACTTCTTCAGCGAGGAGTTCCCCATCACCAAGGGCGTGGAGCACCGCGTGTACTTCACCCCCGACGCGACGCTGTGGACGACCTACCGCGCCCTCGGCATCCAGTTCATCGTGGACGGGACGACCGGCACCGCTCCGCACGTCTTCTACGTGGACCAGCTCAACCAGGGCACGCGCTCGGGGAATCTCACGGCGGCGCAGCAGTGGGAGCGCTACTCGCAGGAGGTGGTGAACACGCTGCGCAACACGAACAAGGACACCACGCTCGTCATGGTGGAGGGCTACTCGTGGGCCTCCGCGGAGCAGTGGCCCACGCACCACCCGCGCAAGTGGATCACCGACAGCGCCAACAACATCATGTATCACGCCCACATCTACATGGACTCGTTGGACTTCCCCGAGTACCCGGACGATGGCGGCGGGAAGTACCGGTCCGCGCACTCCGTGTACCTGGCCGAGGCCCGGCGCAAGGGCCACGCGTCGGTGGGGGCGTACACCATCTCGCGGGTGAAGCCCTTCACCGACTGGGTGGCCGCCCAGGGCACGCAGGGCTTCATCGGTGAGTACGGCTGGCCCAGCACGCAGATGAAGCCCGGCGACAATGGCGCCTGGGAGGCGGACGGCGACGAGTTCCTCCGCTTCCTGGACGGCATCGGCATGGGCGCGACGATGTGGGCCTCCGGAAGCTGGGAGAAGCTGCCGGCCTGCAACATCCTCAATGCCTACGAGCTGGAGCCCCGGTACACCCGACTCTCGCAGGCCGCCGTCCTCGAGCGGCACCCCGGCAAGCCCTGACGCCCCCAGCCCTGTCTCGTGAAACAAGACGGCCCGCTCCGGAAGCCTTCCGGGGCGGGCTGTCGTGCTTGGGACTGGTGAGTCGGTTGGGTAGGACTCCCCCGCACCCGGTCCGGGCCGGGGGGTGTGCGGATGTCCTCCCAGCCGGGTTAGGGTGGGGCCCGGCCCGAGGAAGTGACGGGCGCAACGATTCCCCTGGAGAGACTTCTCATGAATTGGACACGCCAGGCTCCCGCGCTGCTCGCGGCCGGAGTCATGGTGGGGCTCATTGGTTGTTCCGAGCCCGCCGACTCCACCTCCGCCGACGCGACGGCCGCCTCCCTTCAGCGGGTGGACGGGCCCGCGCTGCTGAGGGACATCGACACCCGGCCGGCGCTCTTTCCCCGGCTCGCCTGGTCCCGGGCGGCCATTCCCCTGCCCTCGGGCGGAACGCTGGTCGCGCTGAAGGACGAGCTCACCGGCGCCGAGCTGTGGAAGACGGACGGCACGGAGGCGGGCACCACGCTCGTGAAGGAGTTCGCGCCGGGCTTCTGGTCCTCCACGCCCTCCGACTTCACGGAGCTCCAGGGCGCCATCTACTTCTCCGCGGAGATGGACTTCGGGCTGCAGGGCCTCTGGAAGACGGACGGCACCGCGGCGGGCACCGTCCTCGTCAAATCGTTCCCCAACCTGGAGGAGCCGGACGACGACACCTTCCGGTCCATGGCGGCCCTGGGCGGCGCGCTCTATTTCATCCAGGACGAAAAGCTGTGGAAGAGCGACGGCACCGAGGCGGGGACCGTCTCCATCCAGGCCCTCCTGCCGGCGACGGTGACCGAGTTCCATTCGGGGCTCGTCCCCGTGGGCAACGCGCTGTACTTCCTCGCCGAGGACTCCGTGGAGCGCACGGGCCTGTGGAAGACGGATGGGACGGCCGCGGGCACCGTGCGCCTGAAGAACCTCTACACCGGCGCGGTGGGTGGCTACACCGACCAGCTCCACGTCGTGGGTTCGACCGTCTTCTTCACGGCGGGAGATTTCAACCGGGAGCTGTGGAAGACGGACGGGACGGTGGACGGCACGCAGCGCGTCTTCTCGCAGAGCGGGTCGCTCGGGAGCATGAGGGCCGCGGGGCCGTACCTCTACTTCGGGCGAAGCGGGGCCCTGTGGCGGACGAACGGGACGGAGGCGGGCACCGTGGAGCTGCCCGCCTTCAGCCCGGACTGGATGATGCCGGTGGGCCAGTCGCTCTTCTTCGAGGCCCAGGACGAGCTCGGCCGGGAGCCGTGGGTGAGCGATGGCACCCGCGAGGGGACGCGTCGGGTGAAGGACCTTCTCCCCGGCGAGGAGAGCAGCAACTCGGAACCCCTCGGAGTGGTGAACGGGCGCCTGCTGCTGGCCTCCATCCAGGTGGATCGCCGGGTCGCGCTGTGGTCCAGCGACGGCTCCGAGGCGGGCACGGTGCTGCTCGCGGAGCGGGGCATCGCCAACGAGTTCTTCCTTGGCTTCACCGGAAAGCCCCCTGTTCCCGTGGGGTCCTCCTCCGTGATCGTGGAGCTCCCGGACTTCGACGAGCGGGGCGCGGTCTTCCGCACGGATGGCACGGCCGCGGGGACGGTGGGACTGGGGAGCGTCCGCACCGGAACGAAGGGCTCCCAGCTCACGCGGCATCCGCTGGCGGTCACCCCCGGAAAGGTCTTCTTCACGGCCGAGGACGAGAACGGCATGGGGCTGTGGGTGAGCGACGCCACCTCCGGGGGCACCACGCGGCTCAGGAGCCTTGCGCGGCCCGTGAGCGATTCCGCGAGCGTGGGCTCGACGCTCTTCTTCGGCATGGATGATGGGACCTCCGGCCTCGAGCTGTGGAAGAGCGACGGCACCGTCGCGGGCACGGTGCGGGTGAAGGACATCAACTCCGGCGCGCAGGGCTCCATCCCCATGGGCCTGCTCGCCTTCAATGGCACCCTCTACTTCAGCGCGACCACCGAGGTGGACGGACGGGAGCTGTGGAAGAGCGACGGCACGGCCGACGGCACGGTGATGGTCAAGCCACTGCTCTCCGGGTTCGAGAGCAGCGACCCGGAAGAGTTCACGGTGATGAACGGCACCCTGTTCTTCTCCGCCAGGGACGAGAACTACGCGGGCTCGCTGTGGAAGACGGATGGCACGGCGGACGGCACGACGAAGGTGAAGGACCTCGAGGTCGACGAGCTCACCGTCGGCGGCAACACCCTGTACTTCTTCGGCGAGGTGAATGGTGAGTCCGGCCTGTGGAAGTCGGACGGCACGGCGGATGGCACGGTGCGGATCCGCGCGGGCCTGGAGGAGACGTTCGGCCTGACCTGGGCGGGCGGCAGGCTCTACTTCCTCGTGCAGGACGAAGCGCACGGCTTCGAGCCCTGGGTGAGCGACGGGACGGAGGCAGGCACCCGGCTGCTCAAGGACATCCAGCCCGGGGCGTCTCCGTCCTTCGGCACGGGCTTCACGCAGCTGGGCAACCGGGTGCTGTTCTTCGCTCGCGACGACGAGCACGGCTTCGAGCTGTGGCGGACGGACGGCACCGAGGCGGGCACGGTGCGGGTGACGGACCTCATGCAGGGCCCCACCAGCAGCGTCCGCGTCAACGCCGAGAGCAATGACAATGAGAGCCTGTTCGAGAGGGTGGCGCTGGAGGACCGCGGGCTGGCCGTCTTCGTGGCCCAGGACGCCGAGGGAGGCCTGGAGCTGTGGGCGACGGATGGTACGACGGAGGGCACGTTCCGTCACGCGGACCTGGCGCCCGGCGCTGCGTCCTCGGCGCCCACGGGCCTGGTGACGGTGGGAGGACAGCTCGTCTTCTTCGCCGGAGACGCCGCCCACGGCCGCGAGCCGCGCGCCGTGCCCCTCCCCGTCGTCCCGGACACCACCGACCCGGTGCTGACCTGCCCGAACAACGTGCTGTCCACGACCGACAGCACCGAGGGCACGACGGTGGAGTACACGCGTGCCACGGCGGTGGATGCCAATGGCCCGACGACGGTGACCTACAGCCATCCCTCCGGCTCGCGCTTCCCCCTGGGATTCACCGAGGTGACGGTGACCGCCACGGACGCCGCCGGCAACACGGCCCGGTGCACCTTCACCGTCCAGGTCACGTTGGCCACACTGCCGGCTCCCGGCGGTGAAGTCGAGGCCAGCGGCTGCGGCTGCACCTCGGGCCTGGGCACGGGTGCGGGCGCCGGCTGGGGGCTGCTGCTGCTCGCGCTCGCCTCCCTGCGCTCGCGGCGTCGCGCGTAGCGGCTCGAGCGCGGGGACACCCCGGGGCATTTCGCGCGCCCCGGGGCGTCTTGCGGCACGGTTTGCTACAGTCATGCGGAGACACCACCGGGTCCTCCCGGTCGAAGGGGGCAGACATGGGCATCACGATGTCTCCGCAGGACTACGCCACGGCATTCCGCATCCTCGCGGCCTCCGCCCGGCATCCCGAGAACATCGGCCGGCTCGTCGAGGAGCGACTCCTCCCCCGGCTGCCGGAGAAGCCCTCGCTGCTGGACGTGGGCGCGGGGTCCGGCAAGGTGGCCGAGCGGCTCGCGCCGCGCTTCGGCTCACTCACCCTGCTGGAGCCCAACCCGAACCAGCTCGCCGGGCTCCAGCTCGAGAAGGCGAAGGTCCTCGTCGAGCCCCTGGAGCGCTTCCATACGTCGGAGCAGTACGACCTCGTCGTGTGCTCGCACGTGCTGTACCACGTGCCCTCCTCCGACTGGGGAGGGTTCATCGACCGGCTGCTCTCCTTCGTGCGCCCCGGGGGGTACTGCCTCATCGTCATGGCCGCGGACCGGGGGCCCACCTACGAGCTGTGCCGTGACTTCAGCCAGACGCTGACCTTCAGCGACGTGGCCGACACGGTGCGCCAGCTGAAGCTGCCGCACGAGGTCATCGCGACGATGGCCGGCTTCGCCGCGAAGACCTTCGAGGAGATGTACACGCTGTGCCGCTTCTTCGTGCTCGAGGGCTGCTTCACGGCGGAGCAGCTCGCGGGGCTGAGCGAGAACGAGGCGCGCGAGCTCGACATGAAGCTTCGCGCGCATGCCGAGCGCTGCCGGGACGCGGACGGGGTGTACCGGCTGGGGCAGGACGAGGACATCGTCCTCATCCCCAAGCCGTAGCCTCAGGATTGCGGCGTGCCGATGCGGAAGCCCATGCGCGGGAAGTGCACGTGCACGACGCCCGCGCGCGGGTCCTCGCGGCGGAGGATGAGCTCCTCGGCGCCCGCGAAGAGCAGCTCGCCCTCCACCGGGTCCACGCCGTAGTCGACGGCCGCGATGGTGACGCGCTGGCCCGGCTTGAAGCCCAGCGGGTCCGTGAAGTGCTCGTCGGGCAGCGGCGCGGGCGTGGCCTCGCGGGCCGCGGCGACGGCCTCCTCCTCGCTCATCTTGCTGAAGTCACCGTGGCCGAAAGCGAGCACCCGGTCCAGCCAGGCCTTCACCGCCGGGAAGCCATCCACCAGCGGCAGCGTCACCGAGGCGGCCCGGAGGAACCACAGCGAGTGGGCGAGCGCGAAGTCCGCGACGGAGGGCTCGCCGAAGAGGAAGCCCCCGTCCCGGTGCGAGAGCTGCCGCTCCAGGCGGGAGATGATGACGGGCCACTGGCTCTGGGCCTGCTCCAGGGGCATGCGCCCCGTGGTGCCCCCGCTGAACATCGCGGCGCGGTCGGCGGCGAAGGCCTTGGCGAACTCCGGTGGCACCGTGGCGAAGCGCTCCGCCGCGACCGCCGGCTGGAACATCAGGGCCACCGCGTGCTGGAAGACGACGGAGTCCGCCCACGCGGCGAAGCTGGCCGCGGTGAGCTCGTGGCCGCGCGGGAACAGCGTCGGGGTGGGCCGCTCGCGCTCCAGGAAGCGGGCAATCAGCGCGGTGTCGCAGTAGATGTCCGCGCCCACCTGGAGCACCGGCGTCTTGCGGTAGCCGCCCGTCAGCGCCGTCAGGTCCGGCTTGGGCATGATGCGAGGGATGAACACCGACCGCCACGGCAGCCGCTTGAAGCCGAGCATCAGGCGGGCCTTCTCGGCGAAGGGAGACGTCGGATAGTGGTGCAGGATGAGCTCGGGCATGGGGCCTCCGGGTACGAATGGGCGGCGCAGCCTACCCGGAGTCAGGCAGGCCGGTCCCGAATCACCAACCGGCCCCGCTCCGGACTGCGATTTCCAACAACAGGGCCCACCCCGGCGCGCCGTGCTCCGGGGCGGGCCCGCGCGGTTACTGCGGCTTGTTGATGATGACCTCGTACGCGCCGACGCCCGCGTAGTTCACCACGCGGAAGCGGTACTCGCCCGCGGTGCCCGCGTACGAGATGCTCTCCACGGACGTGGCGCTCTCGCTCGCGGCGACCTGCGTCCAGGCGCTACCGCTCCAGCGGTCCAGGTACAAATCGTAGTCCGTGCCGCTCGGCCCCGTGAGGCAGGCGGCATGGGTGCCGCTCGTGGCGCTCTGGTACGAGGTGCCGCCGGGCTGCACCTGCGTCTGCCCGTTGGCGCCGCTGAACGTGCCCGTGTAGCGCGTGCCGGGGCAGGCGGTGCTGGCGCTCACCGTCACGTTCTGCGTCGCGGTGCCGGTGGCGCCCGCGTTGTCCGTCACCGTCAGCCGCACCGCGTACGTGCCCGCGGCCGAGTACGTCTTGCTCGGGCTCGTCGTGCTGGACGTCGTGCCGTCACCGAACTCCCAGTTGCGCACAGCCACGGTTCCGTCCGCGTCCGTCGAGGTATCGCTGAAGGTCGCCGTGAGGCCGCTCGTGGTGAAGTTGAAGTTGGCCACCGGCGACTGGTTGGGCGCCCCGCTCGTCAGGTTCACCTTCCACGCGCCGCGGCCGTAGGTGCCGGCCACGAGGACGTGCGGCGAGTCGTCCACCTCCAGGTCCATGACCACCAGGCCCAGCGGCAGGCCGGCGGAGAACGGGATGAACGAGTCACCGCCGTCGGTGCTCTCGTACACGCCGACGTCGGTCCCCACGAACACGCGGTTTGTGTCCACCGGGTCGATGGCCACGCTGTTGGCCGGCACGTTGGGCAGGCCCGCGCCCACGGCCGCCCAGGTGGTACCGCCGGTGGTGGAGCGGAACAGCTTGTTGCCGCCGAAGGCGGCGCGGGTGACGAACACGCGCAGCCGGTTGCCGGGCGTCATCGCCACGTCGGACACGTTGCCGCCCGGATAGTTGCCGGTGACGTTGGTCCACGTCACGGTGGCGGCCGCCGCGTCCGCGGTGGCGTGGATGGCGCCGGTGGACGTGCCGACGTACGCCGGGATGGTGGTCCCCGTCTGCATGGGGGTGATGACGGACACGCGGGCGCCCAGGTTGGCCGAGATGGCCGTCCACGTCATGGGGCTCGCGGAGGTGGTGCCGCGATACACGGTGTCACCGGCCACGAAGATGCGGTTGCTGGCCACGGCCATGGGGGTGACCCAGGGGAAGTTCGACGAGGCGGTGATGCCCGTGGTCGGCAGCTTGCTGAAGCTGTTGGGGACCCCGCCCGTGGTGGAGCGGTAGATGCTGGGTAGGCTGCTGGAGGGGTAGCTCGTCTGGAACACGATGTTCGTGTTGGTGGGGTCCACGGCGTTCATGAAGCCGTCACCGCTGACGAAGGTCAGGTCCCACACGGGGCTGGTGGTGCGACGCAACGACGAGTTGTCCTGCGCGCCGCCGAACACGGTGTCCGCGTTGTTGGGGTGCACGGCCAGGTCGTAGAACTGCGTCACGTTCAGGTTCGAGTTCATGTTGACGAAGTTCGTCCCGCCGTCGTCCGTGCGCCACAGACCGCCGTCGCCGCCAATCCAGTAGCGGTTGCCATTGGTGCGCGAGTACAGGACGACGTGGATGTCCTGGTGCACCTTCTGGCCGGAGCCCCAGGTCGTGGTGAGGAAGGTGAACGTCGCGCCGCCGTCGAGCGAGCGCGCCGGGCGGATGGTGCCCACCAGCACCTGATTGATGTCCGTGGGGTGCACGGCGATGGCCTGGTTGTAGGTGCACTGGCCTTCGCACGCGCTGCTGGTGCGCAGGCTCCACGTGGCCCCGCCATCCATGGAGCGGTAGACCTGGCCGCCTTGCAGCACATAGAGCACCTGCGCGTCGCCGGGCGCCATGGCCAGGCGCATGCGGCTGCCCGACGCCGTCAGGCCGGTGCCGGAGTTCGTCCAGGTGGCGCCGCCGTCCACGGACTTGAAGACGCCCCGGCCGGGGACGCTGGCGTACGCCGTGGCGGAGCCCGGCACGAAGACGATGTCCTCCACGTTGTAGCTGAACACGCGCGTCCAGGTGGTGCCGCGGTCGGTGGAGCGGAACATCCCGGGGCTGGACGGCGAGCTGGAGCCGGTGCAGCTGCCGGCGCCGCCCGCGAGCACCACGTTGGTGTTCGTCGGCTGCACGGCCACGGCGTTGACGATGGACAGCGGCATCGCGGTGGTGCCCACGCCGTTGCGCGCGTTCCACGAGGCGCCACCGTCGGTGCTGAGGAAGACGCCCTGGCCGAAGTAGCCCGCGCACCCGCCGCCATTCTTGTCGCCCGTGCCCACCCACACGTTGTTGGGCGCGGTGGGCTCCACGTAGATGGAGCCGATGGGCAGCGTGCCCACCGAGTCGAACAGCGGCGTCCAGCTGACGCCCGCGTTGGTGGTCTTCCACACGCCGCCGGCGGCGGCGCCGAAGTAGACGGTGTTCTCGTCGGTGGGGTGCGGGACGACGGAGTTCACCCGGCCCGAGACGCGGCCCATGGTCCACGTGCCCATGTTCATGGCCGACGGGCCCATGGACGTCCACACCTCACCGGCGAGCGTGAGCTGGCTCTCCCTCGCGCGCCGCTGCGCGCGCAGCTCGTCGACGGCCCTGGCGCGCTCGGACCTCGGGTTGGCGCGAACCCGGTCCAACCCGCGCGACTCCACGAACCAGCGCCTGCGCTCTTCAATCTCCCGGGATTCGTCCCGGGGACCCTCGCGCGACTCCTGCGCCCAGGCACTGCTTCCCAACATCGTCAGCGCGAGCGCGGCGAGCGCGCTCCGCCGTCCGGACGGCTTCAGCTTCATGATGGCCCCTCCCCTGCTCCGGCCTCGCGGCTCCCGCGTACGAGCGATGAAGCTCGCGTCAGCGACAACCAGGACCGGTGCGCTCACGCTAGCGCCCGGCCCTGGCTCGCCCGGAAGGGAAATCCGCCGCCGCGAGGCGTCACGTACGCGGAGTCATCCGGGGGCAGCGGAAAAGCACACCCGCCCCGAGGGCGCGCTCAGTCCAGCAGGACCTGCACGGGAGAGAGCGCATCGGTGAAGGCGTGGAGCTGTTCCCGGGGGTGCCAGTGCCCAACTGGCCGTCCCAACCATAGCCCCAGGCCCACACGGTGCCGTCCGGACGCACGGTCAGGGAATGCTCCTCCCCGGCGTGCACGACCGCCTTTTGGATCTACCAGCACCGCAAACGGAGTCGGCGAGCCCGGGCGTGAAATGACAACAGCTGTCCAGAACCACGCGCACCGCTCGGGACAGCTCTTTTGCACTACTCAAGCATTCAGGTAATGGGGGCACCGGAATCCAGACCATGCGCAAACCCACCCCGAAGTCCGTGCCAAGCCCCCGCGCCGAGGCGACCCCGTTCCTCTACTCCAACCTGACCAGCGATCAGCAACGAGCCGGATCGGAGATCGCGGCCACGCTGCGCGACATGGCCGACGAGCCCTGGTCGGCTCCGCATGGCGGGCCACAGGAGCACGCCTACCTCCCCCACCTCGACCGGGCTCGAACCAATCGGGTACTGCTGATTGATGGTGGCCGAGGAACCGGCAAGTCCACCCTCCTCCTGACCCTGCTCAACGCCTACAGGCGGTCTGTCCTCGGGGCCAAGGAGCCACGATGGATCAGGGGAATGGCCGAGATGATCATCCCGGTCGAGATCATCGACCTCCAGCCGCTTCCGCCCTCGACGAACCTCGCCCTCCACGTGATGGGCCGGCTGAAGAGCGTGGTTGACACCGTGGAACCGCCGCCCACCACGAGCACGTCCTCCAAGCCCATTTGGGATGAGGCTTCCGGCCCCCGGCTTCGCGACAAGTGGAATCGCTTGATGCGGCTACTCGCCACCTGGGACGAAAGCCTGGAGGCGCGCGTGGGGCGGCAGGATACGAGTTCGTACGTCATCGAGATCATCGAGGAAGAGCTTGAACGCGGGCAACTGGCGGAGGGCTTTCGCGACGCGGTCGATGCACTCGTCGAGGGCTACGCATCGAAGTTTGGCCGGGGTGGCAACAAGAAGCCCCTGTTCCTCGTTCCCATCGACGACGCGGACATGAATCCCAAGCTGTCCGCCCGCCTGCTGGAGCTACTTCGGAAGTTGTGGCACCCGCGCCTGTCGTTCCTGATGGCGGGAGACAGCAGGCTCTTCCTGCTGCGGCTGCAGGAGTCACTGCTCGCGCAAGGAAGCCGGGCTTCGAAGGATGGAGCGCCCTACCTCAGGCTGGCGCAGGACACCTACGAGAAAGACATCCCGAACTCCGCGCGCTTCCTGCTGGGAGCGCTGAAGCCTGGCGAGCGGGTCGAGCGCAACCAGGAGATCCACTCGCTGCTCCAGCGTTACTCCGTCGAGGTCCAACGGCCGGAGATTCCGCGTGAGGATGAGCGCACGCCTCCAACCCTGCGGGACTACTTCCTCGCCAACCTCCAGAGCTCCGAACTCCTACCGGATCGCCTGCGGCAGATCTCCGAACTGACCGCGCGCCTCCGGAGGGCGAGCCCTACTGAAGAGGAGATGACTCCCAGGGCCACGCTCCCCATCGTCCAATGGCTGTGGCAGGAAACCTCCGAAGCGCTGGGCGAGGAGGACGAGCGGTGGAAGAGACTCAAGGGCGCCGTCCAGAGCGCCCAGCTGGATGGGCAGCTCCGGCTCGACACCCGTCTCATCCAGATGAGACCCGAGCTGAGGCCCGTCGTGCGGTTCCGGGTCGAGCAGTCCGCATACACGCTCACGCTGCAGACCCTGAACCGCTTCAGTGCGGTGTTGAAGCCGAATCATGTTCCTGGAGAATTCGTCCTCCGGCCCTCGGATGGCGACGAGCTGCCGGAGCGGCTCACGGCCTGCTGGGTGCTGGCCTCGGACATCGCGGCGGATGGCGTGCATGAGGGCCCCTTGGACGAGTCGGAGAGCTCCGTCGACGAGGGCTCCGTGCGTTTCGTTCTCGCATCGCGACCTGCCTCGAGTCTCGAACCTGCGCTGGAGGTGCCCTGGCCGCTCCCCGCATGGCAGGCACCGGTCGACTATGTGATCTTCTCCAGACATTGGACTGAGCAACTCGCGAAGGGGCGCTCATCGCCAGGACGAGACGCCGGCCGCCTCGCACGTCACTTCTTGTGGCTGGTCATCCAGATCTGCCAGCACCGGGCGGTGAAGGAACCGGTGGAGTGGGACCATCCGCCATCCTGGACAGCTTTGGCGGAGCAGCTCGGCGAACTGGCGCGGCCCCAGGTTCACGGTTCGCCCAGACAACAGCGGTGCGCGAGCTGGGCCAGCACGGATGCCCCACTCATTGCCGCCCCTGAGTCGGGTCTGCCGGAGGAGGATGCGAGCGACTTCCTCAGTGCGCTGATTCCCACGCTGGGGGCATCCTGGTCCGTCAAGGAGCTCAGGGCCCGGCGGCTCGCGAGGCTTTCCTCGATACCAGGCAGGACGCGCCTGAACTTCGATCCCGAACAAGCCCTCGTCCAGTTGGACGGCGCGGCCCCGGCACACCCCTTCGTACAGGCTCTGAAAGGCCTTCACCTTCCTTCGAATCGACAGGGCGTCCGGCAGGGGCTCCTGGAGTACCTCGGGTACCGGACGCCTCCCCCCCACAGCGGTATCTTCAGGGAAAAGGAATTCAGGTTGGAGCGCTATCGGACCGCGCTACGGCAGGAGGCTCTGGGAGACCTTCCAGAACCCCTCTACTCCAACCTTCGCGAGAAGATCGAAGGCCGCCCGAACAGAGCCCTCGCCCCCGTCGTTCTTGTGAACGTCTGGAGACTCCTCGCGAAGGAAGCGGGACACCCTGACGTCGTCTCGTGGTTCTGGCTCGAAAAAACCCGGATCCAGATGAGTAACACGGCCGCCGAACGTGGCCGCATCCTGCGCGAGGTGATACTGAACTCTCGTGCGGGCGCGACCACCTCGATTCCCATCGACTCTACGCGAGGGCTCATCATCGAGCGGTTTGCCCCCGTGGCACCCGCCTCGGACCTACCGGCGCCCCTCGATGCCGTATTCCGCCTGATCTTCGATTACGTCCAGGACCAGGACGACGATTCCGCCCCCGCAGATACAAAGCTCACCGTCTGGCCTCTCGTCAGCACCCAGCTGACGGGCAGGAAGCCACACCTGCTGCGCCCCTGGCCCGATGTTCTGTGGCCTTCGCTCATGGAGTACGAAGAAGCTCCCAAGGCCTGGGCCGAGAGGGTCAACTCCCTGGATGAGTGGCTTGCCTTGGAGACGCTGGACTACATGCCGTACGCGGTGGACGCATTCGCACTGAATTTCCTGGAGAACCGCGCTGGGTTCTATCGACGAAGCCAGGGCGGCTCCATCGACAAAGGCGAAGTGACCACAGACGACTACAGAGCGTTCCTCAAGGGGATCTGGCCCGTCAAGCCTCCCACGAGCGGACGCAGGCATACGCTTCTGGAGCATTGGGTCCGGCGGCTTCCGCTCATGGCGACACCCGAGGCCGGGCTGTCCGATGATGTCGCGCGGGTGTTCCTCGAGCCCGCGCAGCTACAGGATCTGACGCCACCTCAACTGCATGAGTTGCGTCGTGAGCGCACCCTGGCGAGCGGAGTCCTCCCCGCGGAGGTGGACGCCACCCTCGCGGACATCGACGAGACGTTTCCCCACCACCCGTGGGTTGAACACATGAAGCAGTCGAGCGGGAAATAGGCCCGCTGCAGGACAACAAGTCCATGGCAGGTGAAATCAATCTCGAGCGGCTCATCGCCGAGGCCGATGCTTGGCCCTTCCTGTCCCACCAGGGATTCAGGTCGGGTCTCGTGGCGCTCGGCCATGTGGCCCCAGGCGTGCTGGAGCCCGCGACAGCCGCGATGGCTCATGAACTGGAAGACCACTTGCGGCTTCGCGCTCGCGGGCTCTCCCTGCAAGTGCTCCATGAAGTGCGGGAGCATTCCTGGTTCGCGGCGGACGGCGAGGAGGCCGCGGGGCAGAGCATTCCCCTGGAGGCCTACCTGCACCGGCTGGCCACTCGCCATCTCGAGCAGGCGGGTGCCACCGTGCGGCTGCGGGAACTGTCCCACGACTCGCCGCGAGAGGCCGTGGCCCGAGTCTCGCGCTGGCGATGGCTCTCGCTGCGTCTGCCGCCGGACCTGCTGATTGCCTCCCTGCACTCCGCTGGCCCGCATGCCCCCACCACGGACCGGGTCAGCCTGGTCAGCGCACAACTCGCGCACGTCCTGAGCCAGCCCGTCGCCGAGACACACCTCCACGAGAAGGCCGCATTCTCCTTTTCACAGCTCTGGTCCTCGTGGATGGGGTGGTTCCTGCGCCAGGTTCCCCGAGCCGACGCCACGGTGCTCCAGGGACATTCCTGGCCTTTCGGAGGACAGTCCGCGTTCACGGGCATGTTGCTGGCGGCGGCCATCACCCGGACCCTCATGGCGGGCTACCTGCTCCGGCTCGCGGCCGGGCAGAGAGCCTCCTTCGCGGAGTTCTGCCGCGAGGCCGTCGAGCGCACAGCAGCCGGTCATCACGGGCGTCCCGCGCTCGGCGACCACGTGTACTGGTGCGGTGGCGCGATGCGGATGCTCCTGAGCGGCTCCGGCGGCGTGGACCTCGCCTCGCTCTGCCATAGCTACCGGCGGCTCGTCATCCGGGACGCGCCTCCCCGGCGTCCCCGGACGCTGGAAGAGCTCTACGCGGCCGATCCCATCGCCGGATGGTTCAGGGGAGTCCCGGGCAGGGTTCTTTCGGAGACCGTCTTCACCACCCATGCGCTGCGAGCCATCCGCTCGGAGCTGGTGGACGCGGAGTTCACGCGCTTCTTCTGGCAGTACCAGCGCGTCCGCTGCCGCGCCTACGACTTCCTGGTCCTGGAACCAGGAACCGCGGGACTCGACTGGTTCCAGCGGTATTTCAGCCGCCTCAAGGCGTTTCGCGGCGACATGGACGCGACCCTCTTCGAGGCCGCGCTCGAACATGAAAGCGCCGACCTCCACCTCGGCGCGCTGGAGCTTCGGCGAACGCCCCCCGAGTCCTGGGCCATGCTGTGCCGGGACGTCCAGAAGCTCGCGGAGGGAAGCCTTGGCTTCCACCACCGGCAGCGTTCCGGGGAGCCCGCCGTCCGAACCGAAGTGGGCCTCGTCTTCCATTTCGTGAAGGAGAACCTCAATACACGCCATCCGCAGCACAGGCTCCATGCCGACCCGGAAGGCAACGGAACGGGCGTGAGGTTCGGTGACTGGTACTCGGAGCAGCGGCGCCGTGCACTCGCCATCGTGGGGGCCCTGGAGCGCTTTCCGAGCATGCAGTTGCTCATCCGTGGCCTCGATGTCGCAAGCACGGAACTCTCCGCGCCCACCTGGGTCACGCTGGGAATTCTCGAGGAAGCCCGTCGTGCCTCGGTTCATGCCTCGCGCGTGCTCGCCGCGCGTGGCGCCGAGCAGCCCCTTCCGCGGCTGGGCGTGACCTACCATGTGGGGGAGGACTTCCGCCGGCTCGTCGAGGGCCTGCGGCGCATCCACGAGGTGGTGGATTTCGGCGCGCTTCGCCAGGGAGATCGGATTGGCCATGGGGTCGCCCTGAGCATTTCGCCCCGGCTCTGGGCGCGAAATGCGCGGATGATTCCTCAGCCCGCCGAGGAGCGGATCGACGACCTCCTGTGGGAGTTGGAGCGCTACCAACGAGGCGACTTCACGGGCAGAGGCTCCCGGCGGGAGTTGGTGCGCACGGAATTGCGGCGTCTCCTCCGCGATGTCTTCGGAGATCCCTCGCCCGACCTCGACATGTATCTCGAGGCCAGAAGGCTTCGACACGTTCCCGAGTTGCTCGAACGCCTGGGCTACCCAAGGCGTGTAGCGCCAGGCTCCGTTGGCGCGCATCCCGAGAACGCCCTGGAAATCGTTCGGCGGTACCTGACCTCGACTGCCTGGTTTCAGCGAGGTCTTCGGCCGGTTCCCGTCACCATCGATGACGGCGAGGTCTCCATGCTGGAGGAGGCACAACAATGGCTTCGCTGGCTGCTCGGGCGCCAGGAGATCACCATCGAGAGCAATCCCTCGAGCAACCTCCTGACCTCGGACCTGGGCGTCCACGAGGTCCCGCCCGCGCTGCGGTTGACGCTCGGCCCCTCCCAGCGAGGGGCGAAGAAGCACCGGCCACCGGCCGTTCGAGCGTCGGAGGCGCCACTGCTGGTCTCCATCAATACGGATGACCCCGTCACCTTCGCGACGCGGCTCGCCGATGAATACGTGTATTTCTACTCCGGCCTGCGGCAGGCCAACCTCACCGCCCAGGAGGCGCTGGAGTGGGTTGATCGGGTCCGTCTCGCAGGCTGGCGCTCGCGGTTCACGCTCCCCGCCAGCTCGGACCCCAGGTACCTCGATGAGGTCGCCAGCCGATGGCGAGCCGTGTTGAAGCCGTGGTCCAGGAGGCTTCGTCCCTCGTCCGCGCCTCACGAAGTGGAGCAGGAACCAGAGGAAGTCGAGGCGGCTCCTCCTCCAGGGGCTCCATCCTCGTCAGAAGCGCTCGACACGTTCGAGGAGGAGCCGAACTGGGAGCTTTGATGGCATTCCAGAAGGCGTTGGTGGCGGCCCCACCACGCCGTCATCCTGAACGAGCCGGCCGTCCCGGCGGCTATGCTGCGCCGCTCGCGCCGCCCGGCTTCATCCTGGAGGCGCCCCAACCTGGAGCGGACCTCATGATGAAGACGTTGTGGGCCCTGGCTGTGTTCGCGCTGCTCGCCCAGGGCTGTGCCACGAGGGGCTCGGCCCCTGCGGACGCAGCCCGCTACTTCGACCAGACCGGCCGCATGGACGTGCTGGGCGGAGGCGCGCGGCGCATCCCCATCCAGACGGCGAAGGGCACGTTCCACGTCTGGACCAAGCGCGTGGGCAACAACCCCACCATCAAGCTGTTGCTGCTGCACGGCGGCCCCGGCGGCACGCACGAGTACTTCGAGGCCTTCGACACCTTCCTCCCCGGCGCGGGCATCGAGTACTACTACTACGACCAGCTCGGCTCGCACCGCAGCGACCAGCCCGACGACGCGACGCTGTCGTCCCTCCTGTCCACCGAGCACTTCGTGGAAGAGGTGGAGCAGGTGCGCAAGGCCCTGGGCCTCGGGCCGGACAACTTCTTCCTGCTCGGCCACTCGTGGGGCGGCATCCTCGCGACGGAGTACGCGCTCAAGTACCCACAGAACCTGCGCGGCCTCGTCATCTCCAACATGATGTCGAGCTGCCCCGCGTACAACGACTACGCGAAGAACGTCCTCATCCCGGCCATTCCCACCGAGGTCCGCGAGGAGCTGCAGAAGCTGGAGGCCGCGAAGGACTACACGAACCCGCGCTACATGGAGCTGCTGGTGCCGCACTACTACGAGCACCACATCCTGCGGATGCCGGCGGCGCAGTGGCCCGAGCCGGCGCAGCGCTCGTTCGCGCACATCAACCCCAAGGTCTACGTGCCCATGCAGGGCCCCAGCGAGATGGGCCTCAGCGGCATCCTGGAGAAGTGGGACCGCAGCGCGGACCTGCAGCGCATCACCGTGCCCACGCTCGTCATCGGCGCCCAGCACGACACCATGGACCCCAAGCACATGGAGTGGATGGCGGGCCAGGTGAAGCGCGGCCGCTACCTGCACTGCCCCAATGGCAGCCACATGGCCATGTACGACGACCAGAAGACGTACATGGAAGGCCTGGTGCGCTTCCTGCTCGACATGGACGCCGGCCGGTTCTGAGACGGCGCAAGCCGGTGGACACCAGCGGGCGCGGTGACAGAGTGAGGTGCCGTGAGACACCTCATGCACCTCCGACTGCTCCCCTTCGCCCTCGCCGCCCTCACCGCTTCCGGCGCCGCCGCCCAGCCGCCTCCGTCACCCGTGGGGCCCGTGTCGCCCACCACCGGCCTCGTGCTGCGCGACGAGGTGGTGCGAGCGCTCATCAGTGAGAGTTCGGGCGACCGCGCGTACGACGACGTGCAGCGGCTGGCCCTCCTCGCCCGTGACAATCAGGGGGGCTACGCCGAGGCGGCCGAGTGGCTGAAGGGTGCCGCCGAGGCCGCGGGGCTCCAGGACGTGCGCCTGGAGCCGATGAAGGACGGCCCCCAGTGGCGCGCCTCCCGGGGCGAGCTGTGGGTATCCACCCCGCACCGGCACAAGGTCACCTCCTACGCCGACCAGCCCATGTCCCTGGCGGGGGGCAGCGGCAGCTTCGAGGGCACGGGCCTGGAGCTTGTCGACGTGGGCACCGGCATGGCGGACGCGGACTACACGGGCAAGGACGTGAAGGGCAAGGTGCTCCTCACCCGGGGCCCTCCCGGCTTCGCGATTCGCAAGGGAGTGTCGGAGCGCGGGGCCGTGGGCGTCATCTCGTCGTACTCGACGCCGCCCTGGAACTTCCAGCACCGCCTGGACGGCGACTTCCCGGACCAGATTGGCTGGGCCCGCGTGCCGCCGGGGCTGCTGGCGCCGGGCGGGCGGACGCCCTTCGCGTTCATGGTCTCCGACCGCCAGGGACGCGAGCTGCGCGCCCAGCTCCAGGCGGGTCCGGTGACGGTGGACGTGAGCGTCGCCACCGAGACGCGCGAGGGCCACTACAGCATCGTCAGAGGCGTCATCCCCGGCACCCGCGCCGGTGAGGAGGTTGTCCTCACCGCCCACCTGGACCACTACAAGCCCGGGGCCAACGACAACGCCTCGGGGTCGGCCACCGTGCTGGAGATGGTGCGCACGTACACCACGCTCATCCGCCGGGGCGTGCTGCCGCCGCCGGTGCGCACCGTGCGCGTGCTGTGGCTGCCGGAGTTCGAGGGCACCCGCGAGTGGTTCGACCACCACGCCAACGACCCGGTGCGGCGGGTGGCCAACTTCAACTTCGACATGCTCGGCGCGAACCTGACCCGCGTGCACTCGCGCTTCATGGTGACCGCCACGCCGGACTGGAACGCGAGCTTCGTTAACACCGTGTCCGAGTCCACGGTGGCCTTCATGAACCGCTTCAACGGGGTGGTGTACCCGTCGCGCAAGGACTTCCGCATCGGCTCCGTCACCGGCTCGAGGGATCCGCTGGACGCCCACATGGAGCGCTACAGCCGCGGCTCGGACCACCAGCTCTTCAACGACCACGGCATCCCCGGGGTGGCCTACGGCACGTGGCCCGACGACGCCTACCACACCAGCGGCGACCGGCTGGAGAACGTGGACCCCACGCAGCTCCACCGCGCCGCCTTCGCGGGTCTCGCCGGAGTCACCGTCGCCGCCTGGGCCGAAGGCGCGGGCGCGTTGGAGCTGGCGCGACTGGTGGCGGTGCATGGCGTGAAGCGCGTGGCGGAGGACGAATTCAACGCCCGCCGCGACCTGACCGCGGTTCCCGCCACGCAGCTGCCCGGCACGTACCGCCTGGCCCGCGCCGCGATGCGCGCCGCCCACCAGCGCGAGCGCGAGGCCCTGCTCTCGTGCGTGCCGCTGGGCGCGCCCGCGGCATCGGTGAAGGCCCTGGCCAAGACACTGGACGATGCCGAGGAACAGTCCCTGGACCGTCTGGAGGCGGACGCCAAGGCGCGCGGCGTGTCCCTGAAGGAGCCCGCCCCCACCGAGGCCGAGCGCCGGGCCCGGTCCTACGTGCCCCGGCGCGTGAAGGGCCAGGAGCTGGCCTCCTTCGACGACGTCGCGGGCAAGGCGAGCCCCGAGGACAAGCCGCGCCTGGCCGCCGTGCAGGCCGCGATGGACGCGGCGACCACCGCCCTGCGGGAGCGTGGAGAGAGCGAGCTGCGTTTCTTCCAACTGCCCGATGCCGTCGCGAGCTATGCGAACGGCAAGCGCTCCGTGGCGGACATCCGCGACGCGGCCTACGCCGAGTACGGCCACGCCTTCCCCGTGGAGGCGCTGATGGACCTCTTCGGGTTGCTGGAGCGTGGCGGCGTCATGACGCGGGCCCGCTGAGGGAGAGGTCGCAACGGGAAGCCGGCAACACGCGAGTGCGCGATGGACGGTGACCGACCCTCCGGCGCCCTGATGGCAGAGAGCCCGGCCCGCTTCCGTGGCGGGCCGGGGTCATGCCGAGCGCGCCGTCAGCCCACGGGCCAGAACCGGATGGGCCGGCAGAGTTCGTGCCGGACGGCGGCCTGGTATCCCACGCCCCACTCCGCCTCGAAGTACGAGGCGAGGTCGTGCCCGTAGCAGATGATGTCCGTCTGGTGCACGGAGATGACCGGGTTGCCCGCCTCGAGCGGCTCCGCGGGCAGGTAGCGATGCGCGTAGACCGGCACGAGCACCGGCGCGGCGCGCACCGCTTCGGTGGCGATTCGCTTCGCCGCCTCCAGGTCCTCGGGGCGCTCGCCCCACTCATCGACCCAGAACCCGTTGCACTCCACGTCGAAGAGCATCCCCTCGAGCGGCCACCCGAACTGCCTGCTCAGCGTCGCATCCAGGGTGCGCCAGCGCGGGAACCCGTCGCCTGTCGGCAGTCCCTCACGGAGGAATTCGGCGAGGTCGGGCGGGAAGCGGAACTGGAACCTCTCCTCCGCTTGCGCGAGCTCGGCGGCGGTCAGTCCGGGCGCGACGTGGATTCTCTGCGCGCGTAGCAGCTCGAAGCCCCGATTCCAGTGCCCCACGGTCGTCCTCCCTCCGTCGTGGCCCGCCACACGGGGCCGAATCCAGGGTGAGTGACGCGGCGGTACCGGGCAATCAGACACCGGCGGGAACGTCGAAAAGCTCGCGGATGTCCGCGGTGATTCGCGGGGGCCGCTCGACGCGCTGCTTCGGCAGCACCCGCATCGGCATTCCCGCCTTCGTCGACAGCGTCGCCTGCACCCGGTGGTCGATGCGCGCGCCCTCGGGAGGCAGGAGCGTGAAGCGCTGCAGCAGCATCGCGAGCGTCAGGCGGATTTCGAGCGCGGCGAGGCTCGAGCCCACGCACACGTGCGGACCGGCCCCGAACGGCAGGTATGCCCAAGACGACGGAGGCTCACCCTTCAGCCACCGCTCGGGCAAGAAGCGGTTCGGGTGCTCGTAGAGCTCGGGGAGCCGGTGCGTGACGAGCGGGCTGATGAAGACCTCCGCCCGCTCCGGCAGCTCATGTCCCGCGAGCGTCGCGCCCTTGGCGGCGGTGCGCGCGGTGAAGGCCACCGGTGACAGCAGCCGCATGCTCTCCTTCACGACGGCATCGAGCAGCGGCAGCGCGGCGAACTGCTCATGCGTGGGCGCCTCCCCCTGGAGCACCGCGAGCTCATCCTGCAGGTCGTGCAGCACCTGGGACGTGCCGGCTCTTCAATAACCCGTGGTTATCGGTGTCCGATGGTTTTGTTTCCGCCCGTGCTCGACGAGCACAGGTACCGTCTCCGCATTCATGGGGGACGATATGGATAGACGACTCGGCTTCGTGTGCCTCGCGCTGTCGCTGCTCTCCTGCGCGGGGAATCAGCCAGGGCTGCGGTGGGTGGTTCCCGAGAAGTTCAATGGCTGCATCGCGATGGAGTTCAACGTGGCTGGGGCGCCCGCGCTTCCACTGGAAGACGGCAAGTTCACCCTCGCCGTGCCCGAACAAAGCGGAGCCTTCCAGACCTCCACGGAGCCGCGGTGGGGTGAGGGCCTGCGAATTGAGCACTGGCGGCAGGTCGGGCAGACCCGTGAGCGCATCGAGCCGACATGCGAGATGGCCGGGACCCTCAATCACGTGGAGCGTGGGACGCTGACGTTGGTGAAGTGCTTCGGGCAGGTGTCACGGTCCGACTGCGAGCTCGCCGGGCAGGGGCGCGTGAAGTAACCCACGGCACGGCGACGAGCCGCCGTACCTCGGCGTCGCCCAGCCAGAGCCGGAAGTCGTAGTGGATGACGATGAATGCGGTGAGCCCCATCGCGAGGCCCGGGGTTAGGGCGGCACGCAGCTGCTGCCCGACCCCGAATGAGCCCCGGGAGCGCGCCCGCCACGCGGCCACCACCGCCGCCATGAACCCCAGTTGCGTGCGCGGAATGAACGCCGCTACCTGACGCGCCGTGGCAGCCATGCCGCTCGAGTCCCGGACGCCCCTCCCCGCACTCCGGGTCTCGATGCTTTCCACATCCAGAAATACGTGACTAAACGTAGAGACACGTATTTCTATGTGAAAAGACATATCAACACATTGCATGGGGATTCTCTGCAATTGATTGCACGCCTTCTTGACGGCGCCGCGTAACGAGAGTACCCAGACAATCATCAAACCAAGGACATCGCGCCTCGAGCGGGCCGCCGGTCTCTCACCGGAAGGCCCTGGCACGGGTGCGCGTCAAGCAGGCCCCTACCCCGGAGGCAATCATGAGGTTCACCCGGTATTGCCGCTCCATCCTGTTCACCCCGGCGTTGGCCGTGGACCGTTTCGCACGAGGACAGCAGTCGGGCGCGGACATCAGTCTGGTGGACCTCGAGGACTCCGTGGCCGCCAGCCACAAGGACGCCGCGCGGCAGCAGGCTGAGTCCTTCTTCTCCGCACCGCGCGGGTCGTCCAGCCGCCTGGCCGTGCGCATCAACGCCGTCACCCGTCCCGAGGGGATGAGGGACCTGCTCGCCCTGCGGAACTACGCCGTCAAGCCCGACGCGGTGCTCGTCCCCAAGGTGGAGTCGCCGAGGGACCTGGAGATTGTCGAGCAGGTGCTCGGCCCCGCGTGCGCGCAGGTGGACCTGCTCGCCCTGGTGGAGACCCCGCGAGGCGTGGAGAACGTCCACGCCATCGCCCGCGCGACGCCGAGGCTCAAGGCGCTCGTGTTCGGCTCGGCGGACTACTCCTTCAGCATCGGCGCGTCCCTCTCGTGGGAGCCCCTGCACTACGCGCGCGCCCAGCTCGTCTCCGCGGCGCGGGGTGCCAACGTGCAGGTCGTCGACTCGCCGCTGTTCGACATGGCGGACGTGGAGGGCCTGCGCAACGAATGCCGGCTGGCCCGGAGCATGGGTTTCAGCGGCAAGGCCGCCGTCCACCCTCGCCAGGTGGACATCATCAACGAGGCCTTCTCCCCGGACGAGAACACGCTGCGCAAGGCGCGGAAGATCGTCAAGGAGAGCCAGGCCCGCGACTTCAACATCTGCGTGGTGGAGGGGACCATGATGGGTGCCCCGTTCGTCGAGGCGGCGAAGCGCACGCTCGAGGAGTTCGGCCCCCAGGAGGGCTGAAGCCCTCCGCGCATCCCCCACCCCGCGGTTCCCAGTGCCCCCAGGAGGAGTCCACATGGAAGCAAGCAGCGCGCAGAGCGTCTTGGGTCCCCGGCGCTATCGCAACAACGAGAAGCTCATCGCCGTGGGAGACCGTGGCTGGCAGCACGCCAAGGACAACGGCCTCATCGGCATCAAGGTGGACTTCGAGTCGAACAACCGGCTCATCGACACCAAGACAGGCCACGAGTTCATGACGCTGTGCTCGTGCTCGTACCTGGGCCTCAACCACCACCCGAAGATCCTCCAGGGCTCCATCGACGCGCTCCGGGAAGCCGGCACCAACAGCCTGTCCATGTCCACGCTGCGCATCCGGCTGAACCTGATGGCGCGCATGGAGGAAGGACTGCGGGAGCTGTACGGCTGCCCCACCCTGCCGGGCGCCACGTGCAGCGCGCTGACCGCGGGCATCCTCCCGCTGCTCGCCTCGGGCCACGTCACCGAGGACGGCCAGCCGCGCGTCATGGTGTTCGACCGCTTCTGTCACTTCTCCATGGCCTACATCAAGCCCATCTGCGGCGATGAGGCCCTGGTGCTGACGAGCCCGCACAACGACCTCAACTACCTGGAGGACGTCTGCAAGAAGTACCCCCGCGTGGCCTACGTCGCGGACGGCGCCTACTCCATGGGCGGGCTGACGGCGCTGGAGGGGCTCTTGCAGCTCCAGGAGCGCTACGGGCTGTTCCTCTACATCGACGACTCGCACTCGCTCTCCATCACCGGCGAGCGCGGCGAGGGCTACGTGCGCTCGCGCCTGAAGATGAACCCGCTGACGATGATTGTGGCCTCGCTGGCCAAGGCGTTCGGCAGCGCGGGGGGCATCGCCATGCTGGGCAGCGAGAAGATCTTCGACTTCCTCTACCGGAACGCGGGGCCGCTGGCCTGGTCGCAGAATCTCCAGGTGCCGTCGCTGGGTGCGTCGCTGGCCAGCATCGAGCTGCACCGCTCGCCGGAGCTGCGCCAGCTCCAGGACCAGCTGCAGCGCAACATCCAGTACTTCGACAGCCAGTTCCCCTCGGCGCACGCGGGCAACGGGATGCCCATCCGCCTCATCCAGGTGGGCGAGGAGGACCGGGCCATCCGGCTGTCCGCGGAGCTGTACCAGCGGGGCTACTACTGCTCGGCGGTGTTCTTCCCCGTGGTCGCCCGGGGCGAGGCCGGCGTGCGCGTGATGATGCGCGCGGACCTCACGCTCGAGCAGGTCCGCAAGTTCTGCGACGACGTGAAGGACATCCTCTCCCACTTCTGACGCCCACCCACGGGACGCGAGGACGCACGCCATGGAGGGCACCGGAATCACCGGCTACAAGCAGGTTGGGCCCCAGCGGTACCGGGAGGTCCTCGGCTTCCACTACGAGGACTTCACCGTGGGGGACGTCTTCGAGCACCGGCCCGGCAGGACGGTGACGGAGGCCGACAACGTCCTGATGAACACGCTGTGCATGAACCCGTCGCCGCTGCACCTCGACGCCGCGTACTGCGAGCAGACGGTGTGGGAGCGGCCGCTCATCTCCAGCCTGGTGACGTTCAGCATCGTCTGCGGGATGAGCGTGCGCAGCACGAGCGGCAGGGCCACCGCCAACCTCGGCTGGGACAAGATCCGCCTCACGCACCCCGTCTTCGCGGGGGACACCCTCTACGCGGAGAGCCGCATCCTGTCCAAGCGGCTGTCCACCCGCCGGACGGGAGAGGGAATCATCACCTGCGAGACGGTGGGCCTCACGGCGAAGGGCGAGGTGTTCCTCTCGTTCGAGCGCAGCTTCCTCGTGCCCACCCGCGAGCGGGCCGTCGAGGAAAGGGCGAGGTACTGACGCCATGCGGGCCGTCATCTTCGAGGGCTCCGGCGGGCCGGAGGTGGTGAAGCTGCGCGAGGTGCCGAAGCCGGTGCCCACGCGCGAGGCGCTGCGGGTGAAGGTGCATGCCACGGCGCTCAACCGCGCGGACCTGCTGCAGCGCCAGGGCGAGTACCACGTCCCCGAGGGTCAGTCCTCCATCCCCGGCGTGGAGATAGCCGGCACCGTGGAGGCCTGGGGTGAGGACGTGAAGGGCTTCACCCGGGGGCAGCGCGTCTTCGGCGTGGTGGAGGGCGGCGGGCTCGCCGAGTACTGCCTGCTGGACCAGGGCATGGCTCTCCCGATTCCCGAGGGCTTCGACTTCGCGGAGGCGGCGGCCACCGCGGAGTCCTGCCTCACCGCAAACGAGACGCTCTTCACCCTCGGTGGGCTCCAGCGCGGGCAGGCGGTGCTCATCCACGCGGCGGCCAGCAGCATCGGCACCACCATGGTTCAGATGGCCCGGCACGTGGGAGCGACCACGTACTGCACGGTGGGTACGTGGCCGAAGATGGAGGCCCTGCGCGCGCTGGGCGCCGACGCCGTCTTCAACTACCGGGAGCAGGACTTCGTCCACGAGGTCCTCCGCCTGACGCACGGCGAGGGTGTCCCGCTGGTGATGGACTTCATCGGCGGCGCGTGGCTGGAACGCAACCTGTCCGTGCTGGGACACGAGGGATGCCTGGTGCTGGTGGGGCTGCTGGACGGCATGTCCACGCAGGTGGATCTGCTGCGCGTCGTGCAGCGCCGCCTGCAGGTGAAGGGCTCGTCGCTGCGGCTGCGGCCCATGCGCGAGAAGCGCCAGGTGAACGAGCGCTTCCGCCAGCGATGGATGGAAGTGCTCGACCGGGGGGAGCTGCGCCCCGTCATCCACGCGCGGTACCCGCTGGAGGACGTGGGAGCGGCGCTGGCGGAGATGGAGGCCAACCGCAACATCGGGAAGCTCGTGCTCACCGTGGACGCGGATCGGCCCTGACAGAGAGAGGAACTCCACACATGCATGAAGAGCTGACGGCAAGCATCAAGAAGATTCTCATCAACAACCTGTTCGTCGAGCTCCCCCCGGAGCAGATCGGCGCGGATGACGGTCTGCAGTCCGTCATCGGCCTGGACTCGGTGGGCTTCCTCGAGCTGCGCGTCATCTGCGAGGACGAGTTCAAGGTGAGCATCTCCGACGAGGACTTCAACTCGGAGAACTTCCGGACGGTGAACCAGATCGCGACGCTCATCGCGGGCCTGAAGGCCTCGTCCGCTGGGGGCGCGCGGTGAAGGTTCCCGCTCCCGGAGGGAGGCTGGAAGGCGCGGAGCTGGAACGGCTGCGCGCCGGACTGGCCCTGCAGATGGACCACTACGGCGGCGGGCGCCTGCCCTTCGCGTGCCTGCGGGCGCGTGGGCTCGTGCAGCAGATGGTTCCGCTGGAAGGCGCGGACGCGGGCCGGGTGCTGGAGGTGATGGACGCCAGCGGCGGCTACGCCAGCGCCTGTCTGGGCGCGGGTCACCCCTGCCTCCACGAAGCGCTGCGGGAGGGCCTGGAGCGCGGCTACGTCACGGACGAGCTGGGCTCGCTGGAGCGGACGAGGCTGCTGGAGGAGCTGTTCGGCCCCGGCGGTCGCTGGGCGGACCGCTTCCCGGGAAGCGAGTACCACGCGAGCGGCCGCAACTCCGGCTCGGAGGGCTTGGAGCTCGCGCTGCGGCTGGTGCTGGAGTCCGGCTTCGACCGGAGGCGCCTGACGGTGAAGCCGGGCCGCGAGGCGCGGAGGACGGTGCTGGCCTTCGAGGGCGCCTGGCATGGGTGGACGGGCGGACTGGTGCCGCTGCTCAATCGCCGGCACTACCGCATGGGCCTGCCCCCGCCGGCCACCGAGCCGCCCTTCGGCCTGGACGTGGCGTTCCTGCCCTTCGGCGAGCGGGAGGTGCTGGAGCGCTTCTTCGCCGAGCAGGGCTCGAAGCTGTCCGCGGTCTTCGTCGAGCCCATCCAGGGTGACGCCGGCATCCTCGTGCCACCGCCGGGCTATCTGCGGCGGCTGGCGGGGCTGTGCCGTGAGCACGGCGTGCTCCTGGTGGCGGACGAGGTGCTCACCTTCGCGAAGACGGGCCGCTTCTTCGCCATGACGGATGAGGAGGGGCCCATCCCCACCGACATCACCGTCATCGGCAAGAGCCTGGGCATGGGCGCCGTCTCCACGTCCATGGTCATCGCGCGGCGCGAGCTGTCCGTGCGCTCCAGCGGCGCGGTGTCCACGTCGGACCTTCGGCCCCTCACCTGCGCGCTGATGCGCACGGGCCTGCGGTACCTCGAGGAGGAACGGCTCGTCGAGCGCGCTGGAGCGCTGGGCGAGGAGCTGCGCGCCCGGCTGCGTCGCGACGTGGTGGAGGCGTTCCCGGAGTTGTTCCTGGAGGTCCGGGGCCTGGGCTACATGAACGGCATCGAGCTGACCGAGCGTGCCTCGGGCGGCCTCACGCGTCTGCGCCACCGGCTCCTGGAGGCCGGCGTCTTCGTGGAGTTCATGGCCGGAGCGGGCCGGCGCTCCCACGGGCTGCGCTACCTGTTCCCCGCCATGCGCGTCGCTCCGCCGCTCATCGCGGGCGAGGACGACCTGCGGCACATCGTCGAGCGCATCCGCGAGGGCACCCGGCGGTTCGTGGAGACCGGGTCATGACGCCCCTGCGCCACCGGGTGGAGCACGTGGACACCGATGCGTCCGGGGTCGTCCACTTCTCCCGCTACGCCTCGCTGCTGGAGACGGCGGCGCTGGAGGAATTGGAGCGCCGGGGCACGGGGCTGGGGGCGCTCGGAGGACAGGGGTTGGATTTGCGGGTGCGGGAGCTGCGCATCCGCTACCGCGCCGCCGCGCGCTTCCAGGACTGGCTGAGGCTGGTGGCCAGCGTGGAGCACGTGGGCCCCGCGAGTCTCAAGCTGGGCGTGCAGGTCTACCGCGAGGGCCAGGAGCCCGAGCCGGTGCTGCTCGCCTCTGGAAGTCTGGACATGGCTGTCGTCAACCGTGAGAGCGGAGATCCCGCATGCATTCCACCGACCCTCAGCGCCTCCCTCGTGCCGTCCCCCTCTCCGTGAGCGAGGGGACGCGACAGCCCAGACCCCTGGGCTTCACCGCCCTGCGCCAGTGGCTCCGCCACCGGCATCCGATGATCCTCCTGGACCGCATCGTGGACCACGAGCCCGGGAAGTTCCTGGAGGCCGTCATCTCCATCTCGGGGAACCTGGACTGCATCGCGGGCCACTTCCCCGAGCGCGCCATCTACCCCGGCAGCAACCTCATCCAGGCCTTCGCCCAGGCGGGCATCATCCTCTACCAGATGAGCACGTCGATGCTGGCCGAGGACGAGCTGACGCTGATTGGCTCGGTGGAGAGCCGGTTCCTCAAGGTCGTCGTGCCGGGGGACCAGGTGCTGCTGCGCGTCGACGTGAGCCGCCTGGCCGGTGGGCTCTTCGTCTATTCGGGCAGGGCGACGGTGGACAAACGCCGCGTGGCGGCGTTCCGCGCCAGCCTCGTGCGCACCAAGGTGTCGGAGCTGGGCTCGCCGCTATGGTAGCGCCCGTCGCGGTGACCGGGGCCGCGTGGAGCACGGCGCTGGGCCACGGGCTCGGCGACGTGTGGCGGCGGCTGCTGGCCGGGGAGCATGGCTTCGTCGAGGTGGCCTCTCCGCATCGGCTGAGGAACGCGCTGGCCGCGGCCATTCCGCCAGCTGGCGATGACCCCGCGCCCCGGCTGCGGCGTCTGGCGGTGGAGACGCTGGGCCGCGCGCTGGCCGAGGCACGGCTGGAGGCGGGCGGCACCGGCACGCGCTTCGTGCTGGGAACGAGCCTGGGGGCCTGGCTCGACGATGCGCGCGAGCGGGAGCTGCCGCTTCACGCCTGGGCGGACGAGGTGGCCCGTGCGGTGGGTGCGAGCACGGCGCCGGTGTGCCTCTCGACGGCGTGCTCCTCGGGGTCGGATGCCATCCTGATGGGCGCGGAGCTCATCCGCTCCGGGGCGGCTCAGGTGTGTGTCTGCGGCGGCGTGGATGTCCTCACGCAGAGCAAGCGGCTGGCGCACTCTGCGCTGTCCACCATGTCCCCTACCCGGCCGCGCGCCTTCGACACCCGGCATGACGGCATGTTGCTCGGCGAGGGCGCTGGCTTCCTCGTGCTGGAGTCCATGGCGCATGCACGGGGGCGCTCGGCGCCGCTGCTCGCCGTCTTCCGGGGAGCGGGCTCGGCCAACGACGCGGCGAGCATGACGGCTCCGGACCCCGCCGCCACGGGGGCACGGCTGGCCATGGAGCGCTCCTTGTCCGACGCGGGGCTGGCGCCGGAGGACATCGGGCTCGTCAACGCGCACGGCTCGGCCACACCCGCGAATGACCGCGCGGAGGCGGAGGCGTTCCGGGCCGTCTTCGGCCCGGGGTCGCGCCCGCTGGTCTTCGCGACGAAGGGCGCGTTTGGCCACGCCCTCGGCGCGACGGGCGCGATGGAGGCGATTGCCCTCATCCTCGGATTGCGCGAGGGCGTGGTGCCTCCCATCGCGGGTCTGGAGCAACCGGAGCCGGACTTTCCCTGTGCCCTTCCCCTGGGCCGGCCGGTGCGTCACGAGGCGCGAATCGGCCTGAGCCTCACGCTCGGGTTCGGGGGTTTCGACACGTCTCTCGTCTTCGAGGTGCCGCGATGATCGTGCTGCTTGGCGGTGCGGAGGCGCGGGGCGGTGGGCCCAACCCGTACGCGGCGCGGGTAAAGACCGCCGTGCGCTATGCGGACCCGATGTCCTGGGCACTGGTGCTCGCCATTGGCGAGGCCACCGCGCCGTTGGGTGAGGGCTTCCGGGCCGTTGTGGACCGGTGTTCGCTCATCCAGGTGGGGCCCGAAGCGCCACCGGAGGCCATGGCCCACGCCGCGAGCGAGGCACTGCGCGGCTTCGCTTCCCCCATCCGGTTTCCCGCCGCCAACCCGAGCGCGCCCACCGGGCTCGCCTGCATCGTCCATGGCCTGCGCGGGCCGACGCTCGCGTTGACGATGCCCGTGGAGGAGGCAGCAGGTATCGCCCTGACGCTCTCCGCCGCGTGGCTCGCGCGAGGCGTCGTCGACTACGCGCTCATCGGGACCGCGGCATCCGTGCCCGGCGGCCCGCCTCGCGCCGCCTGTGCCGTGCTCTCGCGGGGCATGGGTCAGGGGGTAGACGCGGCGCTCCTCGTGAGGACCCTTCAGCCCGGAGCCGTGCTCCCATGAATGAACCCTTCACGGGCCTCGTAGGCAGCTCCCCATTGTCCATTCAGCCGTTACAGGGCCTCAGGATGGACGCGGCGCTCCTCGTGAGGCGCCTTCACGCTGGAGGTGTATCCCCATGAAGGAGCCCGTCACGGAACTCGCGGGAATCTCTCTTCCGTCCATTCAAGCGTTCCTTGACCGCGTCCGGGACCTCACGGAGTCCGGTGCCCCCGCGGAGCGCTCGGTGGAGCGGCTCGCGGCCTCCTGGCGGGCGCGAGGCCTGAGGCCGGGAGATGTCGTCCTGCTGGCCCTGCCGAACGGGGCGGAGCTGCTGGCGCAGGTCTTCGCGATTCTGGCCGCGCGCGGAGTGCCCGCGCTGGTGTCTCCTTCCGCGCCCGCAGCGCGACAACAGGCGCTCGTGGAGGCGCTCCCGGCGCGCGCGCTGGTCGCCATGCGCCGCCCTGCCCCGCAGGTCCGCGAGGTGGAACGCTTCACGCTGGGAGGGGCCGAGGTCGCCCTGTTCCCCGAGACGCAACCTCCAGCCGCCCTTCCCGGGGAGATGGTCCTGCTCACCTCGGGCACCTCGGGCTTCGCCAGTGGCTGCGTGTTCGACCTCGACGCGCTCTTCCGGAACGCGCGCCGTCACGCGGACGCGGTGGGCCTGCGCGCCGGGGACACGGTGCTGGTAAACCTGCCGCTCTACTACTCGTACTCCCTGGTGGCGCAGGCCTTCGCCTCACTGCTTCGGGGCGCGGACCTGGTCATCAGCGGGCCTCCGTTCCAGCCCGCCGCGTACCTGCGGCTGCTCGCCGACCACGGTGTCACCGTGTCCGCCCTGACGCCGCTGCTGGTGCGCTCGCTGCTTCAACAAGGCGGAGACTTCCCGGAGGGGCTGCGCTCCCTGGGCGTCGGAGGGGATGCACTCTCATCGGAGCACGTGGCGCGACTGCTGCGCCAGCGGCCCCGGGGTGAGCTGTACATCACCTATGGCCTGTCCGAGGCCGGGCCCCGGGTCGCCACGCTGGCGGCCCACGCCGAGCCGTCCCACCGCTTCGCCTCCGTGGGCCTGCCGCTCCCGGGGACACAGGTGTCGCTGCATCCCCGAGGCACCGGCGGCCAGAAGGAGCTGCTGGTGTCCTCGGACACGCTGATGAAGCGGCGCATCGGCCTGGTGGAGGGCGAGAAGCTGCACGCCTGGCGCGGCCCGAACCTGCTGGCCACGGGGGACATCTTCGACATCGACGCGGACGGCTACCTGTACTTCCAGGGGCGGCTCTCCGACTTCCTCATCCGGGGCAGCGAGAAGATCTGCATGGCCTCCGTGCGCCGCCTGGCCACCACGCTCCCCGGCGTGCTCACCGTGCGCACGCAGGTCGTCCCCGGCACGGAGGGGGATGACTACGAGATGGTCCTCACCGTGGCGGACGAGGGGCGCTCCATGGACCACCTGTCCGAGGCGCTCTCCCGCCTGCTGCGGCTCGCGGAGCGCCCACGGCGCATCCAGGTCGTCTCCGCGGATGGCGCCACCGCCGCGCTGCACAAGTGAGGCGGAGCGCATGAAGGCAATCACCCCCATCGAGCACCCGCGCGGCCTCGCACCGCGTCGTGCCCCGGACAAGCGAAGGACTTCCCGATGACGCTCGCTCCCGTCAAAGCCGCGACCCTGGCAGCCCAATCCCCTTCCACTTCCGGTGCCGAACCGACCGGCTATCAGCCCCCGCGCACCCCGACGGAGGAGCTCCTCTGCCAGCTCTGGAGCTCGCTGCTGGAGGTCGAGCGCGTGGGCATCCACGACGACTTCTTCCACCTCGGCGGCCACTCGCTGCTCGCCACGCAGCTCGTCTCGCGCCTCAACGAGCTCTTCCACCTGCGGTTCCCCCTACCGAGCATCTTCGACGCGCCCACCATCGCGGACCTGTCGGCGGCCATCGATTCCGCGCGAGGAACCTCGGCCTCGGAGCAGGAGCCCGACCTCCGTCCCCTCTCCCACGGAAGCGACGTTCCGCTCTCCTTCGCGCAGGAGCGGCTCTGGTTCATGGAGCAGCTCCACCCGGGGACGGCCACGTACAACATTCCCATCTTCTATCGCATCACCTCGCAGCTCGACGTCGGCGTGCTCCAGCGCGCCCTCGACGAGCTGGTCCGCCGTCACGAGGCACTCCGGGCCATCTTCGCTTCCAGCGCCACGGGCCCGGTCGAGCACATCGCGCCACCGCGCCCCTTCCCCCTGACGGTCATCGACCTGCGCCACCTGCCTCCGGACGCGCGTGACGCGGAGACCTCGCGCATCGCGGCCGAGCAGGCGCAAAAGCCCATCGACATCCTCACAGGCCCCATCATCCACGGCACGCTGCTGCGGCTCGGCGAGCAGGACCACCGGCTCCTCATCACCATCCACCACATCGTGTCCGACGGCTGGTCCGTGGGCGTCCTCATGCGCGAGCTGCGGACGCTCTACACGGACTTCGCCGCCGGCCGGCCCTCGTCCCTCCCCGAGCTTCCCCTCCGGTACGCGGACTTCGCGAGCTGGCTGCGAAAGTGGCTGCCGGGCCCGCATCAGGAGCGGCTCCTCTCCTACTGGCGCCAGCGGCTCACCGGAGCCCCCACGCTCCTCGAACTCCCGACCGACCGCCCACGGCCTCCGGTCCAGCGCTTCAAGGGCACCCGGCGGACATTCCACATCTCCGAGGAGACCGCGCGGGCCATCGATGCACTCTGCCTCAGGGAGCGAGCCACCCTCTTCATGACGCTCCTCGCGGGCTTCAGTGCCCTCCTGCACCGCTACTCCGGGCAGGAGGACCTCGTCATCGGCTCGCCCATCGCCGGGCGCATCCGGCCGGAGCTGGAGCGCCTCGTCGGCCTGTTCGTCAACACGCTCGTCCTGCGCAACGACGTGTCGGGCGACCCGCGCTTCGTCGATCTACTCGCCCGCGTGCGCGAGGTGACGCTCGGGGCCTTCGCCCACCAGGAGCTGCCTTTCGAGAAGCTGGTCGAGGTCCTCCAGCCGGAGCGCACTCTCAGCCACGCGCAGCTCTTCCAGGTGATGTTCGTCCTGCAGAGTGCGCCCATGCTGGAGGCGGACCCTTCCGCCGCGCTCCAGCTCACTGCCACGGCGGAGTCCTGGGAGGTGAACACCGGGACCGCGAAGTGCGACCTCATCCTCTACATGGCGAGGGTTCCCGACGGCCTTCGCGTCAGCTTCGAGTACGACACCGACCTCTTCGATGACGAGCGCATCCAGCGCATGGCCAAGCACCTCCAGGTGCTGCTCCAGGCCGTCGCCGCCGACCCGCACCAGCGCCTCTCGGCACTGCCGCTCCTCACTCCCGAAGAGCGTCACCTGCTGCTGCGCGAGTGGAATGCCGCCTCCGCCGACTTCCCCCGAGACCTCTGCGTCCACGAGCTCTTCTCCCTCCAGGCCGCTCGCACGCCGGACGCCGTTGCAGTCTCCTTCGGTTCCCAGAGCCTCACCTACCGTCAGCTCGATGAGCGCACCAACCAGCTCGCCCGCCACCTGCGCTCGCTCGGCGTCGGCCCCGAGGTCCTCGTCGGCCTGTGCGTCGAGCGCTCCGTGGACCTCATCGTCAGCATTCTGGGCGTCCTGAAGGCCGGTGGCGCCTACCTTCCCCTGGAGGCCTCGTACCCGGCGGAGCGGCTGGCCTTCATGCTCCAGGACTCCCGCGTCGGCCTGCTGCTCGTCCACCACTCGCAGCTCCAGCACCTGCCGCCCTTCTCGGTTCCGGTCGTCCGCGTCGACTCCGACTGGGAGGCCATCTCCCGGCACTCCGTTCTTCCGCTGCCATCCTCCGCCGGCCCCGAGAACCTCGCCTACGTCATCTACACCTCCGGCTCCACCGGCAGGCCCAAGGGCAGCGCCATCCTGCACCGTGGCATCGCGGCCCTGCTCTTCAACACGAACTTCGTCCGCTTCACCCCGGAGGACCGCGTCGCGCAGGCCTCCAATGCCTCGTTCGATCCAAGCACCTTCGAAATCTGGGGCGCGCTGCTGCACGGCGCCCGGCTCGTCGGCATCACCGCCAACCCCGCGCGCGAGCCCCAGGAGTTCGCCGCCCAGGTGAAGGACGGGGCCATCACCATCATGTTCGTCACCACCGCCGTGCTGCACCTGCTGGCGCGCCAGGTGCCGGACGCCTTCCGTCACGTGCACACCCTCGTCTTCGGTGGCGAGGCCGCGGACCCGCTGGCGGTCCGCGAGGTGCTGCGACACGGCCCGCCCCGCCGCCTGCTCAACGGCTACGGCCCCACCGAGTGCACCGTCTTCTCCACCTTCCACCCCATCGACGCACCGCCGTTGCTCGGCCACCCGGTGCCCATCGGCCGCCCCATCACCAACGGCCCCGTCTACCTCCTGGACAAGCACCTGCGGCCAGTGCCCATCGGTGTCCCGGGAGAGCTCTACGTCGGGGGAGAGCGCCTGGGCCGTGGCTACTTCAACCGCCCGGAGCTCACCGCGCGCACCTACGTGCCCGACCCCTTCGGCTCCGAGCCGGGCGCGCGCCTCTACAAGACGGGCGACCTGGCCCGCTACCTGCCCGACGGCCGCATCGAGTACCTCGGCCGCATCGACCTGCAGGTGAAGATTCGCGGCTTCCGCGTGGAGCTGGGCGAAATCGAGGAACTGCTGCGCCAGCACCCGGCCGTGAAGGACTGCACGGTGGTGGCGCTGGAGGCCGGAGGGGACCGCAAGCTGGCCGCCTACGTCGTCGCACGCGAGCAGCCGCCCGCTCAAGCCACGCTGCGCGCGTGGCTGCGAGAGCGGCTGCCCGAACACATGGTGCCCGCTTCCTTCACCGTGCTGCCCGCCCTGCCGCTGACGCCCAACGGCAAGGTGGACCGCCGAGCCCTGCCCGCGCCCGAGCCGGCCCGGGGGGATGAGTCCAGCTACCAGCCGCCGCGCACCGCGACGGAAGAAACCCTCTGCCGGCTGTGGGGCTCGCTGCTGGACATGGAGCGCGTGGGCATCCACGACAACTTCTTCCACCTCGGCGGCCACTCCCTCCTCGCCACGCAGCTCGTCTCACGGGTACGCGCCGAGCTCGGGAAGGAGCTCTCCCTGCGCACGCTGTTCACGGGCCCCACGGTGGCCGAGCTGGCGCAGCACCTCTCCAGCCTGGAGCCCCCGGCGGAGCTCGCGCGTCCGGTGCCCCCGCTGCGCCGCGTGCCTCGCGGTGGTCCGATGACCCTGTCCTTCTCGCAGGTGCGCCTCTGGCGCTTCTTCCAGCGAGCGCCCCAGTCGAGCGCCTACAACATCCCCCGGGCGTTCCGGCTCATCGGTCCGGTGGAGCCGCGCCACATCGAAGCGGCCTTCGAGGGCCTCATCGCCCGTCACGAGTCGCTGCGCGTCACCTACTCCGAAGAGGATGGCGTCCCGGTGCAGCGGGTCCACCCACCCTCCGGCTTCCAGCTCCAGCAGGTGGACCTGCGCGGGCGCGATGACCGCGAGGCGGAGGCGATGCGTTACATGCAGGAGTCCGCGCTGCGGCCGTTCGACCTGACGCGAGGCCCGCTGCTGCACGCGTCGCTGCTGCGGCTCGGGGACGACGAGCACCTGCTGTTCTTCTGCATGCACCACATCGCCTCGGATGGCTGGTCCATGGGCGTCCTCGCGCGCGAGCTGGGCCGGCTGTACACGGCCAGCGTCACCGGCGCGGAATCCGGCCTTCGGCCCCTGGACATCCAGTATCCGGACTACGCGGCGTGGCAGCGCGAGTGGCTGTCCGGCGAGGAGCTGGAGGAACGGCTCGGCTTCTGGAAGAAGGCGCTCGCCGGGGCGCCCACCCTGCTCGACCTCCCCACGGACCGGCCGAGGCCGCCGGTTCGCACGTTCAACGGCATCCGCCGGCCGATTCGCCTCGGTGGAGAACGCAGCCGGGCGCTGCACGCGCTCTGCCGTCGCGAGGGGGTGACGCCCTTCATGGCCCTGCTGGCGGTCTATGGGGCCGTGCTGGCGCGGCGCTCGGGACAGGAGGAGGTGGTCATCGGCTCGCCCATCGCCAACCGCCTCCGCCCGGAGCTGGAGCCGCTCATCGGGATGTTCGTCAACGGGCTGTGCCTGCGCGTCAGCCTGCGCGGCGCCCCGGCCTTCCGCGAGCTGCTCCGACAGGTGCGCGAGGAGACCCTGGCGGCCTATGCCCACCAGGAGGTGCCTCTCGATCAGGTGGTGGCGTCGCTCGGGGTGGAGCCGCCAGCGAACCGGTCGCCGATGTTCCAGGCCATGTTCGTCCTGCAGAACGCGCCAGCCTCACCGCTGGAGTTCCCCGGCCTCTCCGTGGTGCCAGTGGATGTCGGCCGCGGCTCCGTCACGTACGAACTCACCCTGTCATTGACGGAGACGCCCGAGGGGTTCGCCGGCGTGCTGGAGTACAACACCGACCTGTTCGAGACGGCCACCGCGGAGGGGCTGTACGCGGAGCTGGTGGGACTGCTGGACGCCGTGCTGGCGAACCCGGACCTGCACTTGCCGCCGGAGCTGAAGGCGCCCGCCCCCCCGTAGCGCCCGGCTACCTCGGCGTGTTGATGACGGTCAGCCGGTGCGGCTCTGGCGTCGCCCAGTTCTGCGGGCTGTTGCCCGACATCGCGATGCCGTCGAGCGTCACGTTGCTGTCGAAGAAATAGAGCGCCCCACCCTCCGGGGCCCTGTTGTCGCTGAACTCGCCGCCGCGGAACGTCCACTGGGTGCTGGCCGAGAGGTGAGCTGTGTTGACCGCCCCGCCCACGCCCTGGAACTGGGTTCGCGGACCGGTGCACTCGTTGTCGTGGAAGGTGTTCCCGGTGGCGACACCCGAGCTGGTCGGAGAGATCAGCATCAGCGCGCCGCCGAACGCGGGCGCCTTGTTGGAGCGGAACACGTTGTTGTTCACGTTCACGTTCGCACGCGAGCCAATCCAGAGCGCGCCACCGGCGTTATCGGAGTACGAGCCCTCCGCGCCCGCGCCGTCCTGACCGCCGACCTTGTTGCCGTGCTCGAAGATGCAGTGTTCGAGGATGTCCGAACCGGAATCCGACGTCGCCGCCAGCCGCATCCCCCTCCAGCCGGCGGTGGGATTGTCCGCGGTGAAGAGGATGGGCATCGCGGCGGTGCCCCGCGCGGTGATTCGTCCGAACACGGAGAGCTTGAAGCGCCCCATGAACTTCAGGTGGACATCGGGCTCGATGGTGAGCCGGTTCCCTGCTGGCACCGTCAGGTCGCCGGTCACCTCGTACGGCGAGCCCGCGCGCGTCAGCGTGCGCGTCGTGAGGACCCCGGAGATCTTCGTCCCACCGGGCGCGCTCACCGTGACCCTGGTGTTCGCCGTGGTGCTCCCGCGATTGTTGGTCGCCGTGAGCGTGTACGTCGTCGTCGCTGTCGGGCTGACCCGCACCGAGGTTCCGCGCACCTCACCCACGCCTTGATTGATGGAAACGCGTCGCGCGCCGGTGACCTCCCAGGACAGCTCGACGGACTCGCCCGGAGCGATGGTCGCGGGGTTCGCTTCGAAACGCAGGACGCTTGGGAGCGCCAGGTCCTCCGGGGGTGGCGGAGGTGCCGGGTCCTCCGAGGGCGGCGGGGGCGCCGGGTCCTCCGGGGCGTCAGGGGAGCGAGAGGCATCCGGTACCGGCTCCGCCGAGGAGCAGGAAGTAGCGACCACGACCGTTGCCGAGACAGACAGGATGAGAAGAAGCGAGCGGATCACGCGCGCCTTCTAGCGCGATTCCCCCAAGCGGGTGCAAAGCCGAAGTGTGAAGAGACCGTCAAGGAGTGCTCAAAGGGACGGCACGGGGCCTCTCCAGCAGCCCGGTGAACAGAAATGCGGCCCCCCCGTCCACGGCTCACCTGCACCGTGGAACGGGCTCACGCCGACCACGGAGTCAACAACCGGAGTGTTCGCCTGGAATCGGCTGGACGCCCCCTCGGTCCGCCGGGCAAGGTGCGGCGTGACCATCGTCATCCGCCCGTATGTCCCCGCCGACGCGCCGGTGCTGCTGGAGCTGTTCCGCCGCAGCGTGCGCGAGGTCGCATCCGCCGACTACTCCCCTGAGCAGGTGCGCGCCTGGGCTCCGGACGACCTCGACGTGGAGACCTTCGCGCGGCGGCGCGCCGCGGCGGGCACCTGGGTCGCGGAGCGGGACGGAGCCGTCGCCGGGTTCACCGACCTGTCCGACGACGGCTACATCGACATGTTCTTCGTGCACCCCGAGCACGCCCGGCGCGGTGTCGCGACGGCGCTCATGGCGCACGTGCTCGGCGAGGCGCGCCGACGGGGACTCGCGCGACTGACCGTGGCGGCGAGCATCACCGCACGCCCGCTCTTCGAGCGCTCCGGCTTCACCGTGGTACGGGAGCAGCGTGTCGAGCGCGGGGGGCAGTGGTTCACGAACTACGCCATGCAGCGGGTGGAGGGCGCCACGGCCGAGGACGGACCTCCGCCGAAGCGCTGAGCCACGGGCATCTCGCATGCGAGGCGGCGGGAAGCCGGTACGCTTCCCGCCCCTCATGCACTGGTTCTGAGGGGTGCCCTCAGATGATGGGCATGAAGACCTTGAACCCGCTGCGGCCACCCGCGCCGAGCGTGTTGCGCTCGATGAAGTCGCTCACGGAGGAGCGGCCGTCGCCGGTGGTGATGGCCGTGTGGCCGTACTTCTGGCCCGCCGCCGAGGACGTGCGCTCCCAGGTGAGGACGAGGCCCGGAATCTTCAGCGCCTCCTCGAGCGACATGTTGACCTGCTTGAACTTGTCGCGCGGCAGGTTGTTGTCGATCTGGTTGCCGTTGCCCCAGACCTTGAAGCCGAAGGCGTTCTGGATGGCCTTGCTCACGCCCGTGGCGCACAGGCCCTGGCTGTTGTACCCGCCCATGCTCAGCGCCGCCTTGCGCCCCGCCTCCGCGAGCTTGCGCATCGCGGGCGTCGCCTGGCCCGGCTGTGCGCCGCTGCTCCCGTTGACCTTCCCGCCGTTCTGCGCGCCGCTGGAGCCCTTCGAGCCACTGGAGCCCTTGGGGCCGCTCTTGCCGGAGTCGAAGCTGTCCTTCCCGTTGTAGCCGGTGCTCTTGCCGGAGCCGGGCAGGCGCAGCGTATCGCCCGCGTAGATGAGGTTCGGATTGGCGATGTTGTTGATGCGCGCCAGCTCCTTGACGGTCGTCTTGAAGCGAACGGCGAGGGCCGAGAGGGTGTCACCCTTGCGGATCGTGTAGCGGTTTCCGGGCTTGTCGGGGGTGTCGACCCCGCGGGACTTGTAGGAAGAAGTACCCTGGCGGGTTCTGCTGACGGACGTGGACATTGAGGTGGATCTCCTGCGCTGATTCTCGCGTCAACCCGCTGGAAGTTGCGTCGAAATTCCCGGACTCTTGGAATTCGTCCCCGGGCCCGGGCCGTCCTTCAGGAAATCCTGAGGAAAATCGGTGGAGTGACCCCTCTCGAGTCGGGCAGCTCGAGGTTGAGAGTCGGTACGGGGCTGGCCCCCTCCGCGAACCGCACCCCGGCTGTGCAGGAGGCGCAGCGCACCGGCTGCCCCCCTCTCACGCGACAAGTCCCTTGACGCGCCCCCCGTGGAATCAGACCTCCCGCGTTTCCTCGCCTCCCACGCGGTCCGCGACCCGCTGCGCGCTGCCGAGAACAGCCCCGGACCGCACCCCGGGCATTCTTGAGACCTGAATCAGGTTTCAACATCATTTCCTCCACTTCGGCACGCGGTGTGCGAGCCATTGGAGGAGTCATGCAAGAGACGCAGGCCTGGGTCCTTCACCGGGGCGAGCGGGGACAAGCCCTTCCGGGGGCGCTGGTGGAAGAGGACTTCGCCTTCCCGGACCCCGGCCCGGAGGACGTGGTGGCGGAGCCCATCTACGGCTGCTGGGAGGGCAACATGGGCCACGCCATCCAGCGTGTGCCGGTGGATATCTGCCGGCTGCGCCGTGAGGACAAGGTGGTCATCGGCAACGCGGGCGTGGTGCGCGTGGTGGAGACGGGCAGCGCCGTCACCCGCATCCGCCCTGGAGACCACTGCCTCGTTTTCTGCAACGCCGAACCAGACGAGCACGGCTATCCCGTCAAGGTGCTGGCCTACGACGCCACCCGCACCATGGGCCTGCTCGCCCGCCGGACGCGGCTGCCGCAGCACGTCCTCATCCCCATTCCCGCCAACAGCCGCCACTCGCTGAGACAGTGGGCGGCCTTCTCGCTCCGCTACATCACCGCCTGGTCCAACTGGCGGCTCGCCTGGGGGTGCTTCCGCCTGCAGGTCAGCGAGTCGGACTGCCCGGTGCCCTTCGTGGTGGGCTGGGGCGGCGGTGTGGCCTATGCGCAGCTGCGGCTGGCCCGGTACGCCGGGTGCCGGGTGGCCATGGTCGCCTCGCAGGAGGAGCGGCTGCGCCACCTGGAGTCCGTGGGCATCATCCCGTTGGACCGGCGCGAGTTCCCGGACCTGACGCTCGACGCGGCCCGCTTCGCCGCGGACGCCGCGTACCGGCAGCGCTACACGCAGTCGGAGAAGCAGTTCCTGGCACGGGTGAAGGAGGCGGGCCGGGGCCAGGACGTCTCCATCTTCCTGGACCACATCGGCGGCCCCCTCCTCCAGGCCGCGCTCAAGGCGCTGGGACGCGAGGGCGTCATCACCTCCGCGGGCTGGAAGCTGGGCGCGGACCTGATGGACGTGTCGCGCTCCACCGAGTGCACGAAGCGCCACCAGCACATCAACACCCACTACGCGCGCTTCTCCGAGGCCGTGGCGGCGGTGGGCTTCGCCGAGGAGGCCGGCTGGCTGCCCCCGGTGGACGGAGAGCGCGTCTACGCCTGGGACGAGGTGCCCCAGTTGGCGCGTGACGTCGAGGAAGGGCGCGTCGCGTCCTACTTCCCCCTCTATCAGGTCAACCCCGAGCAGTGAGCCCGACACGGGCAGGAGACACCATGACGGAGAGCACGGTGGACGCGCTCGGCACCGCGCGGCGGAAGTTCAAGCACCAGTCCCAGGGGTTCGGCTTCACACGGGTGCTCCTGGTGGACCTCATCACCATGACGTTCTCGCTGACACCCGCGCTGGCGGCGTGGTGGACCTTCGCGCTCTACCTGCGCTGGAGCTGGGAGCAGCCGGCCTTCCCGCTCTGGGCGCTGCTGGCCCCCGGAGTCCTGGCCGGCGCCTTCCTGGCGGTGTGCTGGCTCGTCCGCCTGTGCATCCCGAGGATGCGGCCGGGCACCTACAAGATGGAGATGTCCCGAGACTACCTGGCCTGGTTCATGACGCTGTGCCTGGGCCACTCGGTGCGCATCTCCGGGCTCCATCCGTTCTTCTTCTCCTTCTACGTCACCAAGTACCTCTACTGGCGGGCCATGGGGGCGCGCATCGCGTACGGGGTGAACTCCTCCCTCTTCGCGATGCTGGCGGACTACCCACTGCTGACCATCGGCAAGGGCTGCACGATGGGCGCCAACGTCCTCGTCATCGGGCACATGTTCCTGGGGGACAAGGTGATGTTGGGGGAGGTGAACATCGGCGACAACGTCTTCCTGGCGGCCGGGGCCGTGGTGGGGCCGCGCACCACCATCGGCGCGCGCAGCTGGATTGGCATGCACAACAAGCTCCTGAAGGACACCCTGCCCGAGGACTCGAGGGTGGAGAACTTCGAGTGGGAGCACTTCAACCCCGCCCGCCGCACCGAGGAGCGCCCGTCATGAACGTCCTGGAGCCGCGCCTGGGCGTCCAGGTGCTGGGGCATGGCCGCGCCCTGCCGGGGGTACGGCCCGTGTCCAACGCGGAGCTGCTCGCGTTGGACCCAGAGCAGCAGGGCCGGTCCGCCGAGGCCCTGGAGACATTGGGCCGGAAGGTGGCGACGCGGCTGGGCTTCAGCCTCCGCCACCTGGCGCGCCTGCCCTCCTCCGGAGAAACACCTCCCCGCGAGGACGAGGAGACGAGCGAGTCGCTGGCCCTCGCCGCGGCGAGGCAGGCGCTCGGTGGGAGGAGCGGTGCGGAGGTGGAGGCCCTCATCCACGGCACGACGACGACGAGCCGCTACACGGGCTCGCAGGCCGCGGCCATCCTGGGACGGCTGGAGAGTCACGCCGCCGCGTGGGAGGTGAAGGCGGGCTGCTCCACCTCGCTGGCCAGCCTGCATCTCGCGGTGGCGCTCTTGGGAAGCGGCTACGGCAACGTCCTGGTGAGCTGCGCGGAGACGCTCTCCAAGGTGATGAACCCGGCCATGAAGGAGACCTGGTTCATCCTCGCGGACGGGGGCGCGGCCCTGTGGCTGAAGCGCGACGAGGCCACCCCCGACTTCGAAATCCGCCGGTGCCTCTACGCCACGGATGGGGCCCTGGTGGACCTGTACACCACGCCGGGGCGGCTGCCCCCGGACCGGGCCACGCTGGAGGCAGGTGGCTACTGCATGGCCGGAGATGGCACGCGGCTCCGCGAAGAGGCCCTGCGGCGCTACCTGGAGATGCTCGGCGCGATGTTCCCGGGCGGCCGGGGCCTGAAGGACATCCGCTGGGTGGTGGCCCATCAAATCAATCGGAAGCTCATCGAGCAGGTCTGCGACGTGGGGGGACTGAGCGCGAGCCTCGTCTGGAGCGCGGAGCGCGTGGGCAACGTGGGCGGGGCCTCCGTCCTGTTCTCGCTGTCCGAGGCCCTGGAGCAGCGCCTGTTCGCGCCAGGAGATGGGGTGCTGCTGATGAGCGTGGGCGGCGGCCTGTCCTTCGCGATGCAGCACTGGGTGAAGCGCTGAAAAGCGGGGGTGATGCAATGGAACTGGTCGAACGCATTGGCAAGGCGCTGCGTGCCGCGGGCATGGAGGACCTGCCCACCGGCACGTCCGAGTCACTGTCCGCGTACGGAATGGACAGCCTGATGATGGTGCTCTCCGTGGCGGCCCTGGAGAAGGAGTTCTCGATTCGCATCTCCGGTCGCGACTTCTCGGAGGCTGCCTTCCAGAACCTCGCCTCCCTGGCCTTCTGGCTGCGGAAGCTGGGGGCGTCATGAGGGTGCTCATCACCGGAGGCAGCTCGGACATCGGGCGCTCCATCGCCCGCCGCCGGCTGGCGCTGGGGGACGAGGTCATCGTGACGGCGTCCTCGGCGGAGTCGCTGGAGGAGACGCGGGCCCGCTACCGGGCGGAGGGGCTGGAAGTCCGGGGGCTGGTGCTGGACCTGTCGGCCCCGGCCATGAGCGAAGCGGCCCTCTCGGAGTTGCTGGCGGAAGGACTCCAGGGGCTGGTGTTGAACGCGTGGACGCGACGGCCTCCGCTCTACCGCTTCCATGAGTTGCCGCAGGAGGCGCTGGAGGCGGACGTCACGGCGAACCTGATGGGCAACCTCTGGCTGCTGCGCCGGGTGCTGCCGTCGATGGTGGAGGCGCGGTGGGGGCGCATCGTCTTCATCTCCAGCGTCTCCACCGTCAACGGCACGGGACGCTACGGCGCCTATGTCCTGTGCAAGTCCGCGCTGGAGGGACTGATGCGCAACCTGGCGGTGGACTACGGCGACTTCAACGTCCTGGCCAACACGGTGCGGCTGGGCATCTTCAAGACGGAGCGGACGCGGAAGTACTGGTCGAAGCCCCGCTACGTGGAGCGGATGAGCGGCGTCATCCCGCAGGGAACGCTGGGCGAGCCCGAGCACGTCGGCGAGGTGCTCGACCCGCTGCTGTCCGCGCATCAGTACATCAACGGCGCGGTCCTGGACGTCACGGGCGGGCTGCCGATGTTCCGGTTGGAAGGAGTGTTGCGGACATGAGCTTCCTGAGACCCTTGGAGCCGGTGTACCTGCGGGGGCCCCGTTCCTGGCTGCCCGAGCGCGTCGTGACGAACCAGGACGTGCTCGACTGGATGGGCACCCGCGCGCGGCCGAGCTGGATTACGCACCGCACGGGCGTGGAGGAGCGGCGCTGGGTGGAGGACGGGCAGGCCTGCAGCGACGTCGCGGTCGCGGCGGCCCTACGCCTGCTGGAGGACGCGCGCATCGACCGCGAGCGCATTGGCCAGGTGCTGCTGGCCACCGTCTCCGGCGACTTTCCCACGCCGCCCACCTCGCCGCTCATCTTGCCGCGCCTGGGGTTGGACCGGGTTGGCGTGGTGGACCTGAGCGCGGCGTGCGCCGGTTTCACCAGCGCGGTGCATCTGGCAGTGGCGCTCGCGTCGTCCACGGGCAGCGACCAGTTGGTCATCGCGGCGGACATCCGCTCCAAGTTCCTCAACCGCGAGGACCTGGCAACCTCGGCGCTGTTCGGAGACGGGGGCGCGAGCTGTCTTGTTTCCCGTCAGCCCGAAGGCGCGGACTTCCAGCTCGTGGCGAGCGAGCTGGCGGCGGATGCGTCCATGGCGGACATCATCGCCATCCGGGCAGGAGGCTCGCGACTGCCGCACCACCGGAACGATGACCCCTCCAAGGTCTTCCTGAAGATGGAGCACGGAGCCACGCTGTTCATGAAGGGCGTGGACAACATGTCCTCGGGCGCGGACTCGCTCCTGCGCCGCCTGGAGCTGACGGTGGCGGACGTGGACTGGATTGTTCCCCACCAGGCCAACCTGCACCTGATGCGGGCGATAACGGAGAAGCTGGGAGCGGACCCGGCCCGGGTGGTGGAGACGGTGCGCTTCACGGGCAACACCTCGGGAGCGAGCGTGGGCATCGCGCTCGCGCACCTCAAGGAACAGCTGCCGCTGAAGCCGGGGCAGCGTGTCCTCCTCGTATCCGCGGGCGCGGGAGGCGCCTCGGCGTGCGCGCTGCTGCACAGCCTGTGACCGCCATGAGCTCTCTGCACGCATTCACCCGGGCCGACGCCGAGGTGGCCCTCACGCTCGGCGGCGAGTCCGTCTCCTTCGGTGCCCTGCGAGACGAGGTGGAGGCGCGAAAGCGCCGCCTCGGAGACCTGCCACCGGGTATCGCCATCCTGCGGGCCCATCGGACCCGGGAGTTCATCGCCAGCTTCCTCGCACTGTACGAGGCTGGTGTCCCCCAGGCCGTGTTCGCTCCCGAGTGGACCGCCGTGGAGGTGGACGCGCGGCGGCAGGGCCTGGGCTGCTGCTTCGAGCTGGACGCGGCACTCTCCGTCACCTGGCGGAGCGAAGCCGAGAGCCCCCAGCATCACCCGGACACATCGGTGGTGCTATTCACCTCCGGCAGCACGGGAGCGCCGCGCGCCGTGCAGCTCTCTCGGCGGAACATCGAGGCGAACGTGGCCGCCGTGCGGGCATCGTTGGACTTCGATTCCGCGCCGGCCCAGACGCTGTTCCTTCCGCTCTCCTACTCCTTCGGCCTGCTGGGCCAGTTGTTGCCGGCACTGGCGGCGGGCCTTCCCACCACGCTGCTCGGCAACCTGGTGGAGCTCAAGGCGCTGCTCGACGAAGGCCGTCTGGTGGGGATGATCAGCGGTGTTCCCTCCCACCATGAGACGCTGCTTCGACTCGTGGGAGACGGGCCGCCGCGCACCGGGGGCGTCACGCACGTCATCTCCGCGGGCGCGGCGCTGAGCCTGCCACTGCGCCAGCGGCTGCTTCGGGCCTTTCCCCACGGCCGCGTGTACACCAACTATGGCCAGACGGAGCTGTCACCGCGCGTGCTGTGCCTGCGCAGTGATCATCCCGCGTTCCTGAGCAATGCCACCGGCTACCCGGTGGGCAATCTCGCCGTGAAGCTCACCGCCGGGGGCGAGCTGTGCGTGAGGGGCGACCAGCTGATGCTGGGATACCTGGGTGCTCCCGAGGCCACGCGCGAGAAGGTGGAGGACGGCTGGCTGCGCACCGGGGACCTGGCGGAGCTGGGGCCGGACGGGCTGGTGACACTCCTGGGCCGCAATGACGACCTGCTCAAGGTCGGCGGCGAGCGCCTGAGCCCCTTTGAAATCGAAGCGGCGCTGCGCGAGCTGCCCGGCGTGGAGGATGCCGCGGTGTGGGGGCGGGAGGACCCGCTCTACGGCACCACCCTCACCGCCTTCCTCCAGCTGCGCCCCGGAACGCCCTGCCCGTCCAGGCGCGCGCTGCGGCAGACGCTGCAGGGCCTCCTGTCCGCGCACAAGGTTCCCGCCGACTATTACCGGGTGGAGCAACTCCCACGGACAGCGAATGGGAAGCTGCAGCGCGCCCGCCTCGGCGAAGCCCTTCGGCCGGAGCTACGTATCGGCTGAGCGACTCGCTCGATGGATGAGGTGAATCGTGCGTTGAGGCAGGCTTCGATCCACGGGGCTCACTCTTCTCAGTGGAGGCGGCGGGAATCGAACCCGCGCCGGGCGGTGCGAAAACCCCAACAGGATCGCGCCCTTACCTCGTAACCGCCCGGAATGCTTGGGAGTCGATATCCCGCCGCGTCCCATCCCGTCCCCCCCTGTTCCAGCCCGTTCCGCAGGCTCACGCGACATAGACGCAACATGGCGGGAGCCAGTGGCGGGACGGCACCGGGCAACGCTTGCGTAGGCCGCGCTCACGAGCAGCCTAGCACCTGCGCTCACCAACGAATTTCGGCGCCGACCATTCGCGCGTGGCGAGTTCGTCGAGGACAACCTGCTGCAACTCGCCCCACGTCAGATCGCCCCGACACTCGAAGCAGAACACCCGCCAATGCTCTTCCACGCGCCCTGCGGACTCAACGCGGACGGCCACTGGAGACCAGGGCTTATGAGACTCCCCGGCACGTCGGAGCCTAAACTCGAAGCGTCGCGGGCATTGGGCGCAAGTGAGCAGGTCCAGACATCTTGGGTCAATCTGCCTCAGCGTTTCGTACATCACCGGGTCAGTTTCTCGCAGGCTTTCGGGCGTCATTGGTTGGTCCTTTCATGCCGCCACGTGGGCGGTGAGCCCTTCTTGCCCACGGGTTTGTCGCCAACGTCAACACCGACGCGGCTGCCGTTCGCGAGTAGGGCTCACCGCGAAGCCACCAGCCGACACGCGCACAGCGCAAGCCCCCACGCGGGAAAGTTAGCGCGTGCTGACCTCGTCCTGCGGCAGCCCGTGACGGCGGGGGCGGCCTAGGCCCATCTCGACCATGGCCTCGCCGGACACCTTCGCGACCTCCATCAGCTCAGCCGCCGCGCCCTCTTTGCCGAAGTGCCCGCCGAGCCATCCGCGCAGCTCCGTCGCTAGCTCCCCTGCCGTCTGGTAGCGCTTGGCGGGCAAGCGTTGAAGGAGCTTGCACAGCGGCAGGCGGAGGCTTTGGGGGAGCTTCTCCGTTACCGCCTCCACGTCCGCCTGCGTGTAGGTCGCCGCGCGCCAGATCGTCGTCTCGACCACCGGGTCACAACCCGCCAGCCGGGCACGAGTGACGGCGCGCTCGACGCGGGCGAGCTGCCTTCGTGAAAGCGCCGCCTTTGCCTCTTCCGAGACCCCGTCAGGCGCGTCGAGCAGGTTCTTCCCCGTGGACAGCTCCAGCATGACGAGCCCGAGCATGAAGAGATCCGAGCGAGCGTCCACGCGAAGCCCTAGAAGCATTTCCGGTGAAGCGAAGTAGGCATCCCCAGGCAAGCGGCGCTTGGAGGAAACGACGCGACCGGGCAACCGGGAGAGTGCGAGGCCGAAGTCGGAGACCTGTACCCCGCCCTCCCAATCGACGAAAACGTGCTCCAGGTCGATCGCCCGGTGAACGATGCCGAGTGGGTTCTCCTTTTCGTCCTTCGCCCCGTGCGCGTGCTCAAGGGCGCTCGCGACCTGCTCGCCGACGTACAGCGTGAAGAACGGCGAGAACCACCGATCGCACTCCGAAACGATCGCGAGCAGGTCGTCGAGCTTGTGCCCGACCGGGTGATCGGTGATCACGTACCAAGCCGTTTCCGCCTTGTGCAGCCCGTGAACGCGGAGGATCCCCGGGTGCTCAAGGTACGTGGAAAGCCGCACCTGCTCTTCTAGCTTCGCCCGTGCCCGGTAGACGCTCCGAGCCTCCATGCCGCTCGGCACCCCAACCGCCTTGAGCAGCACCTTCCCCCTCGGGTGGTTCCCCTCAAGCGTGCGGCGCCGCGCGACGAAGAGATTCAGCCCGTGGTGGGCCTCTCCCAAGTTCTCCCGGAACTCGTAGGCGTGCGTACCGTCGTTGAACAGAATCGCCCCCCTGGGGAGCTTGAACTCAATTGCCGGCATCCTCGGTCCTCCCGCCAGTCGCGCGGGCACCGGGCCAACGCGACGCAGGGGCACGTTACCCAAGGGATCAGGGCAATTGGAACTCCCTCACAGGGTGGGGTGTTGACGAGCGGGCCCGAACGAAATCGGACCACCTACCCGCCACGTCACCCTGCGGGGACGCTCAGGGCCACTCAGAAACCGGCTTGCCGGTGCCCCAATTGCGGGACTTCGCCGCCGTGTCCTTCACAGCTTCGGCCGGCAAGTCCACCACGAAGCACACGGGCAGCTCGTCCTTTCCAGGCACCTTCACGCGGTCATACTTCACGACCACCCGCCCGGGATCGCCGTCCCGCGTCTTCTCGGGAATGAGATAGACCTTCCCCCCGAGGAACCGCGTGCCTGGGGGCGCGACCTGCAAATGCCGGGGGTCGGTCACGCCCTTCGGGACGACCCCCACCACGTCAGCGCCAGCGGGAAACCACGGGTCTTCCTCGCGACCCTTCCGGTCGTCGATCACGAGCTGAAACCGCTCGCCGTCAACGCGCCAATGCAGCTCGTCGCGCATTGCCTCCTGCGCTCCCGCTGGGCAGGTGAAAGGTTCCGGCCTGACCTGGACACCCGGACACCCCATCGCAAGGGCGGCGACGAGCGGGAGCCCTTTGCACACGTCCGGCAAGGTGGGCGCCGTTTGGGCACGTCCGGCTCGCGCCTGCTTAGGGGCTTCGGGTCGCTGGGTCTTCACGGAAACATCCTCCTGAACGGCGGCAGGTGCGGTGCCTGCGTCCCCCGGAAACATGGGGGCGGGGGCTGACATATCAGGCGAGACTGTCTTGAGGGGCGCGGAAGGGACGTTAGGGGGCACCGCGCGCGCGGCGACGTGCGGCTCGGCGGGCGGCGTGGGCGCTTCCTGGGGGACGTTCCAGAGGGCCACGACGGCGGCAAGGACAACGACAGCGGCACCCGCCGCGAGCTGCCCGAGCCTGAGCGAGCGGGGCTTGCCCTTCGGCGCCAACGCAGCCGGCGCCCCACCTTCGGCGGGCTCGGGCTGCCGCTGCTCGGACGGTGGATGCACTGGCGCTGTGTAGTCCGCCCCCGGGTCCTCCAGAAGTTCCGCCAGCTCCCGACGAAGCACTTCGGTATCGACGGGGCGCCGTGTGGGATCGCGGGACAGCATGGATTCGACTAGGTCGCTGAGCGCTGCCGGAACGCGAGGGTTCACCACCCTTGCAGCTAGAGGCGCGGCAATCGGGTGATTGAGGGTGAAGCGATCGCGGTGTTGAGTCGGTCGCGCATCGGTCAGCAGCTCGTAGAGCATCGCGCCCAACGCGAAGATCTCGTCGGCCACCTGGAAGGCGTAACGCGCCCGGTGCTCGTCAAGGTGCGCCCGCAGAAATCTGAATTGCTCAGGCGCTCGGAAACGGTCTGTGCCTGGGGGCAGCCCCTCGTCGGTCAATTCGTCCGCGTGGCCGTGGGTCGCACAGCTATAGTCAATGATGACCGGCTCTCCGTCGCTCTTCCGGATCAGCACATTTTCTAGCTTCAAGTCACGGTGAAGAATGCCCTTGCTGTGCATGTAAGCCAGCGCCGAAGCGAGCTTCACAAACACGCTCAGAATCTCGTGCGCGGTTGGGTGCTTGCGTTCCTTCCACTCTCCGAGCGTCCAGCCGTCCACGTAATCCAGCACGAGGAACACGTTCCCCGTCTCCGCGTACCCGAACCCGCGCGGGCTGACGATGTTCGGATGGCTCAGCGTCAACAGGATCGCCAACTCCTGCACCACGCGGGCATGGGTTTTCTTTTCGTCCCCGCTAGCGTCGCGGTGTCGCGCGAGCTTGAGCGCGTGGGGCTTGCCGTTCTTCTCCACAAGGTAGACGACAGCAAACCCGCCGTTACCTAGTTCCTTCACGACGTGCCATCCGTCAATCACCGTGCCGGATGGCAGGCGGATTAGGTTCAACGTCATTGGTCGCCCTCCGTAAAGCGGACACCCGGAATCACAAGGCTACGGCCACCCGAACCGCGCACCTCCAAAGCGAAGACCTCGCCCACGCTCGCCGGCAACGTGTCCGCAACGGCGAGCACCCGAAGCGATGCCCCCGGAGCAATCTCCCCGTTGCCTACTGTCACGACCCGAGCCGGCAGCGTGGCGCCCCGCTTGCCCCTAAAAATCGCCTCGCGCGGCGTCCATGGTTGCTGACCGGCCGAGTTGACGATCACCACGTCCACCAGCGCCCACGTTGCCCCGCGATACGAGCTGCCCTGCCCTGACTCCAACCCCAGCGCATCATCCTTAGCCGGGCGAACCGCGCCCCTCCTGACCCCTTTCTCGTCGACGTAGCCCAGCAGCACGAAGTCTTCCGGCCTGGGAGGGGGCCGCGGCGCTTCGGCAGGGCACGCGGCTGTCGGCGGCTCGCGGCGTTCCACGTCGATCCGTGCGTCCGCTTCGGCCGGGTCGGTCACGAGCACGAATGCGGCCCGTGCCGGTGCGCGCCCGTCCGCGAAGAAAACCGCAAGCTCGTGTCGCTCACCCGCCCGAAGATCCTCGACGGGCTGAACGATGATCGAGCGCTTGCCCACGTCGAGCACCCGAATCCGCGACCCGTCGCCCGGAACCGCCGCCGTGTCGATCGTGCGCGGCTTCTCGTCAACAGTGAGCGTGCTTTCCGCGACCGTCGTCGGGAAGAACAGTAACGTCGGGGCTGCCGCTTCGACGCGAATCTCGGGCAACGGTTCGGCCGGGTTCACGACGACAGCGACCGGCCGCTCTCGCTTCGTGCGCGGCGGGGCGGCTTCGGCTCGCGGCGCAGCTCCCCCCAGCAGCACGAGCGCAAGGGCCAATCTAACGGGTAGCAGCAATGGTGCCTGACCTCCGAAGACGGGGCACGCTACCACCGCCTGCGAATGCGCAGCGCCCTCCTTCCCTACGGAAGGGAGCAGCCCCCTCGCCCCGGCACGGAGGGGGCAAAGTGCAGTGCGACCGCCGATCTCCGGGAATCGACCATAGACCCGCAGGAGCGCGCCCAGGAGGGCGGGGCTGTCCAGGTCAAGCGGCGCGTCCGTGAGCTGCGCGGCCCAGCCACCCGATGCCGTGCGCCGCACCCGTGACAGCAACTCGGCGTCGCGCGCAGGGGATGGCAACCCGATGGCCCGTGCGGCAGGTACCGACCAGTAGTTCAGCCACACCAGGCGGTGCGGAATTCCTTAGAGCCTGCTGCGGCAGGACATCGTTCTGTCAAGCCACCCCTCCTACGGAGGAATTACCGGGCGATCTACCGACAACGGAGCTTAGGAGCATTGTGAGCCAGTTGCGCCGGGGGTTGACTTTTGCACAGAAGCCACTCTTTGATGTGGGGAGTCTTCGCAGCACAAATGTCAAACGGGAGGGGAAATGAGGCCAAGCATCTTTTTGCTGTTCTGCTTCATTTGTTTGTCCGGGCGCGCGAATGCCCAAGTCTTTGGAGGTGAAGCCTTTGAGCGCATCCTAGCTGAACAGCGCCTAGGCCAACCAGTACTCTTGAACGCAGAGAAAGAAATTGGAAAGCGCTACAATATCCTGCTGCTTACGGCAACGCTGCCCGTTGGCTTCACAGAACTCCGCGTGAAGGATGGAGAAGCGATTCTTGGCAATAAGCTTGAAATAGGAGGCGGAGCCGCCTTGATGATTGGCAAGGGCATTTACAATGGCGACGGCAATCTCACACTTTCTCCCATGGTGATGCTAGGCGCTGCATTGAACGCCGGCGTCGGAAGCGGCGAAAGCGATGAGGTAAAGGGGCGCTTTGGCATCAGCGGTTTTCTTGGCTTGGGCCCAATTGCATTCAGCATCGGCCGCGACTTCATTTCAGGCACAACTTACTATGGCCTTAGCGCCCGAATTGACGCATTTGTTCTCGGCGACGATGCATTCATCCCATTCGCCGTATGGTAATTGGGAGCCCCAATGAGCATTAGACACTACAGAACTGCTCAGCTTCTCGCGTCCCTTCTTGCAGTCCTTACCTTGTCACCAAACCGCAGCTTTGCTTTGGATGGGGACATACTAAAAGTCAATCCAAACACACCCACACCCGCCAAGAAGGCTGCTATTCACGACACCGCCAAGGCAGTCAAGTCTGTTAGCAAAAAGCTTGATGCGCTTATTCTTGTGAACAGCGAAGGGACAGCGCCCACGACAGCGCCCACGACAGCGCCCACGACAGCGCCCACGACAGCACAAGAGATACAGCAGCTTGACGAAAGACTTTTTGTTCTGGATGCGGCCGTAGACGAAGAGAATCGTTTCCCATTTGTTGTAATGGTTACATCTTCCGACCCATTAATTGCAAACAGAGGAAGATGCACCGGCACTCTAATTGGCCCTCGCCTTGTTCTCACAGCTGGACACTGCGTATGCGCAATGAAGCCAGCCACCACTCCAGGAGACGAAGGGAAAGCGCTTATCGATAGCTCTGACTGTGCTTCCGAGGTCGAAATAACTACTGTTCGTTATGAGCCAGTAACCATCATGACTAGGAGAGGCCCCCGGCAGCGCTATGAGTTGAAGAGCACACCTCATGGCGTTACCGATGTTATTCCTCATCCCAACCTAAAGATCCTCATCACGATGGCAAACAACAAAGAAACAGTCTCCTCAAGCGATGCCGATCTGGCCCTCCTGCTTCTTGAAAAAGACGTACAGAGCAATTGGGGTAGTGCCATTCTGTCCGACACAGAGGCGCGGACAAGTGAAGCTGGAACGATGGTTGGGTTCGGTTTCGACAAGATAGTCGGCGGGATTTATGGACACCGGCGCTCTGGAAGGAACGTTATATCAAGGACATCGATTGAGGGAGGAAAGAAAATTCAGGTGACGCAGCCAGGACCACATATCTACAGAGGTGACAGTGGCGGGCCCTGCTTGCGAGAAGATGCGGGAGGGGGCACACCTTCAATCATTGGGGTTGCCAGTCTTGGCACTGGTCAGACGTCGACGTTTACCAACACGCACTTTTATCGAGATTGGCTGCGCAGTGAAATACAACGCCTACAAACAGCCGAAGTGGCGAAGGCGACTGAAGACGCTCGGCCTGCGCCGACTCCCGATATCCCCCCCCAGCCAACCCAACTGCAAACATCCCCCTAGAGCCGGCTTCGGCTAGGAATCCGGACAACTTCTCCGCCGGAGGAGTCGCCTGACAGGAGCGTATCCTACAGAAACAAGCTCTAGTGAACTGAGGTAGCCCCAAGAGGGCAGATGAATAGACGACCAGAACCTTCATCGCCGCATTGTATTTTGATCTTGGAGGCTACCGATGGCGAATAAACGACCTGCACGCGTGTTGCCGAAACGAGAGCACCGCCCGCCAGTTTCCGATGCTCTCGCCGCGTTCCAAGATGCGCTGACGGATATAAATCATTTTTACTGGCTTGCGGTTGCTGGAGCGCACGCACTCAAAGCGGCCACCGCATCAGGAACTGCGCGCGCCGCTATCCCCACATCGGTTTCCAGCCATCTTAACCTGTCCACCTCAGAGCTTAAGTCGCTTGTAGATGGACAGTCGTCTCGCTTGCGACAACTTTGCTTGGTAGATGCTGTTGCACACTACGAAGCATTCTTGGAACGAACGGTTCGTAAGCACCTTGAAGACGAACCCCTTCCCGACAAGTCGATAAAGATGCAGATTCCAATCGACCAAGCCACATCAGCGGAGACAGCAGCGGACTTCGTTAAGCGACTATGGGTCGGGCATCGGACTGCCGAAGTTCTCGGGGAAAACTACTCGAAGCGTCCTACCGCCGTTGACTCCGTGCTTGGAATCAATGTTGTCAAAGCGGATTCAGAGCACAAGCTAAACTTGCAGCATCTCCATGCAGCTCAGTTGTTTCGGAACTGCATTGTTCACTCTCGTGGACTGACCGACGATCGAACGTTTGAGGGCTGCAAAGGCTCGATCCCCTCTCTAGTTCTTGATCAACCATTACCTCTAGATGAGGCACTGTTTCACAAGTTGCTCGCGGCGTTATGGGCCCATGCTCAGGACATTGATCTCTTGCTGCGTACCACTCGGTGACGAGACCGCAGCAATTGCGGCATCGTCAAGTAGATTGACAGCCTTCTGTACTGGCAGATTTGGCGCGCAACGAGTGAGCGGAGAAGGAGCAGGCATGAGCCGCTTGCTCGACAACCGCCCCCATGGCGGCCCCCCAAGCAGCGGCGAGCCACGACAAGGGAGAGGAGCGTTTATTCGCACCGGCGCTCGGCGCGGCGTGCGATGGCTCTGCCGCGAGCATTAGCAGCTCTGTGCCGGCTGGGCGGTCCATTAATCGGCAGCTACGGTACCGACCAAAGGCGCTGGAAAGCCTTGGGAGCGTAGCAACGAACACGCAGGGTCCCCCCGGGGCACCGGCTAGGGAAAATGGCATCGTGGGCCGCCTGCGAACGCTAGGAACGACGCAACGAATGTCTCGCCAACGGGGCCATCCGAGGCCTCGAGCATTGGCGCAGCGGAATCGTGGCGGGCCCTCAGATCGCAATAACCAACGCTTCGGAGCGGGCGGCCAGCAGGACTCGCGCACCGGCTCAGGAGCGATGAGTCATGCCGTAGCGGCAGCCTGCTAGGCTTGCACTCAGCGGACTCGAAAGCGACAGGCAAAGCTGTACAATTTCGGCAAGTTTTCAGGGGGAACACGCAGCAAAATCAGCGGCCCCAGCTTTTTTGGAAATTTTCCCAGCGTGTACGACCGCCGAGCAAGGTTCCAAGTGACGGCGCTCCGGAAATCCGAACCGGGGGGGAGTGTCTCCAGGCAGCCCCCCCGCTAGAGCGAGCGATTAAATGCCGGGCTCCACGAGCCACGAGCAAGCGCGCCTCGTCTACGGGGCGTCGGGGCCCGTGCATGTGCCCGTCTCCTGGACTCGATGCCAGACGTGACCGCGCATCAGGCGGAGCTTGCCGCGCTTGAGGGGCTGCGCGGTCTCCGGCACCCACTCGACCCCGAGCGGCTCGAAGTCCAGGTCGCGGGCGAACCTCTCCCAGAAACCCGCGACGAGCGACGGCGCACTGGCCGACAGCATGCGTAGAACCGCGTTGTCGTGGTTCCCCCCAAGACGGCCAGCTTCGAGCGCGGGCAGGTCTTCCGCATGCACTGTGCGAGCTGCCCCGGTATCACCCAGTCGGCTTAGTAGGTGATCGAGCTGAACGCCTTCGGCTGGCGCAGCTTGAAGTCGCCCTTCACGATCGCGCGGATGGTCGTCTCGTCGTGCTCGGCTCGGGTGTCGTGCTCGGAGAGGATCAGATTCTCGTCGATCCCGTAAATGAATTGCCGCCAGTCCGCCGAGAAGACGATCTTCGTCACGGGGACGCGAGTCGTCATCACGAAGGGGAAGCCCCGGATCGTGCCCTTGTCGAGCATCTCCTGACGGAAGATGAAGATGCCCGTGTCCTTGAGCTGCATCAGCGCAGTCGCCCGGGTCGGGTGAATGACCCACGCCGCAGTGCCCATGCGAACATGCGCGGTCAGCGGCAGCTCGACCGCCCTATCGATGTCGGCCAGGTATGCCGCGGCGGTCGTGCCCGTGCTCGCGAAGACCTGCGCGGGGTCGAGCTGCACGAAGAGCCCCTTCGGCGCGGCGCTTGTGCCGTCACCGTTGAAGCCAGCGTCGTCGAGGCCATCAGCCACGGTGGCGCGGATGTCCTCACCGACGCTCGCGTCACCGACCCCCGGCGTGCGCAGCAGGTCGTTGCTGACGTCGGTGAGGACCATCGCCTTGTGCGCCTTGAGCACGAGCTTCCCGTACTTCGGCGCGCTCCTCGGGACCGTCTCCCCCTCGCCAACCCACTTGAAGACAGAAGTCCCCGTCTGCGTGCCCATGTGCAACTCGCCCTTGAACGGCTGGGTTCGCACGCCGAGCTTGAGCAGCGCGGCCTCGGGTCGGAGGAATTCGATCACCTCGCCGCTCTGCTGGATCGGTGCGAGCACGCCCGCGCTGTCGAACTTGCTGAGCTGAACCGCCTTCTGCACGTCGGCATTGCCGAAGCGCTTCGCGGCGTCGAGCAGCTCGCCCGCGCCCGTGCGGCGACCCAAGGCGATGACGCTCTTCGTGAACGCGCCAAAGTTCGCGACGCTTGCGTAGACGCTGCCCTCGCGCGTCGCCCTGTCTGTACCCACGCGGCCGGGGGCGCTTCGGGCCGCAGCGTTGATCAGCTCACGCGCGACCTCGGGGCCGAGCGCCTTCACCATTTTCGTGATCTGCTCGTGAGTCATTACTTCACACTCCTCGGATGTAGCTTTTGAATGCCTCGACGAATTGCTTCGCGGCGTCGGCTGCGTTGAAACCCTTCGTCTTTCCTCTTCGTCGTCGTCTGCCTTCGGCGCGTCGGCAGGCGGCTCGCCCGAATCGGGCTTGCTCTCGTTCGCGGGCGCGGGCTCGTCAGGCTTGTCGGCCGGCTCGGCGCTCGCGTCAGGCTTGTCGTTCTCGTCGTCGTCGGCCTTCGCTTCGGCGCGTGCGTCGAGCAGCTCGACGACCCGCTTCGCGATGCGCTCGACGATGTCTTCACCCGCACCGTCGAGCGACTTCGCGCGCACAGCTCGCGCGTTCGCCGGGATCGTCACGATCGAAACTTCGAGCAGCTCTTGAGCGTCACAGTCGAAGCCGCCGCGATCGTTCGCGCGGTACTGGCCAGGGAGCATCAGGTAGCGGACTGAGACAGCGTTGAGGATGCCCTTCGCGACCTTCCGCTCGACGCGCTTCGCGAAGTCGTCGTCGTCGTCAAACTCGACATCGATCATCAGCGCGTCGCCTTCGACGTAGACGCGCCCCTTACCGATGGGAAGCGGCGGCTCAGCCCCCGTGAGTGCAGCCTGAACGCCGTCGTCGTGATTGAAGAGAACGACGCCGTTCACGTTGTACCCGTCGATCCTCCAACCCTTGGCGTTCAGCCGGTCGGAGTAGCGATCGAAGTCACCGTCGCTCGCCCGGAACGTGTAGACACGCCGACCGCTGCCAGCCTCGACGGCGGTCGGTGCAGCCGCATCCTTCCGAACGGCGGCGAGCTGAAGAGAGCGTGTGATCGGGTTCGGCATTGCACCCGGTAAATGGGTGCGGTTTTTGTCTGTGGCTCATTCGCCGCTGACGGCGTCGGCGCGCACTTCTGCCGAGCTGCATGCGGAAGGCGTCGGAGTCTGTTGGGGCGCGCTTGCTTGCTGGCCGGGCCAAAGCCGGGCATTGGAGCCACCAGACGCGAGGGACAGCACGGCGGGCCTGTAGAGGGGCTCCAGGAGCGCGGCAGCCGACGCGCGGGCGAGTGCGGTGCCAAGGGCGGGCAGCGGCACCTGGGGACCGTGGCGCGGGGCGAGTGTACCTGCTCTGCCCGTAGCCGACGCATCGGCATCCAGCCGGTTACGGGGGCGGTTTCGGCAAGATTTCGAGGGGTACGGACGGTAAAACCCAACCGAACCCGCGAGATTTTTTGGAAATTTTCTGAGCGTGTACGACCGCCGAGCACGGTCCCAAGTGCCCGGGCTGCGGAAATCCGAACCGGGGGGGCGTCTCCAGGTCCGTCCATCGCGAGGGCAGGCTGCGGAATGCTAGGCCCTTTGGGTTGCGAGCGAGCGGAGCACGTTCGCCCATCGGTGCCAGTGCCCGTGAACCACCGGCCAAAAAACGCACGCATTTACCGCGATGGGAGAAACAACGAAAAACAAACATGATTGAAGTTCTCGAAAAGTCCATTCCTCACGTCATCACAGCACTCACCCAAGCCGGGCCTGATGGCCTCACCGTGAAGGAGCTGCGCGGGCACCTCGGCTCCGGAGAACAGTTCACTCGACGGGCCCTGACCCTTCTGCTGGCCACTGGCGCGGTGCGCGTGTCCCACCGTCACAGACCCGGCGTGCGCGGTGCGGTGCCGCGCGTCTACATGCTCGCCGACCCCAACGCGCTGACGCCGGTCGCTACGCCTGCCCCACGTCGCGAGGGGGTGACGGAATGACTGACGCAGCTCGTGTCTCCTTCCCCTCTCTCTCTATTCTCCTTAAGGAAGAGAGAGTTCCGTCACTCCGTCACGTACAGAGTGAAAACCCCAGTGACGGAGCAATGACGGAGCCCCAGCGCGTTGGGACTTCCGTCACAGCTCCCCCCATGCCGTCCCATGTTGACGCGGGAAACCGAGCGTCGGCCCCCGCGCAGGTGCCCGCTTCCTGGACGGTCTGCCTGACTGACTCGCGCTTCACTCCCGGGAGCCTGGATGTCGTGGAGTTCGGCTCAGCGGGCGAGCTGATGGGCGCTCTTTACGAGGTGGCCGCCGCTCCGCTCGTGCGTCCGGAGAAGGACGGCCGCGCCATCATCCCGGCCAAGCCGCATCCGCCCTGCGCCGATGGGCTCTACGAGGGCAAGGACGGGCAACCCACGCCAGCACCCTACCGCCGCAACGCGAACTTCTCTTACGTCACTCTGGGCATCGTGGACTTCGACGGTGAAACGCAGGCCGCGCTGGATGCGTGGCTGGCGAGCCTGCGCCGCCGTGGGTTGTGGTTCCTCGCCTACCCAACGCACTCCTACGGGCGCACCGCGAAGCCCATCCGCTACCGCGTCGTCTTCCCGTTCAGTGAGCCCGTGCCCGTTGGCTCGGCGAGCCGTTGGTCCGAGCGCCTTTGGCCGCGCCTCATGCAGTGCGTGGGGCTCGGGGGCCTGACGGAAGCCACGTTGAAGGCCGATATCTCCTGCAAGGACGTTGCGCGGCTCTACTACCTGCCAAGCTGGGACCCCTGCAACGCGCTGCCACGTCCAGCCCCGGAGCACCACCAGGGCCAGCCGCTCGACGTGCAGGCCGAGTTCGGTCCCCTGCTGCGGCAGCCCTTCGCGCGCTATGCCGAGCGTCCCAATGAAGAACAGGTGGACGGCTCGCGGGCGGCTGACCCCAACGACGTGCGTAGGCGGCTCCGGCGCTTCAAGCGTCCCGACGCCGTGACGGTTCTCGCGCAGATGGACGCGGGCGAAGTGCTCATGCTCGACGGGCAGCGGCACCTGGGCATCAACAAGCTGACCGAAATGCTCGCCCGCGTCGCCACGCCCGAGGAGAGTTCGGAAAGCCTCCTCGAAACCGCGCGCCGCTCGCTCGATGCGCTCGTGCGGCTGGAGCCCTCCCGCGACGTGTGGAGTGAAGCGCTGCGAGGGCTGCGCGGGGCTCGCGCCAAGCTCACGCAATGGGACCGCCAGAGAGTGGCCCAACGGGAAGCGGAGTATGCGGAATGGCGCCGTGCTCTGGGGCTGGCGGCCAGCGCTGGCCATCTTAATGGGGGCGAGCAATGAGCACGACCATCCATCCCGGTGACGCGCTGGCCCACGCAGCCGACACGGAAGCAGCGCTTGCCCAGGTCGCTAAGTTGCCGCTCGTGAAGGTCGTTCCGCTGGAGCGCTACCTTGCACGGCGCCACGATGGGCGCGGCTTCGCTCCGGAGTTCCTGACGCAGAAGGCAGCCGAGGACTACCTGATTCTGCGAGGGCTGGTGGACCCGCGAAATATGTGGCCGCGTGGAGTCAGCCCGTTGGCCGCTTCACCCAACGTGCCGGGTCTCTGCGCGGGCGTCATGGCCATTGAGTGCAAGCCGAACGCGCCCGATCTCCTCATGCGTAAGGACGAGACGCTCGCGGTCAACACCTGGGAGGCTCCTACGCTCGTGCCGGTTTCGGGCGATTGGTCCGACGTGCGCCGCGTTCTGCTCTGGCTCGCCGAAGACGAAGCCGGCCTTGACTGGCTGCTCAACTGGATCGCGTTCAAGGTGCAGAATCCGGGCTCCAGGCCGGGCACCGCCATCCTTCTGCAAGGGCCCCCGGGCTCCGGAAAGAACGCGCTCTATCGCGTGCTCGCGCACCTGCTGGGGCCTTCCAACTGCGTCCAGATTGGCGAGGCGGACCTGGCCAAGCCCTACAACCTCCACTTCGCTACGAAGCTCCTCATCTTCGCCAACGAGCTGCTCGACAACCACAAGCGCGGCGGTTCGCTCGGCGACGGGCTCAAGGCGATGATCACCGATAGCGAGGTCTTCCTGGAGAGCAAGGGCGTTCCCCGAACCCCAGCATCAAACCGCGCCGGACTCCTCGCCGCTACCAACCGAACGAAGCCAATCGAAATCGAGGAGAACGACCGCCGCTGGACGGTGTTCCACAACAAGACCAAGCCCGCCGAGTATCAGCACCCGGACCTCGGCATGACGCATCGGGAGTTCTTGGAATCGCTGCACGCGCCGAGTGAGGACGACGCCTTTACGCCCGAGTTCATGGTGCAGGTGGCCGCCTTCGCTCACGCCATGGTCAACCGCGCCGTGGACGCGCGGCGAGTCCGCAGGCCGCACGCGAACGCTTCCCGTGAGGAGCTTCAGCAGCTCAGCGAGCCAGTGACGGAGCAGTTCCTGCGCGATTTGAGCGACAGCCCGGACCGCGACCGCCAGATTCTCGACTGGGCGACGAAGAGTCCCAACGCGCCGTCGAACATGCACGCGCCTCCGGGGCCCGTGGTCGGCAAGACGAAGGCGTTCACGAACGACGTGCTGTATGCGGCGGTCTGCGGCTTCTGCCGTGTGGTGGGGCAAAAGCATCCACCGCAGAAGAGAACCTTCCTTTCCGCGCTGAAGTCGGCGGGCTGGACTGAGCAGCGCGACAGCAAGACGCGGGGCTGGCTACCTCCGTGGCATCAGACGGGCGACGATGCAACGGCGCTCGCAACGAACGTCGTTCCTCTCACGGGACCGCGTAGCGCTGCCGGGACGAGTTCCGGTGCCGCGAACTCGACAGCCGAGCCCAGACCGGGTCACGCGACGCCCAGCAACGGGAGCTGAGCCCTGCGATGAAGATGCCCACGGAAGCGGGCTCCAGCGCGCCCGAGTTTCTCACCGTCGACGAAGCCGCCGGTCTCCTGCGCGTGAACCGGAAGACGCTCTGTGAGTCGATCCGGTTGGGGCAGATACCCGGGGTCGTGCGCGTGGGGAAAGCGCTGCGGATCCGCCGTGCCGCCCTGGTAGAGTCCTCCCCCGGTAAGGGACGCGGTCCTGACGGCAGGGTGAAGCAATGAGCGTCAGGTCGCGGAAGTGGAAGAACAAAGCCGGGAAGATTCAGGAGAGCTGGACGGTGGACATCGTGTTTCAGCACGCAGACGGACGGGAAGAGCGGGTGACGAAGACGTCGCCCGTGCAGACCCGTCGCGGTGCTCAGCAATACGAGCGCGAGCTGCGGCAAGCCCTCCTGAATGGGACTTTCGGAAAGGAGAAGTGCGGCGAGGAAAGCCCGATCACGCTCGCGGAGTTCACCCCGCGTTTCCTCACCTACAGCGAGAACAACAACAAACACTCAAGCGTCGTGAGCAAGGGGCAGATCCTTGCCGATCACGTCGTTCCGTTCTTCGGGAAGATGGCGCTCGCGAAGATCGGCCCGGCTGAAATCGAAGACTTCAAGGCGCTAATGCGGAAGAAGAAGTCAGCCGCTCGCGCCCGGAAGGAAGCTCCCACAAAGGCGGCGATCCGGAAGCGGCAGGACGTGGAGCCCAAGCCCCTGAGCTTGAAGACCATCAACAACGTTCTGACCGTGCTTCACAAGCTGCTGACGCTCGCGGAAGAGCAACGGGTCATCCCGCAGGCCCCGCGCGTGAAGCTCTTCGGGAAGGTGCCGAAGGCTGCCTTCGACTTCCTGAACTTCGACGAAGCCGAGCGGCTTGTCGCCGCTGCTGACCTGGAGTGGCGTCCCGTGCTGCTCGTCGCCCTCAAGGCGGGGCTGCGGCTGGGGGAGCTAATCGGGCTCCAGTGGACCGACCTGGACTGGCAGCGGAGCACCCTTCACGTTCGCCGGACTATCTGGCGCGGGGTGGAGGGCTTGCCGAAGGGCGGGCGCGAGCGGGCGGTCGAGCTGCCTGCGTCCGTGGTGGATGCCCTCAAGGCACACCGGCACCTTCGGGGCCGCTTCGTGTTCTGCCATGAGGACGGACAGCAGCTCACCGAAGGGACGTTGAAGGCGCCGCTACGTCGGGCGCTCCGGGCGGCGGGCATCACCCGCGAGCAGGGGCAAATCGGCTGGCACGACCTGCGGCACACCTACGGGAGCCACCTCGCAATGAAGGGGGTTCCGCTGAAGGTGATTCAGGAGCTGATGGGGCACGCGACCATCGAAATGACGATGCGCTACGCCCACCTGAGCCCCGAGACCCGGAAGCAGGCTGTCGCGGTGCTCGACGCGCCCTTTGCGCCGGCACGCGACATAGACGCAACACGGCTGGAAGGTGCTGCTAACCAGCCGTGATCACGGCCTAAAATGTGGAGGCGGCGGGAATCGAACCTGCCGCCTGGCACTCCCAGAAGGGCGATCCCGCACCGGTGTTTTTCAGCAGCCTGCCAGGGGCGCGCACTCGGAGTCCGCTCCGAAGGGCGCTATTGTCTCCCTCCGTGAGGACGCCCCCTGCCCCTGCCCTCCTGAATTGCGCCGCCCTGAGCTGTGTCGTGGCGGCGCTGCTCTCCCTCCCCGCCCGCGCGCAGGACTGCGCGTTACCGGCGCCCCGTGACGCAGCGCTACTGCTCGCGGCGGCCGAGGCGGACGAGCGGCTCGCGCGCTCGCTGGAGGAGGCCTCCAACGCCTGCCGCATCCCCGGCGAGCTGTGCGACGGCGCGCTGAAGCGCTGTCGCACGGACGCCGAGGCGGTGAACACCCGCGCCGCGGCGCACGACGAGGCGGCGCTCCGCGCCCAGCTCGCCGCGCCCGTGGGCGGTGAGGCCTTCGACCTCCAGCTTCCCCTTGCGCACGTCGAGGCCCCGGCCCACTGCGACCTTACCCAGGGAGGCTTCGCCGCGCAGGCCCGCCAGCGCCGCATCCACGCCTCGACGCACCGGCAGGTGCACGCGGAGGCGCTGCGGTGGGCCACCTGGACGCAGGGCGCCCTCGCGCGCTGCGGGCAGCGCCCCGGCGGCGCGGTGGTGAGCGCTGCGGGCACGTCGGGTGCCGCAGTCGCCGTTCCCGCCGTGGCCCAGCATGTGGCCGCGCCCACGCCCGCGGCGGCCGTGGCCGCTCCGGGGGCGGCCCCAGCGGCGGCGGTCCCGCCGGTGGCGCCTGCGCCGACGTCCGCTGCGCCGACATCCGCTGCGCCGATGGCAGCTGCCGCGACGTCCGCTGCGCCGATGACGGCTGCCGCGATGCCCGCTGCATCGATGCCCGCTGCACCGACGGCGTCCGGAGCGAGTGCCTCTCCATCGGAGGCCCCTCTCCTGGCGGCCGCCACGCCGGCGCCGTCCGCATCGAGGCCCGCGCCGCCTGCGTTTGCCACCATCGAGGCCCGCACCATCCAGCCGGACGCACAGGCCGAGCAGGAGCATGCCGCGGGCGAGGCGGCAGCGCAGCGCGCCCGCATGGAGGCGGAGCAACGCACCCGCGCCGAGGAGCAGCGCGCCCGCATGGAGGCGGAGCAACGCACCCGCGCCGAGGAGCAGCGCACCCGCATGGAGGCGGAGCAGCGCGCCCGCGCCGAGGAGCAGCGCGCCCGCATGGAGGCGGAGCAGCGCGCCCGCGCCGAGGAGCAGCGGCGGTTGCAGGCCCAGCGCGAGGAGGCGGCGCGGTTGGAGGCGGCGCGTGTGCAGGCCCAGCGCGAGGAGGCGGCGCGGTTGGAGGCGGCACGTGTACAGGCCGAACGCGAGCGGGCCGAGCGCCTGGCCGCGGAGCGCACGGAGCTGGAGCGCCTGCGGCGGGAGCAGCGCGAAAAGCTCACGCAAGAGCAGGAGGAGATGGAGCGTCGGCGCGAGGCGCAGCTCGAGAAGGCGGAGCGCGAGGCCGAGCGGCGCAAGCTGGAGGCACAGGCCCGCGCCGAGGAGCAGCGGCGGGAGGAGGCGCGCGAGCGCGCCGAGCAACTGGCGGAGCAGGCCGAGGAGCGCGCGGGGGCCCACCGGCGCGCCGTGGCGCAGCTGAAGGCCGAGCAGGAGGCGCGCGAGAAGGCGCTGCGTGCCCAGCGTGAGGCCCTGCAGCGCGAGGAGGCCGAACAGCGCGAGGCGCGCGTGGCCCAGGACGCGCGCAAGGCCCAGGCGCAGGAGGAGGCCCGCCGCGCGAAGTACGCCGCGCTCGAGCTGCAGGAGCAGGAACAGCGCGCCGGTGAGGAGCGCCTGCGCCGGCTCGAGGCAGAGGGGGAGGAGCGCCGGGAAAAGGACGCGAAGGCGCACGCGGATACGCTCGCGCGGAGCGAGGACCCGCGGGCGCGCCCCGGCAGGGAGCTCTCGCTCGCCGCCAGCGGCGCAAGCCTCTCGCTGCCAGGCACGCTGGACTCCGGGAACACCTACCTGGGCGGCGCGACACTGGGCCTGCGCCTCGGCTTCTTCGGGGAGCCGCCGCTCGAGGGCGGGATGGCCTCGGGCCTCGAGCTGCACGCGCAGGGTCAGTACCTGCGGCAGCTGGGCGGCACGGCCAAACAGCAGCTCTTCCGGGTGGTGCCTGGCGCGCGCTTCTGGCTGGGGCGCATTGGCCTGGGAGCCTCGGCCGAGTGGCAGCGCGTGCAGGCGACCGCGCCCGTGACGGGCGAGACGCAGGCGACGAGCGCGCTTCTCGCCGGGCCGCAGCTCGCCCTGGCCCTGCTGGACGGCAGGGCGCAGCGCCTGGTGCTCAGCGCCCGCTGGCTGCCGCTGCTGGACGGGGAGCTCGGCACCTGGGGCGCCGCGGTGGAGGGGGGCCTCGGCCCGTTGCTGCTGGGCGCCGAGCTGCTCCGCGGTCAGGCGGGCTCTGGCGACGGGTGGACCGCCGCGCTGTCGGTGGGCTACCGCTTGCACTTCTGAGGCACACCGGCAGCACGCCGGGCAGCGGCAGCTCTCGAGTGTTCGGAGACAGATCAAAACCTCATTCCTGGAGTCCGTGAAGACACCGCTCCAGGAATGAGTGACCGCGATGGGTGATCAGCCCTGGGCCTGCTCGACGGGAGCGCGGCAGATGAGCGCCGCGTCATCGGTCTCCTGCTGGGCGGCCTCCGGTTGCACGAAGGCCTGCACCTCGGACGGCTGCGCCGTCAGGCCATCGCAAACGCCGAAGTACTCTCCGCACGTGGTGATGGTCCTGTCGAAGTCCCAGCACGGGGTGCTGCACTCCCACTGGCCGACGCACTTGTAGTCACAGTACGGGTAGTAGGGAGCCGCCGCGCTGGCGGACAGCGGCGCGAGGAAGAGGGCGGGGATCAGGAGCAGGGAGCGGCGGAGCAGGTTCATGACGTCTCTCGGGTTGAAGTGGCACCACTGCGGCTCAACGGCTGTCCGGAAGACGAGGACAGTCCGGCGCATACTGCCTGGAACCAATGGCAGGTCAAACCCCAAAAAAATCGGACCTCCTGGAGTCCGTGAAGAAACCGATCCAGGAGGAGCGCCGCGATGGGTTTTCATGAACGGCCCCCAGGGTCGTCCCTCCTTCAATCAAAAATCAAACCAGGGGAGTGGGACGCGTGGCCAATGAAAGACATGAGCCTTCACCTGGACGGTGGGTGCTGCTCAAGGACGTGAGGCTCCTCTCGGACGTCCTCACCCTCTTCCTGCGCGCGGCGTGCGCCCTGCAGTGACGGAGGGCACGGCGGCATGGCCTACGCGGCCGGTCAGGGTAGAACGAGAACGCGGCGCGGTCCTCGAGACGCTCGAGCCCGGAGCCAGGCGCGGCTCAGCGGTACACGACGAAGTTCTGCCCGTTGTTGTTGTTCCAGGTGCGGTTGCCGGACGCGTCATCCACGTAGAAGGCGAACTGGATGGTGCTGAACGAGATGTACGGCGGAATATCGAAGCGGCCGTACCAGACCTCGTCCTGGCTGCCGTGGGCGTTGGGCTCGTTGTTCGCCCACTGGAGCGACCGTTACTGCGCCGTCTGCCAGTTGTCCCAGCCCCGCCGAGGGCTCAGTTCCGGCAGGCGGGCTGGCCGGGCTCAGAGCGGCGGGTTGCTTTCATTGGAGGCGGCGGGAACCGAACCCGCCGCCTCTGTGCCATCACTCCTGAATCTTCCTCGCGAGCAGCTCCACGCTCGGCGCGTGGAGGACGGAGTGGTGGTCACCCGGAAGCTCGTGCACCTCCACGCCTCCGGCCGCGAGCATCGCCCAGCCACCATCCGGCCCCGTGGGCACCTGTGTCTCACTGGCGCGAACCAGGGTGACACGACCACCGTAGGCACCGGGCTGGTAGTCCCAGAGCGCACGGAGGTTGCTCGCGAAGACTCGGTACAGCGCGCGGAGCTGCTCCAGGCCCACGCCGCGCGCCAGGACACCGGCGTTGCGGCCCGCCTCCAGCAAGCGACTCAGCAGCGCATCGCCTCCGGGCACCTCCTCCTCGCGGAGCTCCGGCACGGGCAGTCCGACGAGCCGCGCCGTGAACTCCACGAACCGGGCCGCGAGCCACGACTCCCCTGCCCCCTCCGGCGGACGCTGGTCGAAGGCATACGCGTCGATGAGCACGAGCTGCTCCACCCGCTCCCCTCGCTGCTCCAGCTGCCGCGCCATCTCGAAGGCCACGACGCCTCCCAGCGACCAGCCTCCCAACCGGTACGGGCCGGACGGTTGGACCGCGCGCAGCTCCTCCACGTAGCGCGCCGCCAGCGCCTCCACCGTCTCCAGCGGAGTGCCCTCTCCGTCGATGCCGGGCGACTGGAACGCGTAGAACGGCTGCTCCGGCCCCAGCGCGCGCGCCAGCTCCAGGTACGGCAGGACGTTGCCGCTGACCGGGTGGACGCTGAAGAACGGACGGCGCGAGCCTCCCGTGGTGAGCGGCACCAGCGGTGACAGGTGCCCCGGCGCCTCGCGCAGGCGCGCCGCCAGCTCCTCCAGCGTGCCCGACTGGAACAGCGACACCACGGGCAGGCTCCGTCCCAGGCGCTCGCGGATGAGCGACATCATCCGCATGGCCAGGAGCGAGTGTCCGCCCAGCTCGAAGAAGTCCGAGTGGATGCCGATGGGCCCGACGCCCAGCAGCTCCTCCCAGATTCGCGCGAGCAGCAGCTCCACCTCGTCGCGCGGCGGCACGTAGGCACGCGCCGGCTCCGAGCGGACCTCCGGCGCCGGAAGCGCCTTGCGGTCCACCTTGCCATTGGGCGTCAGCGGCAGCGCGTCCAGCGTCACGAAGGCCGCGGGCACCATGAAGTCAGGTACCCGCTCCTTCACGAACCGCCGCAGCTCCGCCGCGTCGAGCGCCCCGCCCGACCGGGCCACGACGTAGGCCACCAGCCGGCCCTCACGCGCCAGCACCACCGCGTCGCGCACGTCCGGCTGCTGGCGCAGCGCGGCCTCGACCTCGCCCAGCTCGATGCGGAAGCCGCGCACCTTCACCTGCTGGTCGATGCGGCCGAGGTACTGGAGCACGCCCTCCGGCAGCCACCGCACCCGGTCTCCGGTCCGGTACAGCCGCGCTCCGGGCTCCTGGCTGAACGGGTCCGGCACGAAGCGCTCGGCCGTCAGCTCCGGCCGGTCCACGTAGCCGCGCGCCAGGCCCGCGCCGGCCAGGTACAGCTCGCCGGCCACGCCCTGGGGCACCGGCTGCCCCAGCGCATCCAGCACGTACGCGCGCGTTCCATCCAGCGGCCTGCCGAGCGTCGGCTCCCGCCGCGCGCCCCGGGGCGCCACCGTCCACGTCGAGTACGTCGTGTCCTCCGTGGGCCCGTACAGGTTGAGCACGCGCTCCACGCCGGGCGCCGCCTGGTGGATGGCCTGCACCAGCGAGTTGGCCAGCGGCTCGCCGGCCAGGTTCACCGTCCTCACCGAGCCCGGCACCGCGTTGGCGCGCACCAGCTCCGCCATGGCCGACGGAACCGTGTTGATGAGCGTCACCCGGTCCGCCGCCGGAAGCGACGGCAGCTCGAGCGCGTTCCTCGCCACCACCACCGCGCCACCGCGCGTCAGCGGAGCGAACAGCTCGAAGACGGACAGGTCGAAGTTGAGCGAGGTGGAGGCCAGCACGCCGGCCAGCTCAGCCGCCGCGAAGGCGCGGGCCGTCCAGCGCAGGAAGGCCACCGCGCTCCGGTGCTCCAGCGCCACGCCCTTGGGGCGTCCCGTGCTGCCCGACGTGAACAGCACGTAGGCCAGATGGTCCGGAGCGACGCCGGAGACCGGTGCGTCCCCGCGCGCGGACGCCAGGGTGTGCGCCTCATCGAGCGCCACCCAGGCCGCCTCCGACGGGGGCAGCGACTCCAGGAGCCGCCGCTGTCCCACGAGCACCCGCGGCTTCGCGTCCTCCAGCATGTACGCGAGCCGCTGGCGCGGGTACGCGGGATCCAACGGCACGTACGCGCCGCCCGCCTTGAGGATGCCCAGCACCGCCACCACCAGGTCCTCCGTGCGCTCGATGCACAGGCCCACCCGGACCTCCGGCCCCACGCCGAGTCCGCGCAGGTGATGCGCCAGCCGGTTGGCCCGCAGGTCGAGCTCGCGGTACGTCAGCGCCACCGCGCCGGCCCTCACCGCCACCGCGTCCGGCGTGGCGGACACCTGGCGCTCCACGAGCGTGTGGATGCACGCGTCCGCCGGACCCGCCGAGCCGGTGTCGTTCCACTCCACCAGCAGCCGCCGCTTCTCGTCGTCGCGCAGCAGGGGCACCGCGAAGACGGACTGCTCCGGCCGGGCGATGGCCCCTTCGAGCAGCGCCTTCAGGTGGCCGAGCAGCCGCTCCACGGTCGCGCGCTCGAACAGGGCGGTGCTGTACTCCAGGCCTCCAGTGAGTCCGTCCTCGCCGTCGGCCAGACCGAGCGTGAGGTCGAACCGCGCCACCCGGTGCTCCACCTCCACGGGCTGGAGCGTCAGGCCGGACATCCCCTGCCCCGCCGCCTTGGGCGTGCTGTCGAGGGTGAGCATCACCTGGAACAGCGGCGAGTGACTCAGGCTGCGCTCGGGACGCAGCTCCTCGACGAGCTTCTCGAAGGGTACGTCCTGGTGCGCGTAGGCACCGAGCGTCACCTCGCGCACGCGGGCGAGCATCTCGCGGAACGAGGGATTGCCGTCCAGCCGCGTGCGGAGCACCAGCGTGTTGACGAAGAAGCCGATGAGGCCCTCCGTCTCGCCGCGCGTGCGGCCCGCGATGGGCGAGCCGACGCAGATGTCCTCCTGGCCCGAGTAACGCGCCAGCACGGCCTGGAACGCCGCCAGCAACACCATGAACGGCGTCACGCCCTCGCGGCGGCCGAGCGCCTTCACGGCCTCGGACAGCTCGCGGCCCAGCGAGAACGGCGCGAAGGCTCCCTCCAGGGACTGCACCGCCGGCCGAGGCAGGTCCGTGGGCAGCTCCAGCAGCCGGGGTGCGCCGTCGAGCTGCTGCTTCCAGTAGCCCAGCTGAGCGTCCAGCACGTCACCGCTCAGCCAGCCGCGCTGCCAGATGGCGTAGTCCGCGTACTGGAGCGGCAGCTCCGGCAGCGGAGACGGCAACGACTGGGAGAACGCCGCGTAGAGCTGTGCGAGTTCCTGGACCAGGAGTCCCATGGACCAGCCGTCGGAGATGATGTGGTGCATCACCAGGACGAGCACGTGCTCCTGGTCCGACAGCTTCAGGAGCGTCGTCCTCAGGAGAGGGCCCCGCTCCAGGTCGAACGGGCGCTGGGATTCTTCCAGGGCCCGCCGACGCGCTTCCGCCTCGCGCTCGGACTCGGAGAGGTGGCACAGGTCCACCACGTCGAGCCGTGCGCGGCCCCGCGGGTCGATGATCTGCACGGGAGCGCCACCCATGACCTGGAAGGTCGTGCGCAGCGACTCGTGGCGGCGGACCAGCTCGTGGAAGGCGTGCTCCAGGGCGCCTGCGTCCAGCGAGCCGGACAGTCGCACCGCCGAGGGCACGTTGTAGACGGTGCTCCCCGGTTCTAGCTGCTCCAGGAACCACAGGCGCTGCTGCGCGAAGGACAGCGGCGGCGCGCCATCGCGAGGCGCGGGCTTCAAAGGCGGCGCCTGCGTTCCCCCGGTGATGGCACGTGCGCTCTCGATGCGGAGGGCCAGCTGCGCGATCGTCGGCGACTCGAACAGTTCGCGCAGCGGCAGCTCCACCTGGAAGGACTCACGCACCCGCGACACGAGCTGCGTCGCGAGCAGTGAGTGGCCACCCAGCGCGAAGAAGTCGTCGCGCACGCCCACCCTGTCCTGACGCAGCACCTCCGACCACAGGCTGGCCAGCACTTCCTCCACCGGCGTGCGGGGTGCGACGTACTCATGCCTGTGGATTTCGGACGCGCTCTCCGGCGTAGGCAGGGCCTTGCGGTCCACCTTGCCGTTGGGTGTGAGTGGCAGCACGTCCAGCACCACGTACGCGGACGGCACCATGTACTCCGGCAGCCGCTGCTTCAGGTGCGTGCGCAGCGTGGCCACGTCCAGTGCCGCGCCCTCCTTCGCCGTCACGTACGCCACCAGCCGCTTGCCTTCGGCTCCGTCCTCCCGCGCCACGACGGCGGCCTCACTGACGCCCGCGTGCTGCGCCAGCGCCGTCTCCACCTCGCCCGGCTCGATTCGGAAGCCGCGCACCTTCACCTGCGTGTCGTTGCGGCCGAGGAACTCCAGCGTGCCGTTCTTCCTCCAGCGCACCTGGTCGCCCGTGCGGTACAGCCGCTCTCCGTCGCCGAACGGGTTGGGCACGAAGCGCTCGGCCGTCAGCTCCGGCCGGCCCACGTACCCTACCGCCAGGCCCTCTCCTCCCACGTACAGCTCGCCCGGCACTCCCACCGGGACCGGGCGCAGGGAGGCGTCCAGCACGTACGCGGACGTATTCGTGATGGGACGGCCGATAGGCACCGAGGCGCCCAGCTCCTCCACTCCCTCCATGCGGTAGCACGCGGAGAAGGTCGTGTTCTCCGTCGGGCCGTACCCGTTGATGAGCACGTTTCCAGAGGCCAGCCGCTCCTTCACTCGCGTCACCGGCAGCACGTCGCCACCCGCGAGCACCTGCTTCACTCGCGCCAGCGCTTCGGGCTGCCTCGCCTGCATCTGCTCGAAGAGGGCCGCCGTCAGCCACAGGGACGTGATGCCAGACTCGCCCAGCGCACGGCCCAATTCCTCCAGCGACGGAGTGCCCGCCGGGTACACCACCAGCTTCGCGCCATGCAGCAGCGCACCCCAGACTTCCAGCGTCGAAGCGTCGAACGAGATGGGCGCCAGCTGCAGCCACACCTCCTCCGGTCCGAAGTGCGCGTAGTCGGCTGCCGCGTCAGTAGCGGAGCCGGTGCTCACACCGGTGGCCATGAGGCCCGTTCCCGCAGCTCCCTGGACTCCCGCGTTGCTCAGCACCAGCCGAGCCACCGCCCGGTGCGGCACGCCCACGCCCTTCGGCTTGCCCGTGCTTCCCGACGTGAACATCACGTACGCCAGGTTGTCGCCACCCACAACGGGACGCGGATTGCTGTCCGGCTGGCGAGCGATGCGCGCCTGCCAGTCGGTATCCACGCGCACCACGGCTTCGCCATCCGGCAGCGCGAGCTTGTTGAGCAGCGACTCCTGCGCGACCAACAGGGCCACACCGGCTTCGCGCCGCATCCAGGCCAGCCGTTCCACCGGGTAGCTGGCATCCAGCGGCACGTACACACCGCCCGCCTTCAGGATACCCAGCACGCTCACCACCAGATCCAGCGAGCGTTCCACGCACAGCCCCACGCGCACCTCGGGGCCCACTCCCATGCCCCTCAGGTGATGCCCGAGCTGGTTGGCGCGCTGGTTGAGCTGCGCGTACGTCAGCCGCTGGCCCGCGTACTCCACCGCGACCGCTTCCGGCGTCCTCTGTACCTGCGCTTCGAACAGCTCGTGCAGGCCCGCCTCGCGCGGGTACTCCACTCGCGTCCCGCTCCACTCGGACACGAGCCGGCGCTGCTCCTCCTCACCCATCAACGGCAGATCCGCCAGGCGCGTCTCGGGCCTCGCGACCGCTGCCTCCACCAGCACCCGCAGATGCCCCAGCAGCCGCTCCACCGTCTCCGGCTCGAACAGGTCGCTGTTGAACTCCAGGCCTCCGGAGAGCCCTTCTTCCGACTCACCCATGCCGAGGGTGAGGTCGAACTTGGCCGTCTTGCCCGACGACTCGGCCGCCTCCAGCGTCAGCCCTGGCAGCTTCACCGCTCCGCCCGGCGCGTTCTGCAGCACGAACATCACCTGGAAGAGCGGGCCGCGGCTCATGTCGCGCTCGGGCTGCAGCTCCTCCACCAGCCTCTCGAAGGGCACCTCCTGGTGCG
>NZ_JABBJJ010000109.1 GCF_012933655.1 Pyxidicoccus fallax | reverse complement strand
GGCGGTGGCGTTCGCGATGGGCACGGGGACCCTGACCCTGATGGGCCTGGGGTTCGCGGTGCATGCGGAGGCCGCGGTGCTGGGCGTGGTGGGACTGGCCCTGTACGCGAGCAGCGCGCTGCTCAATGGCAAGGCGGCCGAGACGACGCCGACGAGCGGCATCGCGAAGCAGGCGTAGGAAAGGCTGTAGAAATGGCGGGGCCCGGTTCAGGGAGGGGGCCGGGTCCCGCCGTTTTCTCTTCTTGAGTCTCCACGGTGATGGAGCGGCTGGCTGGCCGCTCCCCGTGGGGGCGGACTCAGGGCAGGTAGAGCTCGGACGTGGAGGGCTGCGACGGGCCGGACGGACCGCTCAAGGACGTCGTGTCGCCGCCGGTGGCCCACACCGCGCCCGAGGGCAGCAGCACGAGCGTGTGCGAGGTGCGGGGAGTGCGCATGGCTCCGGTCACCCACCAGGTGCCGAGCTCGGGGTCATACAGCTCCACGTCGCTCGCGCCGTAGAAGGTCGCGACGCGGCCATTGACGTACCGGCCCCCCGCCACCAGCACCTTGCCGGAAGGCAGGAGGACGGCCTCGAGGTCCCGGCGGATGCGCCCCATCTGCCCCGTGGCGGCGAACGTGTTCGTGGTGGGGTCGTACAGCTCGGCCGTGGCGGGGTTGACGTCGCTCGCGTCGGTGTTGCCGCCCGCCACCAGCACCTTGCCCGTGGCGAGCAGGGTCGCGGTGTGGCCGTAGCGAGGCCAGGGCGCGTTGTGGGTGGGCGTCCAGGTGCCCGTGGCGGGGTCATAGATTTCCGCCCCCTGGGATGTCGTGGTGCCACCCACGACGAGCACCTTGCCCGTGGCGAGCAGGGTCGCGGTGTGGTCCTCGCGGGCGACCCTCATGCTGCTGGTGGCGCTCCAGGTGCCGCTGACCGGGTCGTAGAGCTCCGCCGTGGCGATGGTGCTCCCCGCCAGGTCTCCGCCCGTCACCAGCACCTTGCCCGAGGGCAGCACGGTGGCCGCATGGGCGCTTCGCGCCGTGGCCATGCTGCCCGTGGGGCTCCAGGTTCCCGTGGCCGAGTCGTAGAGCTCCGCGGAGGACAGGGAGTCCGTCGCGGTACCGCCGGCCACCAGCACCTTGCCCGTGGCCAGCAGGCTCGCCGTATGGCCCCTCCGAGCCTGGCCCATGCGCCCCGTGGCGACCCACTGGCCCGTGGCGGGGTCACCGAGCTCCGCGACGCCACTCTCGGGGGCGTCAGGGGAGCCACCGCCCACCAGCAGCACCTTTCCGGAAGGCAACAGCGTGGTGGTGTGCAAGGTGCGACTCCGGCTCAACGGGCCCGCCGACCTCCAGGTCCCCACCGCCGGGTCGTACACCTCCGACGAGTCGAGCGCGCTGGCGTCCGGGCCTTCGCCCCCCGCCACGAGGATTTCTCCCGAAGAAAGCACCACGGCGCCCGGCGCCACGCGGGCGCGGGTCATGCTGGGACCGGAGCGCCAGGTCGACGTGGCGGGGTCGTAGAGCTCCACCGAGGCACTGGGAATACCTTGCTGCTCCATGCCCCCGGCGACCAGCACCTTGCCCGTGGGCAGCGGGAGCATCAGGTGATGTGAGAGCGCCCGGGGCATGCTGCTGGTGGCCGTCCAGTTGCCCGTATTCGGATCATAGATTTCCGCCGCGGCGCTGGGCGTGCCTCCGCGCGAACGCGCACCCGTCACCAGCACCTTCCCCGAAGCCAGCACGACAGCGCGGTGGTCCGCGCGAGGCAGGGACATGCTGCTGGTGGCCGACCACGCTCCCGTGGCCGGGTCATAGACCTCCGCTGTCGCCAGCTCACGGAAGCCATCCCGCAGGCTTCCGGTGAGGCCCCCCGTCACCAGCACCCGACCCGAAAGCAGGACGGAGGCCTGGAATCCCATGCGAGCCGCGGTCATGCCTCCGGTGGCGGCCCAGGTGCCCGCGTCGGGGTCGTAGACCTCCGCCGTGGAGATGGGGCCCTCGAAATCGGCTCCGCCCATGACGAGCACCCTGCCCGACCGCAGCACGACGGCGACATGATGCGACCGGGCCCTGGCCATGCCGCCGGTGGCTGTCCAGGTGCCTGTCCCCGGGTCATACAGCTCGGCGGACGCGAGAACGCCGGAGGAACTCCGCCCGCCCATCACCAGCACCTTGCCCGAGCGGAGCAGGACCGCGGCGTGGGAGTGACGCACGGTCGTCATCCCGCCGGTGGCCCCCCAGGTGACGGTCGCCGGGTCATACAGCTCCGCCGAGGCGAAGGTGGTGGTCCCCTGGAGTCCGCCAGCCACCAGCACCTTGCCCGAAGCGAGCAGGGTGACGGTGTGGGCCGCGCGAACCACCGCCATGGAGCGAGGAGCGGTCCACTTCGGACAATGGACGTCGAGCTGGAACGACCGGGTCGCGGTGAGCCCCCCCGCATGGGTCACCGTCGCGGTGATGGTGGGCCGCTCCCCTTCCGGTGGACACGTGGCCGTCGACCAGCGCACCTCGCTCGTCGTCGCGGTGTCCCGAGGCGTCTCCAGGGCGCCGTGCGTGGCCGACCAGGAGAAGCGCAGCGCGCCCCCCTGCGAGGCCTCGGCGGTGACACTGAAGTCCGCCGGGTCCCAGGGCGTGACATGGAAGACGGACTGGGAGGCCCCCACGAGCGTGGGCGGAGGTCCCGCGTCGGGCGTGCCGGAGTCGGGCGTGCCGGAGTCGGGCAGACCTCCATCACCGCCGTCCGGCGTGCTGCCCCCGTCCGCTTCACAGAACGACGGGCTCCGCTCGCACAGGTCCGTCAGCTCCTGGTCGAAGTCGATGCAGCCGACGCCGCAGCCCAGCAGCACGGCGAGGGCGAGCACCCGGTACGCGCGCGTCTTCACGGCCACCTCCCGGACACGAAGGCCGACGTCCCATCCGTCGACACGCCGAGCGATACGGCGTCGCCCGGCGCGCCCAGCACGAACAGCCCCGCCGCCACGCCCAGCCCCACCACGCCCGCGCCCGCGAGACCGAAGCCCACCGTCTGCAAGGTCCGCCCCCGGCTCGCGCTCCGCTTCGCCTCGTCGAACGAGCCGAACTCCCCGGGCCCCTCGCGCAGCCGGCTCCGCTCCGCGCGCGCCAAGCCATACGTCACCGCGCCGGACACCAGCAGCACACCGCCGGCCACGGCGGGGATGAGCGCCCGCGAGCGGAGGTCCCGCTTCGTGGAGACTCCGCTGGGAGCAGGCGCGTCCACGGGGGCGGGACGCGGCACGGCCACCTCGCTCCGGGCCGCCGTCTCGCGCTCCGCCTGGACCGCGGCCAGCTCGCGCTTCACCTCGCTCCGGACGCTCTCGAAGTTCCGAGCCACCTTGGGAGACACCATGAGGGGAAGCTTCGCGTCCGGCTTCAGCAGCAGCGCCGACTTGAAGGCGGCGGCGGACTCCTCCGGCTTCTGCATGTTCGCGAGGAGGATGCCCTCGTAGAGAGACAGGATGACGTCGTCCTCCATCCCGCGAGCCACGCGCCTGGCACTGGAGACCTGCGCGAGCGCACGCTCGTACTCGAGCGACTCGTACAGGCGACGAATGGACGTGACGTAGGTCCGCATCTCCTCCGCGGGGGCCGCGGCCGGCGCCGCGAGAGGAAGCAGGACGAGCAGCAGGAGCCTCAGCATCCGGAGCGCGGCAGTGGAAGCAGGTAGCCAGGAAAGCATGTTGGGTCGGGAACCCTCCAAAGGCGCGTAATTAGCAGCTGCAGCGCCTTTCCTGAATGCCTCGACGGGTCGGAACCCGGACGCGGAGCTGTCCCTCGGACGAGAGCCCGTCTGGACGCTCGTCCCATGCACGCGTGGGCGTGATGCGCTGTGACTCCGGGTCCTTTCCCACCTCCGCGCGGATGCACAACGTCGACGCACATCCCTGGTCGAAACGGAGGATGAATTGTCTCGGTCCGCCCCATTCCAGCTCACCCTCGGCGCGCAGCCGCTCGGGGATGGGCTGCACCTTCCCGGACAGACAGCGCTGGTGCTGACGAGCACCGAGGAGACGAAGGCGTGACCCTGGTCGATTCCTCCCCTGCCCTGCCCCGCATCACCTTCGAGTGGCCCGAGGGCACCGACTTCTCGAAGGACCTCCAGCACGAGTGGCTCGTCACCAACGGCCGCGGCGGCTACGCGTCCGGCACGGTGGTGGGCTGCAACACGCGCCGCTACCACGGCCTCTTCATCCCCAGCCTGGAGAAGCGTGGCCGCACCGTGCTGCTGGCGCGCCTGGTGGAGCACGTGCACGTGGACGGGAAGGCGTACCCGCTCGGCACCGAGGAGGGGGCGGACGGCGCCACGCACGAGGAAGGCGCGCGCCACCTGCGGAGCTTCCACCTCGACGGGCTCGTGCCCGTCTGGGAGTACCAGGTCGGCCCCACCCGGCTGCGGCGCAAGCTGATGATGGTGCACGGGGAGAACACCGTCTTCATCGCCTGGGAGCACGTGTCCGGGCCCGAGGTCGGCCTGCGGCTGCGCCCCTTCCCCGTGGACCGGCCACATGACCGGCCCATCCCCAACCACCAGCACGAGCCCACCGTCTTCCTGCGAGGCGCCCAGGTGGAGCTGCGCAGCGGAGACGACGCACAGCCCATGCGCCTGCGGCTGTACTCCAGCGGCCCCGCCCCGTTCGTGGGCCTGCCGCAGACGTCCCCGGTGCAGCTCTTCCGCGTGGAGAAGTCCCGCGGGTACGAGCACACGGAGGTGCAGCGCTCACCAGGCTACTTCGAGTGCACGCTGCGGCCCGGCGAGCGGCTCGCGCTCGGCGTCACCACCGAGGGCTGGGCGTGCCTGGAGAGAGAGCCGGCCGAGGCCTTCGCGCTGGAGCTGGAACGCGAGCGACGGCTCTTGTCCCGGGCGCCAGAGGAGGCGCGTCACGGCGTGCCCGCGCGGCTGGTGCTGGCGGCGGACCAGTTCGTCATCGACCCGACGCGCCCCGCGGACGACGCCTGGGCGCGCTCCATGAACCAGGACGCGCGCAGCATCATCGCCGGCTACCACTGGTTCACCGACTGGGGCCGGGACACGATGATTTCGCTGGACGGCCTGACGCTGTGCACCGGGCGCTACCGCGAGGCGGCGGCCATCCTCCGCACCTTCCAGCACTACGTGCGCGACGGCCTCATCCCCAACTACTTCCCGGACGGGGAGAGCGAGGGCGTCTACCACACGGCCGACGCGACGATGTGGTTCTTCCACGCGGTGGACCGGTACCTCGAGTGCACGAAGGACACCGAGCTGCTGCGCGACATCTTCCCCACGCTGCGCGCCATCATCGACCATCACCTGAAGGGCACGCGCTTCAACATCGGCGTGGACCCGGCGGATGGCCTGCTGCGCCAGGGCGCGGAGGGCTACCAGCTCACCTGGATGGACGCGAAGGTGGACGGCTGGGTGGTGACGCCGCGCCGGGGCAAGGTGGTGGAAATCAACGCCCTGTGGTTCAACGCCCTGCGGCTGATGGGCACCTGGGCGGAGCAGCTCGGCCAGGACGCGAAGCCCTACCTGTCCGCGGCGGAGAAGGCCCACGGCAGCTTCAACCGGCGCTTCTGGAACGAGAAGCTTCAGTGCCTCTACGACGTGGTGGACGGCGAGGACGGCGGGGAGGACGCGGCCATCCGCCCCAACCAGGTGTTCGCCATCTCGCTGAAGCACCCGGTGCTGCGCAGGGACAAGTGGGAGCCCGTGCTGGAGAGGGTGCGGCGCGAGCTGGTGACGCCGGTGGGTCTGCGCAGCCTCGCGGCGGGCCACCCGGACTACAAGCCGAAGTACGACGGCGACCTGCGCGCGCGTGACGCGGCGTACCATCAGGGCACGGTGTGGGGCTGGCTCATCGGCCACTACGTGGACGCGACGCTGAAGGTGAACCCGGACCTCAAGGCGGCGCGCGCCCTGCTGCGCGGCCTGGAGGAGCACCTGCTTCACTCGGGCATCGGGCAGATCAGCGAAATCTTCGACGCCACCGAGCCGTACCGGCCGCGAGGCTGCATCGCCCAGGCCTGGAGTGTGGCCGAGGCGCTTCGTGTCTTCTTGAAGACACATGTGACGTAAGCGCCACGGACCCTCCCGGGGGCTTGGGACGGAGGCGGAGCTGCCCTAGAATCCGCATCTGTCACGAGCCTCGGGGGGTTCATTCATGCAACTGTGTTGCGCCGCCTGCGCCGCGCCCTACCATGCGAATGACGTGAGCCTGGCGCTGAAGCTGGCCCGGTGCCACGCGTGCGACGTCGTGTACGACCTGGCGGAGCGCGAGGGCCCGAGGCTGGCGCGCGCGCCGCGCGAGCCGTCCCCGAAGCTCTCCGTGCCGCGGTTCTTCAACGTGGAGGAGACCGAGGAGGCCACGCGCATCTCGTGGACGTGGTTCCGGATGGAGTACCTCATCATCGGCGGCTGGGGCTTCGCGCTGGACGTCTTCAGCACCGCCCTGCTCGCCAGGGGGCTGTCCAACGGGTCTCCCCTGGAGCCCGGCGCGGTGGGCTTCCTGTGTCTGATGCTGGCCGCGGGGCTGGCGCTGACGTACTGCGCCCTCACGGGGTTCCTCAACAAGACCACCATCGAGGCGCGCGAGGACCGGCTCGTCATCCGGCATGGTCCCCTCCCCTGGCCCGGAAACCTGGAGCTGTCGAGGGGGGAGCTGAAGCAGCTCTACGGCAAGGAGAACGCGCGGAGGCCGGTGTTCGCGTGGCATGGCCAGGGCTGGAACCTGAATGCCCTGGACGCCGCGGGCCGCAAGCGGACGCTCCTCCACCGGCTGGAGGAGCCGGAGCAGGTGCTCTACCTGGAGCAGCAGCTGGAGAAGCGGCTCGGCATCGAGGACGCCCCGGTGAAGGGCGAGCTGGCCTCACGCCATACGCTGCAGGCCGTCATGTGACTGGCGCGGGTGGGGGCTGGGGCTGCTGACGGGCAACACGCCTGGGCAGCAAGGGCACCCACCGTCCCCGGCGGGCGGCGGCCACCACCAGCAGCACGCCGACGGCGGTGCCCACCAGCAGCGCCACGCCGCCGGCCTCGGCGCCGAAGGCGCCTCCGGTCCACACCTCCGGGCCCACCAGACGGCCCTCCAGGAGGCTGTCCTGCTTCGTGCCCGAGACGGCGATGCCGAAGAACGGGCCCTGCACCCAGTTCCAGGCGATGTGCGCGCCCGTGGCGAACCACAGGGAGCGAGTCAGCATGTAGGCCCCGCCGAGCATCACCCCTGCCTCCACGGCGATGGCCAGCGTGGCGAACGGCGTCGCGTTCGGGTTGCCGATGTGGACGAGGCCGAAGAAGGCGCTGCTGAGGACGAGCGCCGCCGCCGAGCCCAGCCACTCCTCCAGCAAGCGGAAGCCAATCCCCCGGAAGAGCACCTCCTCCTGGAAGCCCGCCGCCGCGAAGATTCCCGCCCACCAGAGCGCGCCCCGTACCTCGTCCTGGACTGTTTCCGGGCGCCCTTCCACCAGCTCGTACCAGCCGGCCAGCGCCAGCACGCCGACCACCAGCGCCATCTGCCCCGCGCCCAGCAGCGTGCCCCACCCGAGCTCGCGCAGCGCGCCCCGCCGCCGCAGCCCGAGCTGTTCCAGGTTCTTGCGCTCCAGCAGGCCGTCCACCAGCACCAGCGTCAGCAGCGCGGCCAGGGCACTCCCCGTCGCCATGAACAGGGTCTGTTGGACCTCGCTCGCCCACCAGTGCAGGTCGAGCAGGAGGTACAGCAGCCGCACCAGTCCCGTGAGCACCGAGGCCAGCACGATGCAGAACACGAGCCGCGTGAGGGGATGATGGAGGGCGCGACGGAGGGTGGGCAGAGAGTCCATGAGCGCGGGGAGCGCCGTGAAGGGCCCCGCGCTCGATGCTCTCACGCGCGTGGCGCGGCGTCACGAGGACGCCCGCGCACGCGTACACGGCTGGCTCAGGCGATGGCGCGAACCACGCCGCCGTCCACCCGAAGCGCCGCGCCGTTGATGCCCGAGGACTTCGGGCTGCACACGAAGGCCACGAGGGAGGCAATCTCCTCCACCGTCTCGAAGCGCTGGAGCAGCGACGAGGGCCGCGCGTGCTTGAAGAACTCGCGCTCCACCGTGGCCACGTCCACGCCCTGCTGGCGCGCCAGGTTCTTGAGGAACTCCTCCACGCCCTCGGAGCGCGTGGGCCCGGGGAGGATGGAGTTGACGGTGATGTTCGAGCCGGCCGTGCCCTCGGCGATGCCGCGCGCCAGGGCAATCTGCGCCGTCTTCGTCACGCCGTAGTGAATCATCTCCACGGGAATCTGGAGGCCGGACTCGCTGGAGATGAAGAGGATGCGGCCCCAGTTCTGCTGGCGCATGCCCTTGATGTAGTGGCGGCTGAGCCGGATGCCGCTCATCACGTTCACCTCGAAGATGTTGAACCAGTCCTCGTCGGTGATGTCCTCGAAGGCCTTGGGCACGAAGGCGCCCAGGTTGTTCACCAGGATGTCCACGTGGGGGACCGCCTGAATCATCCGAGCCACGCCCTCGCGCGTGCCCAGGTCCCCGGCCACGCCCTTCAGCTTCGCGTGGGGATTCCTGCCGCGAACCTCCTTGAGGGCCGCGTCCACGCGCTCCTGGGTGCGTCCGTTGACGATGACCTCCGCGCCCTCGCGAGCCAGCGCCTCCACGATGGCCAGGCCGATGCCCGCCGTGGAGCCACTCACCAGCGCGACCCTGCCCTTCAATTCCAAGTCCATCCGTTCACTCCTGAAGTTGGCCGCCCCCCTCTAACCGGGCCCACTGCACCGTGCACGCCTTCATGCAGGCGTGCACCCGGCCTTCACCACGAGTGTCCGCGCGTCGAAATCAGCGCTGGCCCACGGCGCCCGACCCTGCTCTATGGTGCGCCGCCATGGCGAAACCCCAGTACTGGCTCATCAAGAGCGAGCCCTCGGTGTACGCGTACGCCCAGCTCGAGAAGGACGGGAAGACGGACTGGACGGGCGTGCGCAACTACGAGGCGCGCAACAACCTCCGGGCCATGAAGCCCGGCGACCTCTGCCTCTACTACCACTCCAACGAGGGCAAGGCCGTGGTGGCCGTGGCGAAGGTGCTCACCGCCGCCGTCCCGGACCCCACCGCCCCCGGCGAGGACTGGGCCTCCGTGGACGTGGGCCCCGTCGTCGCGCTGAAGCAGCCCGTGGACCTGGCCACCATCAAGGCCACGCCCGCGCTGAAGGACTGTCAGCTGCTCACGCGAAGCCGCATCAGCGTGGTGCCCTTCACCGCGGAGCACTTCAAGCTCATCCTGAAGATGGGGAAGACCGCGCTGCCGAAGTAGGCGCGTCCCCTTCCGGAGCCTTCCGCAGCAGCGTCACCTGCGGCCCCTTGAAGGTGTGCCGCTGCCGCAGCCCCCAGTAGAGCCCCAAGAGCACCAGCGCGCCGGCGAACGTGTAGCCGGCGAGCTGGTTGGGCGGCAGCACGAAGAGCACCATGATGACCGCACACCAGACCAGGGCCACCGCGTTGATGAACGGCGACGCGCGCCCCAGGTCCCACGGGCCCCGGTGCGACCACGTCCCCGCCCGGCGCGCCCGCCAGCCCACCCAGATGGGCAGCGCATAGGACGCGTAGAGCGCCAGCGTGCTCAGCGCCACCATGGCCGCGTACGCCTCCGCCCACAGCGCCACGACGAAGGCCGCCACCACGGACACCCAGACGGCCACGGACGGGCTCCGGAAGCGCGGGGACACGTGCTTCAGCCACCGCGAGCCGGGCAGCCCGTTGTCCCGCGCGAAGGCGAACAGCATGCGCGAGTTGGACGTCACCGACGACAGCCCGCAGAACCACATCGCCGCGATGGCCACCCACACCAGCGCTCCGCCCACGGACGGGCCCAGCGCGTTCGTCAGCACGTAGAGGAACGGGTTCGGCGCGGCGGTGGCGGCCGGCAGGTCCTGGATGGCCAGCGTCACCGTGCCCAGCAGCACGTAGCCCACCACCGCGCTCACCGCCACCGACAGGAAGATGCCCCACGGGGCGTTGCGCGTGGGGTCTCGCGTCTCCTCGGAGATGTGCGCGCTGGCGTCGTAGCCGGTGAAGGTCCACTGCGCCTGGAGCAGGCCGATGAGGAAGCCGTACGCGTACCAGGACGGGCTCTCCGTGCTGACGCGCGTGAGGAGGAAGCCCACGTCCTGCCGGGGCGCCAGCGCCACCAGCGCGCCGATGAGCACCGCCACCCCGCCCACGTGGTACCAGGCGGAGAAGTCGTTGAGCCACGCCACCACCCGCACGCCCACGTGGTTGAGCACCGCGTGGGACAGGAGGATGGCGGCGTACAGCGGCAGCACCGCCCCGCGCTCGCGCGGCAGGCCGAGCATGTCCGCGAGGAACTCCGCCAGCCCGTAGTCGATGCCCGCGGTAATGGCGAACTGCCCCACCGTGTTGAGCCACGCGGTGAAGAAGCCCACCCGCGGCCCGCCGAGCATCGCCGCCCAGTGGTACAGCGCGCCCGCCGTGGGGAAGGACGAGGCGAGCTGCGCGAGGCTCGCCGCCACCGCCAGCGTCATCACCGCCACCAGCGGCCAGCCCACGCCCATGACGAAGGGCCCGCCGAAGCGCAGCCCGTGCCCGTAGAGCGTCACCGCCCCGGTGAGGATGGAGATGATGGAGAAGGAGACGGCGAAGTTGGAGAAGCCGCCCATGTCACGCAGGAGCTGCTGCGCGTACCCCAGCCGCTGGAGCTGGGCGGCATCCTCCTGGAGCTGGCGCTCACGGTCCGGAGTGGTGGCCATGGCGCCAGGATAGGGGGCCCGCGCCGGGGAGCTCCGGCGGGGCCCGCCCCTGTTGTCCGAAACCGGAAGGCTACGGCTTGCGCGACGGCGCCGGAGTCGTGCGGTTCTCCGGCTCATCCGGCCTGCCGAAGCCTCCCTTGTGGAGCTCGAGGTGCCGCTCGAAGCGCACGGCCTTCATCTCCGCCTCCAGCTTCTGCCAGAGGTCCGGCCCCAGCATCTTCTTGATCTGCACCATCAGCGTGACGCGGTTGCGGCGCACCGCCGTCTCCGCGCGGCCCACCTCCTCGACCTGCTGGGAGACGGCGCGCTCGTCCGGCGTGGGCGCGCTCATCAGCCGCTCCAGCCGGAGCTGCGCGCGCTTCAGGTCCGCCTCCAGCGGGATGAGGGCCTCATTGGACTCGAAGGTGAGGTCCTGCACCCGCTGCGCCACGTCGCGGGGGATGCCCAGCTTCTCCACGAGGTGCGGCGGAATACCATTGGTGGGCGACGGCAGGTGCCCCAGGCGCATCACCATCGGCACGTGCCCTGGCGCGTGGTGGCCGCCGGGGAACGACTGGATGACCACGTCCTCCTGCGCCGGCGGGGTCTGGGCCAGGGCGGGGGCCGCCAGCAGCAGCGCGGCCACGGTGGTGCTCCACAGCTTGGAAACGCGAGTCGTCATCGGAATCACTCCTGAGGATAGAGGGTCATCACCACCGTCCTGAACGGCGGTGCTTCCAGCGCGCGGGAATCGGGAGGGCGCACCCAGGCGGGGAGCGTGCCGAAGGGACGGTACGACTCGTCCTCGACCACCAGGTCGCGGCGTGTGAAGCCGCGCACCTCGCCCATCAAGTTCAAGAGATTGCCTCGCCCGGCGAGCACGACCCGGGCGGTGTCGTCGTCGAGGGCCGCCGGAGCCGCGCGCGACAGCCCCAGCTCGGGCCGGGGCGCTGAGCCTTCCTCGTAGGAAAGGTCGACCGGCCTCCCCTGCGTGGCGGGCTGGAGCCAGAGCACCAGCGCGGCCAGCCCCAGCGAGGCCACGGCGCCCGCGGAGGCGCGGCGGCGGAAGGCGCGGCGGCGCACCTCGTGCAGCACGGCCTCGCGGGGAACGGGGGCGAGCGCGGGCGGCGACGGCAGGCGCAGCGAGGAGGCGGAGGCGTGCAGGGCGGCCAGGGCGCGGCAGTCCTCGCAGCCCGACAGGTGGGACTCGACTTCCGGAGACCGGAGCTGGCTCGCGTCCACGAGGGCCGCGGCCACGTCGTGGCATCTCATGGTGTGTCTCCTCGCAGGGCGTCCACGGCCTTCAGCTTCTTGAGGGCGCGGTAGAGGTGGATTCGGACGGTGCCCCGGCCGATGCGCATGGCCTCGGCGACGGCGTCCAGGTCCAGTCCTTCCAGGTAGCGGAGGGTGAAGGCGGTGGCCTGCTGCGCGGGGAGCGTCCGCAGCGCGCGGCCGAAGGCATGCCAGCGCTCGGCCCCGGCGAAGTGCTCCTCCGGCGAGCGCGACGGCGCGGGCCCCAGGTCCAGGGCCTCGCGGACCACGCTCCACACCCGGCGCCGCCGCAGGTGCCCCATGGCGCGCGACACCAGGATGCTCCGCAGCCACGCGGGCCCGGCCTTCAGGTCTCTCAGTGAATGACGCTTTTCGAAGGCATCCGCGAGGGTGGCCTGCACCAGGTCCCTCGCCTCCTCTCCGTCCCAGACCAGCCTCCGGGCGAGCCGCAGCAGCCCGCCCTGCTCCGCCTCCAGGAGCGCGTCGAAATCCAGCGCGGCCGGGGCTCGCGGCTGGGTCCGAGGCTCGTCCAGGATGGCGGTGCCCTTCACGGTGAAAAGACCTCCCGTCAACTTCCACGCGAATGAGGACGCATGGGCGGGGAAACCGGCATACTCGATTCCGTGAGTGCCCCAGAAATCCGCCGGATTCCCGCCATGGAGACTCGCGGTCTCCGCCATGCCGTGCTCCGCCCCAACCAGCCGCCGCAGATGGCCGTCTACCCCGGGGACGATGACGCGGACACCCTCCACCTGGGCGCGTACCGCGAGGGCCGCCTCGTGGGCGTCGCTTCCATCTACCGGGAGCCGCCCCCGGACTCGCTGAGGACCACCACCGCCTGGCGCCTGAGGGGCATGGCCGTGGACAAGACCCTCCAGGGCTCCGGGTTCGGGGCGGCCCTCCTCCGCTCCTGCATGGAATACGCCGCGAAGCAGGGCGGTACCCAGGTGTGGTGCAACGCCCGGTCCACCGCGTCGGGCTTCTACCGCTCGCTTGGCTTCTCCCAGAAGGGGGACGTCTTCGAGCTTCCCGGTATCGGTCCGCATTACTTCATGTGGCGCAGCCTCGAGTCCTCCCGATGACGACCATTCCCGACCTGGAGGCGATTCGCGTCGCCATCGAGAACATCGACGAGGAGATTCTCGACGCGCTCCGCCGCCGCATGGACCTGGCGGACGACGTGGCGCGGGCGAAGCTGGCCGCGGCGGCGCCCTTCCGGGACCAGCGCCGCGAGGACCTGCTCTTGCGCCGCATCCGCACCCGCGCCGCGGAGCACGGGCTGGACCCGCACGAGGTGGAGCGCGTCTGGCGCCTCTTCATCGACATGTCCGTGGCGCGGCAGCAGGCGCTCGTCACCCGGCAGGACACCACGCCGCTGCGGGTGGGCTACCCCGGCGTCGAGGGCTCCTACAGCCACCTGGCCGCGCGCCAGCGCTACGCGAACCGGGCCGGCGGCGTGCTGCTCACCGGCTTCGACCTGCCCCGCGAGGCCGTGGAGGCCCTGCGCCGCGGCGAGCAGGACCTGGTGCTGCTGCCCATCGAGAACACCACCGCCGGCAGCATGAACGAGACGTATGACCTGCTCGCCGAGGGCGGCGTGGTCATCACCGCGGAATTGGTGAGCCAGGTGGACCACCGGCTCTTGGGGCTGCCCGGCGCGAAGCTGGAGGGACTGCGCGAGGTGCTCTCGCATCCGCAGGCGCTGGCGCAGTGCGAGGCCTTCCTGCGCGCGAAGGTGCCCTGGGCGCGGCACGTGCCGGACGTGGACACGGGCGGCGCGGCGCAGAAGGTGCGTGAGCGGAACGACCCGTCGGTGGCGGCCATCGCCAGCGAGACGGCGGCGCAGCGCTTCGGGCTGGAGGTGCTCGCGCGCGACCTGCAGCCCGCGTCGGACTACACGCGCTTCGTGGAGGTGGGCCGCGAGCCCACGCCGCTGTCGCCGGGCGTGCCGTGCAAGACGTCGCTCCTGGTGGTGCTGGAGCACAAGCCGGGCACGCTGGGAGAGATGCTGCAGCGGCTCACCCTGCGCGGCGTCAACCTGAGCAAGCTGGAGTCGCGGCCCATTCCCGGGCAGCCGTGGCAGTACCGCTTCTACCTGGACGTGGAGGGCCACGCGGCCTCCGCGCCGATGATGGCGGCGCTGGACGACATCCGGCCGCTGACCTCGTCCCTGCGTGTGCTGGGCACCTATCCGCGCGCGGAGGGCGCCCATGGCTGAGCAGCCGCGCCGCCGCATCGCCTTCCAGGGAGAGCACGGCGCGTACGGCGAGGAGGCCGTGCGCGCGCTGCACGGCCCGCAGGTGGAGTCCGTGCCGCTGCTCACCTTCCGCGCCGTCTTCGAGTCCGTGGCGGAGGGCCGCGTGGACGGCGGCGTGGTACCGGTGGAGAGCACGCTGGGCGGTCCGGTGGCGGAGAACGTGGACCTGCTGCTGGAGCACGACCTGCCCATCACCGGCGAGCTGTCGCTGCGCATCCGCCACTGTCTGCTGGCGCCTCCGGGCCGGACGCTGGACGGCATCGAGCGCGCCATGTCCCATCCGCAGGCGCTGGCGCAGTGCGCGGGCTACCTCCGGCGGCGTGGCATCACTCCGGTGCCGGAGACGAACACCGCCATCGCCGCGCGCAAGGTGGCCGAGGAGTCCCCGCCCCGCACGGCCGCCATCGCGAGCCGCACCGCCGCGGAGCTGTACGGGCTGGCGGTGCTGGACGTGGGCGTGGAGGACTCGCCGGACAACCACACGCGCTTCGTCACGCTGGGCCTGTCGCCGGAGCGCGCGTGGAGCCGGCGCAAGACGGCGCTGGCCTTCACGGTGGAGAACACGCCCGGCGCGCTCTACCGGGTGCTGAGCGCCTTCTCGTCGCGCGGGCTCAACGTCACGCGCCTGGAGTCCCGTCCGCAGCGCCGCGCGTGGGAGTACGTGTGGTGCATGGACGTGGACGGCGCGCTGGAGGACCCGCGGGTGCGAGAGGCGGTGGACGCGGCGCAGAGCGCCTGCATCACCCTGCGGGTGCTCGGCAGCTACGGCGTGGCGTGAGAGCCCCGGCCTCCCGGGGCTCCCCTCCTACCGCCGCGACTCAAGACGCGGCGGGCTGGCTGCCGTCGCCGGCCTTCACGGCGGCGACGTAGGCCTCACGGACGAGGCGCACGTAGTTCTGGAGCGCGGGGAGCTGCTCCATGCGCAGCGCCTGCGGGCCGTCGCACAGGGCGGCCTCGGGGTGCGGGTGGAAGTCCACCAGCACCATGGACGCGCCGGCGATGAGGCCCTGGCCGATGGCGTGGAAGATGTCCGGCAGCCCGTCCGGCGGCGCCGCGGCCTGGCCGATGGCGTGCGACGGGTCCACGCACACGGGCATGCGCGTCAGCCGGCGCACCACCGGCACGTGGGCGAAGTCCACCATGTTGCGGTGCGGGTCACCCAGGTGCGTCTTCACGCCGCGCAGGCAGAAGACGATCTTCGGGTTGCCCTCGCTCGCCACGTACTCGCACGCGTTGAGGGACTCCTCCAGGGTGATGCCCATGCCGCGCTTGAAGAGCACGGGGAAGGTGCGCTGCTGGCCGATGCTCTTGAGCAGCTCGAAGTTCTGCGCGTTGCGCGTGCCCACCTGCAGCATCACGCCCGTGGGGTTGCCCGCGCGCTCCATCGCGTCGCGAATCTCGTCGATGTGACGCGGGTGCGTCACCTCCATCGCGATGACCTTGATGCCGTGCTTGCCCGCCGACTCGAACACCCAGGGAAGGCACGCGGCGCCCAGGCCCTGGAACTCGTACGGGTTGGTGCGCGGCTTGTACGCGCCCATGCGCGTCGTCTTGATGCCGCACTTCGCGAGCGCGGCCATCATCGTGTCGACGTTCTCCCGGTTGTCCACCGCGCACAGCCCCGCGAAGAGCTGCACGGACTTCTCGTCGAAGGTGACGCCGTTGTAATCGAAGCCCGAGGACGCCCGCTGGCCCTTGTGCCGGCCGATGACCCGGTACTTCTGGGACACGCGCACCACCTGGCGCACGCCGGGAATCTGCTCGAAGGGCTCAATCGGCACCTGCGCCGTGTTGCCGAGCAGGTAGACCTCGGTAACCGTGTACTCGGCGCCCTCCATGACGTGCGTGCGAGGGGTCACTCCCTTGAACTGCGAGGCGACCTGGAGGACGGTGGACACCACGGACTCGGGTGAGTCCGGCTCGAGCATGACGATCATCTTGGGTTCTCCCTGGCGGCGTTGTCGTACCGACCGTGAACCATAACGGAAACGGCCGCGTAGGATGAAACACCCCCGGACTGCCTGGAGCGTCCGGTGTCCTTCCGACCCATCCTGGCTCGACTGTCGGGTCGCCCCGGCGAGACGCCGCGCGTGGCGGCGGGTCGTCCGGGCCCCTGCCCCGCTGCCCGCTCAGCTCGCGGCGGGGCGCAGGCGTCCGGCGAGCTGCGCGTAGTGGTCGCGCTGGGAGGTGTCTCCCAGGTGCTCCCAGACATCCGCCAGGGCCTTGGCGGCCTCGACGTACGCGGGTGACAGCTCCAGGGCCAGCTCGAAGGTGGAGCGGGCCTGCCGGTAGCGGGCCTTGTCCGGCCGGCGCGAGCCGCGCGTCAGCAGCGCGTTGCCGAGGTTGTAGACCTCCACGGCGGCGGCCTCGCGGTAGCCGGGGTCGGGGTTGAGCTGCACGGCGCGCTGCATGAGCTGCGCGGCGGCCTCCGGCTCTCCCAGCTCCAGCTGGCAGAAGGCGGCGTCACGGTGCGGGTCGGCGGCGCGGGGGTCCACCTCGATGGCGCGCTCGAAGCAGCGGAGCGCCTCCTCGGTGCGGCCCAGCTCCGCCAGGGACGAGCCCTTCGCGGTGAGAGCCGGGACGTGCTTCGGGTCGACGGAGAGGACCTTGTCGAACGCGAGCAGCGCGGCCTCGTGATTGCCGGACATGGAGAGGGTGACACCCTCGTTGAACGCCGCGAACAGCAACTTTGACATCGTGCCCTCGGGAACGGGTGGCTTGGACCGCTTGGGGGCGGCCCCGGGGAAGCCTGTCACCGGGAGCAGGGACGTGAAAAGCGCTCCGGCCGGGCGCGTTGCGTCCGGCTGATGGGAACCATTCAGATGCGAAGACCCAGCTGCACACCGGGCCACATGAAGAACTTACGAGGTCCCTGGCGCGACAGTTCGCTGATGCCGGTGACCTCCACGTCGTCCACCGAGTGCATCAGGTTGAAGGAGGGCCCGCCGATGACGGTGAGGTTCTTGCCGAACCGGTAGCCGCCCATCACCCGCAGCTGATGCAGGAGCCGGTCGCCCTCGAAGCTCTTGTCCCAGGGGTAGATGTTGCTCGTCACCGCGTCCACGTCGACGAACAGGCGCTCCGTCACCGGGATGTGCCCGCCCAGGCCCAGGCCCAGCGTCCAGTGGCTCGGCCCGCGCACGTCGCCGTGGCGGCCCATGCCGGCCACCACCGTGGTGTAGAAGTGGCGGCTGCCCACCTTGATGGCCGCGTTGGCGAAGTTGACGTCGCTGCCGTACAGCTCGACGTGGAACTGGCCATTGCGCACGAGGCTCAGCAGGCCGATGGGGACGCCGGACTCCATCTCCTCCGTGACGTTGACGAGGCCCAGCTGCAGGCCGCTCATCTTCCGCGCCACGTTGACGATGCCCAGCTGCATGCCCTCCACGTCGCCGCCCACGTTGATGAGCGACAGCTGGACGCCGTCGGCCGTGCTCGCATAGTTCGCGCCCGCGGACATCTGCACGCCCGACATGTGCCCCCGGACCATGTTGAAGCCCACCGTGCCCTGCACGCCGCTGAAGTCCTTCGCCGCCCAGTTGGTGCCCGCCGACAGCTGCGTGCCGCCCATGGACTCGGTGGACAGGTTGCCGCCCACGGCCAGCTGTCCCACCGTCCCGCCCTGGCGCAGGACGTTGAGGCCCACCGAGGCCTGCACGCCATTCGCCGGGCCGGTGGCCCAGTTGCCTCCCACCGAGAATTGCGCGCCCACCAGCTCCGCGCTCGCCACGTTGCCGCCCACGGCGAGCTGCAGTCCTTCCACCTCGCCGGTGTTCATGTTCGCGCCCAGTGCCACCGCCGCGCCGTGCAGCCGCGCGCCGCGGCCAGCTCCCAGGGCGAAGGAGAAGGAGTTGTCCACGTCCCCGCCGACGATGTCGTTCGTCTGCACCGTCGGGAACAGGGCCAGGTTGATGGGCAGGTACCTGCGCGAGGACGTGTCCGCCGGGGGCGCCACCGCTCCCCCGACGGCCGTGGGCGCCAGGCCCGTCGGCTGCGGCGTGCCCTTGCCGCGCATGGCCGTCATCTCCATGCCCACCGGGCGGAAGGCGGACGCGGCCAGTACCGCGCGCCCGCCCTTGTCCAGCACCAGCTCCGTCTGGAAGGCCTCGCCGTGCGCCTCGCGCACCACCGTGTAGCGCCCCGGCTGGAGGCCCAGCTCGGTGGTGCGGCCGGCGAACTTCTTCAGTTCGACGACGAGCCGGCCCGGCGCGTCGCGCACGTAGAGGCGCCCGTCGAGCATCTCGCCCAGCACCAGCACCGCCGCGGTGGAGCGCAGGTCCGTCATCACCAGCTCGCCGGTGCCGGCCAGCTCGATGTCATAGGCGGGGTGCTGCGCACCGGAGCGCGTCTGCTCGGTGCGCGCCAGCGTCTCGTGGAAGGCGAACTGGTACGCCTCGTGGAGCGTCACCCGGCCGTCGCCGGTGGCGTCCGCGGCGCCGCGCAGGCCGGACACCAGGTTGTGGGTGAAGAACGAGCCGCCGATGCGGTCGGACTCCTGGGACACCTCGTCCTCGGACGAGGACGTGAGGATGGCGTGCCCGCGCACCGCGGTGGACGCGTCCGACAGGAAGGCCGGCCGCCGCACCCCGCCCTTCTGCCGCGCCAGCGTGCCGGACGCGCACGAGTCGAGGATGGCGATGCGCACGTCCGCCGGGAGCGACTCCAGCGCCTGCCGCAGCTCGCGGTAGCCGAACTTGTCCTTCTGGAGCAGCAGCCCCTCCTCGTCCGAGTGGCCCGAGTAGTAGATGAGGGCCTCGGTGCGCCCGCCGGCCTTCCTGGCCGAGGCGAGCATGTCCTTGAAGCCCGCCAGCGCGCGCTCGAACTCCGGCCGGCCGCCCTCCATCAGCATCATCCGGTCCTGGGGCTGTACGCCGCCGAGCTCCTCCAGCACCTGACCGAAGGCCGTCGCGTCGGTGACGGCGTAGCGGAGCCGCGCGCGGCCGGGGCCGCCGTCATTGACGCCCACCAGCAGCGCGAAGCGGCGCACCGGCGCGGGCGTGGAGGCGGGCGCGGCCAAGGCGAGCGCCGGCAGCAGCAGCAGCGAGAACAGGAGTGACCGCGTCATCACGGCACCTTCTCCAACGTGAAGGAAGTCTGGGTCAACGTAGCCGGCAGGGGCAGCGGCCGGATACGTGCCTCGGAGGGCTGGCGGGCGAGCGCGCGCGCCGCCTCCAGCACGAGGCCCACATCGAGAGGCTCCATCGAGGTGACGAAGACGAAGCGCTCGAAGGCGGGCGCGTCATCCAGCTCGTAGGCATGGGCGAGCGCCACCGGCTCGCCGTGGGTCAGCGCCGTGGAGCCGGTGAGGAGGGCCGGGTGGTGCAGCGTCACCGCGCCGCGCCCATCCACCGACACCACCACGCCGTGGGGGCGGTCCCCCGCCACGTAACGCAGTTGCAACACGTCCCCACGCCGGGCCCGCGCCTGGTCGGCGAGCAGCTCCGGCTCACCCTGCCCCGCGCCCTGCCGGTATACGCGCAGCATCGGGGTGCCCTTGATGCGCTCCGTCTCGGCCCCCGTGTCCACCCACGCGGGCGGGGACGGCGGCATCGCGGTGGGCGAGAACAGGAGCTGCCCGGCGGTCAGGAAGAGCAGCACCAGCGAGGCGGCCACCGGAACCCCGAGCGACACGTCCCCCCGTCCCTCGCGCGCGGCCTCGCGGGCGGCTTCCACGCGGGCGAGGCTGGCGCGGCGGCGCTCCACCTCGGCGGCGACGGTGGCGGGCGGGTGGCGCTCCAGGGTGCGGCGCGAGTCCTCCTCCAACCGGGCCAGGCGGGCCGCCCCATCCGGCTCCCGCTCCAGCCGCGCGCGAGCGTCGGCCAGCGCGTCCGGGGGCAGCTCGCCCAGGGCGACTCGCTCCAGCAACCAGTCAGGGATGCACAGGGCCATGCTCGAACAGCCTCCAGCGCGGGGCGCGCCATCCATCGAACACCAGCGCCCGCCGGAACTGTCACCTCCGAACGCCACGGCTCCGTGACGATTGCGCCGTGAAGCAGGTGCGACACTGTGCGCAAGGCTCGGGGCGTGGATCAGAGCGGGAGGCACATCAGCTCTTTGTCGATGTGGGCCTCGCCAATCTTCAGCGCGGCCGGCTCCACGCCATAGGTCTGGAACCCGAGGGAGCGGTAGAGGGCCTGGGCCGACGCGTTGCCCGCGACCACCGTCAGCAGGAGCCGCTCGACGCCCGCCATCCTCCGGCCCTCCTCGATGATGCCCACCAGCAGTCGCCGGCCGACGCCTCGCGAGCGGTACTCCGGCAGCACGTACATCCCCCACACCACGGCCTTGTGCGCCACCTTGCGCCCGTCCTCCCGCCGCAGGCCGGCGACGCCCACCAGCCGCTCGCCATCGAAGGCCCCCAGGACGACCTGCGAGGCCGCCCCGAGCCGCGCGCGCACCACCTCCATCGGCCGGACCTCGTCCTCTTCCAGCGAGGCCCCGAAGGCCTCCGGGTGCTCGCGCAGCCCGCGCAGCCGCAGCCCCCAGAAGACCTCCGCCTCGTCCGGCCGGAGCCGGCGCAGGGTGAGGGACTCGGGGTCGGTGGCGCGGCCCTCGGCCTTCAGCAGGGCGGTGAACCCGGCGACGTAGTCCGGGTAGCGCGGCTGCCAGCCCAGGTCCTTGAGGCGCGCGTTGGACACCGCGCGGTCTCCCCGCAGGGACTCGTGGAGGCTCTCCAGCGGCACCGTGGGCGGCAGCGGCATGCCCAGGCGCTGGCACAGCCAGGTGACGGTCTCCGTCTGGGACGCGGGCCTTTCATCGGCCACGCAGTAGAAGGCGCCGGGCTCGCCGCGCTGGAGCACCACGCGGATGGCCTCCACCAGGTCGTCCACGTGGACGCGGGAGATGCGCCCTCCCCCGCCCTCGGGCAGCCGGACGGCGCCCGCCAGGAGCCGAGAGAGCGTGCTGCGTCCCGGGCCATAGATGCCGGCGATGCGAAGCACCCTGGCGCCCAGCGGCAGGTAGCGCGACTCCGCCTCGATGCGGTCGCGCGCCGCGGGCCAGGACGGGTCCACCGGCGTGTCCTCGTCCACGTGCCCGCGCGCCGCGCCGTAGACCCCGGTGGAGGACAGGTAGACGAGCCGCGCCGGAGCCCGCTGGGCGAGCGCCCCGGCGATGCGCTCATCCAGCCCCGCGTCCGGCGGCACGGAGACGACGACATGCGCCCCGGCCGTCCGGGTCAGCGCGTCGTCCAGCGAGGTGACGCGGGCCCCCGCGTCCTCCAGCTCGCGCCGGCGCGCGGCATCCCGCGTGGCCGCGAGCACGTCGCGGCCCACGCGGGCCTCCGCCACGGCGAGCCGCGTGAGCGTGTACCCGGACCCCAGGAGGACGAGAGGAGGAATCATGCCCCCCGCGATAGCGGGACCGCGGGGGGTAAAGCAAGTTGCGGAAGCAGGCGGATTACAGCTCCGCGCTCGCGCGCGGGTCGATGATTCCGCACTCCTTGATCTTGTACAGCAGCGCCTTGTAGCTGATGCGCAGCTTGGTGGCCGCGCGGCGCTTGTTCCACGCGGTGCGCTGGAGCATGGCGAGGATGGCCTCGCGCTCGGCCAGCATCGCCGCCCGCTTGCCGATGTCCTTCAGCGACGGCTCGCCCGCGGGAGCGGGAGGAGGCGGCGGCTGCGGCACGTCGAACGGGTTGGCGTAGCGCGGCGTCGGGATGACGGAGTTGGCCGGCTCCAGGGGAACGGGCGTGGGCACGGGCGCGGGGGCCACCCCGCGCGACGGCATCTCCAGCACCTGCACGGACGAGGACGGAGGCATGCGCACCGGCTCCTCCACGCGGCCGTAGAGGCCCTCATCGCCGCCGCCGTAGGCGGTGGGCAGCGACGGGGCGCTCGCGGGGGCGCGGCTGGCGGCGCTGAGCTCGTCCAGCACCAGCGTGGCGTCCTTCAGCACGCACAGCCGGCGCACCATGTTCTCCAGCTCGCGCACGTTGCCGGGCCAGTCGTAGTCCGCGAAGGCCTGGAGCACCTCCCTCGGAAGCTCGGACACGCCGCTGATGTAGTGGCGGCCGTACTTCTTCAGGAAGTGGTCCGTCAGCGGCACCACGTCCTCGCGGCGCTCGCGCAGGGGCGGCAGGCGGATGGCCACCACGTTGAGGCGGTAGTAGAGGTCCTCGCGGAAGTTGCCCAGGGCAATCTCCTTCTCGAGGTCCCGGTTGGTGGCCACCACCACGCGGCTGTCCACGCGCACGCTCTTCTTGCCGCCGACGCGGAAGAACTCCTCGTCCTGCAGCACCTGGAGCAGCTTGGCCTGGAGCCGGATGGCCATCTCGCCAATCTCGTCCAGGAAGATGGTGCCCTGGTCGGCCAGCTCGAACTTGCCGGGCTTCTCCGCCGTGGCGCCGGTGAAGGCGCCGCGCTCGTGGCCGAACAGCTCGCTCTCCAAGAGCTCGCCGGGCAGCGCGGCGCAGTTCACCTTGATGAACGGCTTGCCGCGGCGCTGGCTGCGCGCGTGGATTTCGCGGGCGATGACCTCCTTGCCCGTGCCGGACTCACCGAGCAGCAGCACCGGCACGTCCGTGTCGGCGATGCGCTCCACCAGCGCCCGGGCCCGGCGCATGGCCGGGGACGTGGAGATGAGCACCCGCGCCGCGTCCGGCGACGTGTCCAGCAGCGGCGCCACGGCGCGAGGCGGAGGCGCCACGGCCTGCCGCTCCGGCGCGCGCGTGCCCAGGGCGCGCGCCAGCACGTCCTGCAGCTCGTCGTTGCCGAAGGGCTTCGCCAGGTAGTCGCTGGCCCCCATCTTCATCGCCCGCACCGCGTCGTCCGCGCCCGCCAGCGCGCTGAGCACGATGACCGGCGCGCCGCCGCCGCCGCTCCGGTAGCGGCGCAGCACTTCCAGGCCGCTCATCTCCGGCATCACCACGTCCAGGAGCACCGCGTCGAAGGAGCCCCCCGACAGCATCTCCAGCGCCTGCGCGCCGCTCGCGGCACAGCGCACCTGGTAGCCCGCACTGCCGAGCAGCTCGGACAGGAACGTGCGCACCGACTCTTCGTCATCCACCACCAGCACCGCGATCCGATCCATCCCCTCGCCTCCGCTCGCCCTCTGCATCGAACCTCCCGCCATCCTCACACCGACAGCCGGGTTGGACCCCCGACCATGCGACGAAACTCTCGTGTCCGTCTCAGCTCCTGGAGCGCCGCGCCCAAAAGCTGCGCGGGCGTACCCACCGCGTCCGGGAAGCTCACCGCCCCCAGCTCCAGCGCCGTGCGCACCACCTTGCCCTCCACCTGGAAGCGCGCCGTCTCGAAGCGCGCGCTCACCCGGGCCAGCACCTCCGGCACGCTCTCCGCGGGCGTGCCCGGCAGCAGCAGCGCGAACTGGTTGTCCCCCATCCGGGCCACCGCGTCCGCCTCGCGCACCGTCTGCCCCAGCACCACCGCGCTGTAGACGAGCAGGCGCTCGGCCATGCCGCGCCCGTACTCCTTGCGGAAGGCGCTCCAGCCGCCCACCTCGGCCGCCACCAGGGAGAACGTCCCGCCGTAGCGCTCCGCCCGCCGCACCTCCAGGCCGATGAGCGCCAGCAGGAAGGGCTTGTTGTAGAGCCCCGTCACCGGGTCATGCAGCGCCAGCGCCGTGCCGGACTCCTCGCCCGCCGCCGCCCGCATCACCGCCGCCTTCAGCTTCAGTTGCGCGTGCAGCTTCAGCGCCAGCTCCGCCCCGCTCGCCGTGCGCGGCACCAGGTCCACGCACTGCCCCTTGTCCAGGCAGTAGCGATAGGCCTCCAAGTCATGCGGCTCCACCAGGTAGAGCACCGGCACCGTGCCACGGCTCACCTGCCGCAGCCGCCGCGCCACCTGCACCGCCGCGTAGTCCGGGGCCTGCGCGGCCAGGAGCACCGCGTCAGGACGGATGACCTCGAACAGCGGCATCGCCGCGTCGAAGCGCGTCAGGGGTACCACCCGGAAGCCGGCCTCCCCGAGGAGCGTCCGGGTCCGCTCCAGGTCTTCCGCCCGTGGCTCGACCACGAGGACGGTGGGAGGCTGGCCAGCCTTGCCCACCCGCTTCCGTCTCACGCCCACCGCGCCACCCTCCCCGTCAGAATTTTCTTCTTCACCGCGCCTCCGGCCCGCACCCGGATTTACAGTCCCAGACCATCCCCTGACCTCTGCATCTCCCCGGAATTACTGGGGAAGGGCACTGGACTACCCATCCTGGGCAGCGGATTTAGCAATGGCTGTGCCACTTTCCGCCTCGCGGAGACGGGCCTCCAGCTCGGAAGCCTCCACGTGGTGCTTGAAGGTGGGCACGCCGTTGATGACGACGACGGGGATGTCGTAGCGCCAGGCGGCGAAGAGCGCCGGGTCTTCGAGGATGGAGATGATCCTCAGCTCGAAGGGGATGCGAGCACGCACGGACTCGACGACATCGGCCGCCTTGTCGCAGAGCGAGCATTTGGGTTTCGAGTAGATATCGACTCTCATGCGGTGCAGGATGCGCGGTCGATGCGTGGCTTGTCTGGTGACTTCTCGACGATGCCCCTCAAGGACCTCGTCGTCTACCTCGGGAACCGGCGGGTCACGGGTGCGCTGAAGATTGAGCGTGGCGACGTGCGCAAGCAACTGGAGCTGCGCGACGGCCACGTGGTGACCGCCAGCTCCAACCAGCCGCGCGAGTTCTTCGGTCAGTTCCTCATCAACATGGGGCACCTGACGGAGGACCAGCTCGAGAAGGCGTTCGGCACCCAGGCGCAGACGCGCGTCTTCCTGGGGAAGATTCTGGTGATGACGGGCCTGGTGCCCGAGCCCACCGTGCGCAGCACCCTGAGCCACAAGTTCCGGGAGATGGTGCTGGACGCCTACCACTGGAACGAGGGCCAGTTCAGCTTCGAGGCGTCGGACTCGGCGCCTGAAGTCGCCGGCCTGGACGTCAGCGTGGACCTGCTGGACATCCACCGCGAGGGCGAGTTCCGCGAGACGGCGTGGGAGGCCATCCGGGCCGTCTTCCCTTCCGGAGCGGTGCGGCTGTCCGTGGACGAGAAGAAGCTGCCCGAGCGCAAGCCCGGCAGCATGGACGAGCGCATCGTCCAGCTCATCAAGGACGGGCTGAGCATCAACGGCATCGCCCTGGCGCTGCACGCCACGGACTTCTTCCTCTACCAGCGGCTGTACGCGCTCTACCGGCTGGACGCGGTGAAGGTGTCGGACGCGGAGCCGGAACCGGAGACGGCCGTCGTCGTGGAGGAGGAGCAGGACACGAGCGTCATCGGCTCCGAGTCCTCCTCGGACGAGGTGCTCCAGGCGGCCCAGCTCTTCCTGGACGCGGGCAACGTGCGCGACGCCGAGGCGCTGGCGCGGCGCGCGCACGAGATGTCCGCCACCCCACAGTCGGCGGAGATGCTGAAGACGGCCCAGGCCCGGCTGCTGGTGGAGCTGCGGCGCGAGCTGTCCGAGCCGGCCCGGGTGCCCGCGCTGCAGGTGGCCCCCGCGCACCTGAAGACGCTCGCGCTGTCCGCGCCCGAGCGCTACCTGCTGTCGCGCATCGACGGCCGGCGCGACGTGGCGGCCATCGTCCAGGTGTCCCCGCTCCAGGAGCTGGACGCGCTGAAGTTCTTCCAGGGCTTCGTGGACCGGGGCCTCGTGAAGCTGGCGCCGCGCTGAAGTCCAGCGCGGCGGGACTTCAGTGCTTGCCGGCCGCGGACGCCGGGGCGGTCAGCTCCACCGGGGCGGGCACCCGCTCCAGGCCCAGGCGCAGCGCCTCGCGGCCGAGCCAGGTGCCACGGATGCGCCACTTCGGGTCATTGACGATGACGGCGGCCACGGCGACGCGCGGGTTGTCCTTGGGCGCGAAGCCCACGAACCAGGAGTAGTCGCGGAAGGGCTCGCGGTCCGCGAGCGTGCCCGTCTTGCCCACCGCGTTCTCCACGCGGAAGCCCCGCTCGCGGAAGACGCCGCGCGCGGTGCCACGGGTGACGGTCTCCTCCAGCATGTCGGTGAGGTCCTTGGCCGCCTCGGGGGTGAGGACGGGCTCGCCCTCGGGGGGAAGCAGCGGGCGCCCTTCCGGCTCGAAGAGGACGGGGTCCACCCAGCGGCCGTCATTGGCGGCCACCGACGCCACCAGCGCGCCGTGCAGCGGGGACAGGTACACGTCGCCGAAGCCCGCGCCGGTGTTGGCCAGGCCGAAGGACTCCTCGGGAATCGCCGCGAGCGAGATGTCCGTGGGGACGGCGAAGGGAATCTCGCGGTTGAAGCGGAAGCGGGCCGCCATGCGCCGCAGCGCGTCCGCGTCGAGGTGCTTGTTCGTCAGCTTGGCGAAGACGACGTTGGCGCTCTTGCCCATGGCCAGCGCCAGCGAGTAGCAGGCCCCGTCGCGCTCGCTGTCCTCCAGGTGCTTCTCGGACAGCCGGCGCTTGCCGCCGTGGAAGCACTCCTCCACGGACGGGGGGACGCCCGCCTCCAGCAGCGCGCCGCCGGTGACGATCTTGAAGATGCTCGCCGCGGGGAACACCGCGCGCACGGGCAGGCCGCGCAGGTCCGGCCGCGCCGCCGAGTGCTCCGCCATGGCCAGCACGCGCCCGGTGGACGGCTCCAGCACCACGGCCGCGCCGTACGGCACCTCGTAGCTGCGCATGATGTTGGTGAGCGACGCCTGGAGCACCGGGTCGATGGTGAGGACCTGCTTGCGGCCGTCCTTCTCCTTCACGACGAGCCGCTCGCCCTCCAGCTTCGCGCGGGCCAGCACGTCCGCGGCGCGCGGCAGCGGCTGGAGCTTGTCGAAGGGAGGCGCCTTCTCGCGCGAGGGCACCGGCGCGGGAGGCACCATGCCCGGCTCCGCGGCCAGCACGGCGAGTCCGCCATCCGGAGCACCGCCGAGCACCGCCGCGGCGGCCGTGGCGTGGGATTCCGGCGTCCCCGCGTCGCTGGAAGCCTGCTGCGCGGTGGCGCTCCCCGCGCTTTCCGAGCCGGACGGGAGGTCGCCGTCGGACGCGGCGCCCGAGGACGCGGCGTTCCCCACACCGGTCATGCCGGAGGCCGGCTGGCCCTGGGTCGCGGTGCCCTCTGCCGTCGTGGAAGAATCCGCGGGCGTGGCGCCGTCGGTCGTGGACGCCTGCGTCTGGGACGCGGCCTCGGTCGTGGCCTTCCCCGCCCCACCCGTTCCGGAGGTGGCGGAGCCGTCGGTCGCGACTCCGGGGACGGGCGCATTGGCCCCGAGCAGGAGGGTCAGGGGAAACAGCGCTGCGGCGGACAGGAGACGGCGGCGGATCGTCATTGCGGCGCAGAGGCTCCGGGGGGGCTCCTTCGGCTCCGGCAAGCCTGGGGAGATGAGCTGAGCGCGAATCCTAGCGGGATGGGGCGCGCTGTCCATCGACGCTTCCTCGGCCGCTTTTCTCCGGCCGCTGACGTCAGAAACTTGGCGGAAGGGTGCGCACCTCCGCTAGGTTCGCCCACATCTTGGACGGACTGAAAGAAACCCTGGTCATCTGGAACGCCGAGCTGCGCCGCGCCGTGCGCAGCGGTCGCGCGCTGGTGCTGCTCGGCCTCTACAGCATGTTCTCCGCGCTGGTGCTGCTCGTGGTGGGCTGGCTCGCCAGGGAGATTCGCGCCGAGGTCGGCAAGCAGCTCGCGACGGCCGGGGCGGACGCCAATGCGTCGGCCCAGGTCGGCGAGGAGATGCGAAAGGGCATGCTGGGGTTCCTCACCAGCAACGACAGCGCGATGATCGAAGCGCTGGCGCAGGTGCCGCTGGAGGTGCTGGTCGTCTTCAAGATCACCCTCTTCTTCCTGCCGGCCTACGTGGCGCTGATGGGGTTCGACCAGCTGAGCGGCGAGGTGGGCCCGCGCTCCATGCGCTACCTCACCGTGCGCGCCCGGCGCTCGTCGGTGCTGCTGGGCAAGTTCCTGTCGCAGGCGACGCTGCTGCTCGGGCTGGTGCTCATCATCGACCTGGCCATCTTCGTGTACGCGCGCATCGCCAACCCGGACTTCGGCTTCGCCGACGTGGTGCTCAACCTCATCAAGTTCTGGCTGGCCGCCATCGTCTTCTCGCTGGCGTACGTGTCGCTCACCACGCTGTGCTCCAGCCTCTTCCGCAGCCCCGCGGTGAGCCTCGTCTTCAACTTCATCCTGCTGTTCATCTTCTGGCTGATGGACACCATCGGCCGCGCCTCGGGGGAGACGGGCTCGCTGCGCTTCCTGCGCTACCTGTCGCCCTCGTACTACTCGGGCAACCTCCTGCACCCGAAGCTGGCCGAGTTCGGCGCCAGCGGGGCCGCGTACGCGGGCTTCGCCACCGTCTTCCTGCTGGGCGCCTACGCCGTCCTGCGCGCGAGGGACCTGTGAGCGACCTGGCCATCGAGTTGTTCGGCGTCTCCAAGCGCTTCGGCCCGAAGGTGGCCGTCAACAACGTCAGCTTCTCCGTGCCCCGGGGCGTGGTGTTCGGCCTCATCGGTCCCAACGGCGCCGGGAAGACGACCACCTTCTCCATGATGTGCGGCTACCTCTACCCGTCCGACGGCACGCTGAAGGTCATGGACGTGGACCCCGTCACGCCCGGTGCCCTCAAGGGCCGGCTGGGCGCCCTGCCCCAGGACGCGGTGCTCCCGCCCGGCTGGGAGACGGGCGCGCTGCTCACCTACTGGGCCCGCCTGTCCGGCCTCGCCGACCCCGAACGCGAGGCCCGCGACGCCCTGGAGGCGGTGGGGCTGATGGAGGCGTGGAAGGTCCAGACGCAGGCGCTCAGCCACGGCATGGCCAAGCGCGCCGCCATGGCCCAGGCCCTCATGGGCCGCCCGCCGCTGGTGCTGCTCGACGAGCCCACCGCCGGCCTGGACCCACGCATCGCCGCCCAGGTGCGCCAGGTCATCCGCGACATGAAGGGCAAGGGGCAGACGGTGGTCGTCTCCAGCCACAACCTCCAGGAGCTGGAGGAGCTGTGCGACGCCGCCGCCATCCTCGACAAGGGCGCCCTGGCCCAGGCCGGCACCATGTCCGAGCTGACCGGCCAGGGCTCCGAGTTCCGCGTCCAGATTGCCCGCGGCACCGTCATCACCCCGGAGATTGCCTCCATCGCCGACGTCACCGACGCGCGCATGGAGGGTGAGTCCGTCCTCCACGTGCGCATCCGCGGCGGCGTCCCGCCCGAGGAGGTCATCAGCCGCGTCGTGGGCCACCTGCTCCAGACGGGCGTGCTCATCCTCGGCGTCAGCCGCGGCCAGCGCCTGGAAGACCGCGTCCTCCAGCTCCTCTAATCAGCGGGACAACCGGGCGGCCGTCCCCATGGGCGCCGCTCAGCCGGCCTTGCGCACCCACCCCACGTAGCTCGCCTCCCGCCGCTCCATGCGGACGAGCTCGTGGCCGGTGGCCTCGCACCACGCCGGGAGGTCCGCCTCCAGGCCCCGGTCCGTGGAGATGAGCTCCACCAGAGTGCCCGGCGCGACGCGCCGTATGGCTTTGGCGAGCTCCAGGATGGGCATGGGGCAGAGCGCCCCCGAGGTGTCCAGGCGGACAGCGGTCTCCATGATCCTCACTCTGGCGGAATTTTCCCGAAAACTCCCCAGTTTCCGGGCCCCTAAGGGGGTGTGGCCCCCTTGGACAAGCCGGCCGGTTGGCTTGCGTGTCTGGAATTCCGTCTGTTAAGTACCCCGCCCTCTGCCCTCGTAAAACCCTCACGCTCGGTCCAGGAGTCGGACCCATGGCGAAGGAGCATGACCAACCCATGAAGCCCAATGTCATCGTGGCCCTCATCGTGGGCCTGGTGCTCGGTTTCCTCGGCGGCCGCGTCGTCAGCGGCCCGTCGAAGTCGACCGATAGCGCCGCCCCCACCGCGAACGCCCCCACCGCGAAGGCGCCCGCCGGCCGCCGCCCGGTGGACCCCACCGTGTTCAAGGTTCCCATCGAGGGCTCCCCCGTGAAGGGCAGCCCCGAGGCCCTCGTCACCCTGGTGGAGTTCTCGGACTACGAGTGCCCGTTCTGCAGCCGCGCGGACGTCACCGTGCGCAAGCTTCAGGAGCAGTACGGCAGCAAGCTGCGCGTGGTGATGAAGCAGAACCCGCTGTCCTTCCACCCGCGCGCCAAGCCCGCCGCCATCGCCGCGATGGCCGCCGGCGAGCAGGGCAAGTACTGGGAGTACCACGAGAAGCTCTTCACCAACCAGAAGCAGCTCGACGACGCGTCGCTCGAGAAGTACGCCAAGGACCTCGACCTGGACATGGCCAAGTGGAAGGCCGACCTGGCCAACCCGAAGTTCCAGGACACCATCACCCGTGACCAGGCCCTGGCCAGCCAGCTGGGCGCCAGCGGCACCCCGGCCTTCTTCATCAACGGCCGCTTCCTCTCCGGCGCGCAGCCCATCGACAACTTCAAGGCCCTCATCGACGAGGAGATGGGCAAGGCCGAGGCCCTCGTGAAGGGCGGCGTCTCCGCCTCGCAGGTGTACGCGAAGATCATCGAGAAGGGCGCCGAGAAGGCCGCTCCGAAGCAGCAGGCCCAGCAGCAGCAGCAGGCCCCGGCCGTGCGCAAGGTGGACGTCCCCGACGACTCCCCCTCCTTCGGCCCCACCAACGCCAAGGTCACCATCGTCGAGTTCTCCGACTTCGAGTGCCCCTTCTGCAGCCGCGTCACCCCGACGCTGACGAAGATCAAGGAGCAGTACGGCAAGGACGTGCGCGTGGTGTTCCGCCACCAGCCCCTGCCCTTCCACGCCAACGCCAAGCCCGCCGCCGAGGCCTCCATGGCCGCGCACGAGCAGGGCAAGTTCTGGGAGATGCACGACAAGCTCTTCTCCAACCAGAAGGCCCTGGACCGCGCCTCCCTGGAGAAGTACGCGCAGGAGCTCGGCCTGAACGTCGGCAAGTTCAAGGCCGCCCTCGACAGCGGCAAGTACAAGGCGAAGGTCGAGGCGGACATGGCCGCCGGCGCCGCGGTGGGCGCCAACGGCACCCCCACCTTCTTCATCAACGGCCGTGAGTTCGTCGGCGCCCAGCCCTTCGAGTCCTTCAAGAAGGTCATCGACGAGGAGATCGCCAAGGCCGACGAGCTGCTGAAGGCCGGCACCAAGCCCGAGGAGCTGTACTCCAAGATTCTCGCCAAGAACATCGCGTCCGCGCCGGCCCCCGCCGCTCCGGGTGGCGCCCCCGCCGAGCCGCCGGTGCAGAAGGTGGACGTGGGCAACGCCCCGGTGAAGGGCCCGAAGAACGCCCCCATCACCATCGTCGCCTTCTCCGACTTCGAGTGCCCGTTCTGCAGCCGCGTGCTCCCCACGCTGAAGCAGATCGAGGAGCAGTACGGCAACAAGGTGAAGGTGGCCTTCAAGAACCAGCCCCTGCCCTTCCACGCCAACGCGAAGCCGGCCGCCGCCGCCGCCCTCGCCGCGCACGAGCAGGGCAAGTTCTGGGAGATGCACGACAAGCTCTTCGCCAACCAGCGCGCCCTGGACCGCGCCTCGCTGGAGAAGTACGCGCAGGAGCTCGGCCTGAACGTCGACAAGTTCAAGGCCGCCCTCGACAGCAACAAGTTCGCCGCGCAGATTGACGCCGACGCCGCCGAGGGTCAGCGCCTGGGCGCCAGCGGCACCCCGACGTTCTTCATCAACGGCCGCACGCTCGTGGGCGCCCAGCCCTTCGACGCCTTCAAGCGCGTCATCGACGAGGAGCTGAAGAAGGCCGGCGGCGCCGTCGCGGCGGACACCAAGTAGTCCGCGGCACCATCGCCTGAAGCACGAGAGGCCGTCGGACCTTCGCGGGTCCGGCGGCCTCCGTGCTTTTCAGGGGTGTGACTTCGCGCTTCAGGAGACGGCGATGGCGTCGATCTCCACCTTGGAGCCGCGGGGCAGCGCGGACACCTGCACGGTGGCACGGGCCGGGGGCGCGCCGGTGAAGTAGCGGCCGTACACCTCGTTCACCCGGGCGAAGTCACCCAGGTCGGTGAGGAAGATGGTGCAGCGCACCACGTGGGAGAAGTCCAGGCCGCCCGCGGCGAGCACGGCCTTGAGGTTCTCCATCACCCGCTCGGCCTGGGCGACGACGTCCCCCTGCACCATCTCCATGGTGGTGGGGTCCAGGGGAATCTGGCCGGAGAGGAAGGTCATCTTCCCGGCGTCCACCTGCACCGCCTGGGAGTAGGGGCCAATGGCCTTGGGGGCCTGGTCGGAGTGGATTGCCTTGCGAGCCATGGGGCACCTCGGAAATAGGGGGTGGCCCCGGTCAGGAGGCCGCCCACGGGTTCCGGGGCGCTCTACCACAAGCCGGGCGCGTTCAGATGCGCTCGACGGAGTAGACGCCGTTCAGACGCTCGATGGTGCGCATCAGGTCGGTGAGCTGCTTGAGGTCGGAGATGGTGACCTCGAAGGTGTTCACCGCCCGGTCATCCCCCGTGGCGCGGCAGTTGGCCTGGGAGATGTTGACGCCCTTCTTGGAGAAGGTGTTGGAGATGTCCGCCAAGAGGCCCGGCCGGTCCGCCGTCAGCACGCGCAGGGTGACGGGGCGCTTGAAGTCCCCACGCACGTCCCACGTCACGTCCACGCGCCGCTCGGGGTCCGTCGCCAGCGCCTTCTCACAGCCGACCGTGTGCACCGTGACTCCCCGTCCCCGGGTGATGAAGCCGGCGATGGGGTCGCCGGGGACGGGGTTGCAACACCGCCCGAAGCGCACCAGCACGTCGTCCACGCCGCCAATCTGCACGCCGCTGCGGTTGCTGCGGCCCACCAGCTTCTTGGCCAGGTCCGTGACGCGCGACAGGCCGGGCAGCATGGAGCCGCCCGTATTCATCGTGTTGGCCCCCGCGCCACCGCCGCCGTCTCCCTTCGCACCCTCCACCTGGGACAGCTTCTCCTGCGGCACCAGGCGCTGCACCAGCTGCTGCGGCGTCACCTTGCCGTAGCCGATGGCGACGAGCAGGTCGTCCTCGACGCGGAAGCCCAGCTCCTCGGCGACCCTCTTCATCTCCCCGGACTTGAGGAGCTTGTTGAAGTTGAGCTGGAAGCGCTTGAACTCGCGGTCCGTCAGCTCGCGGCCCAGCTGCAGGCTCTTCTCGCGCTGCTGCTGCTTGATGAAGCCGCGGATGCGCTGCTGCGCGCGGCTCGTCTTGACGAAGGTGAGCCAGTCCTTGGACGGGTGCTGCTGCGGGTTGGTGAGCACCTCCACCGTGTCCCCGTTCTTCAGCTTGTAGCGCAGGGGAACGATCTTCCCGTTCACCTTCGCGCCCACGCACCGGTTGCCCACGTCCGAGTGGATGGCGTACGCGAAGTCCACCGGCGTCGCGCCGCGCGGCAGCGAGCGCACGTCGCCCTTGGGCGTGAAGACGAAGACCTCGTCGGTGAAGAGGTCCACCTTCACCGTCTCGAGGAACTCCTTCGGGTCCTTCAGGTCCTGCTGCCACTCCATCAGCTGGCGCAGCCAGGCGAACTTCTCGTCATCCTTGGAGATGACCGCCTTGCCCTCCTTGTACTTCCAGTGGGCGGCGATGCCCTCCTCCGCGATTTTGTGCATCTCCGCCGTGCGGATCTGCACCTCCACGCGCTCGCTCAACGGGCCAATCACCGTGGTGTGCAGCGACTGGTACATGTTGGGCTTCGGAATCGCGATGAAGTCCTTGAAGCGCCCCGGCACCGGCTTCCACATCTCGTGCACCAGCCCGAGCGCCTCGTAGCAGGAGGGCACCGTGGGGGCGATGATGCGGAAGGCGATGATGTCGTGGATCTGGTCGAAGTCGATGCCCTGCGCCTTGATCTTCTTGTAGATGCTGTAGACGTGCTTGAAGCGGCCGCTCACCTCGCCCTTCAGCCCGCGCTCCGCCAGCTTCGCGCGGATGAGGTCGCACGTGTCCTCGATGTACGCCTCGCGCTCCTTCTTGCGCTTGTTGAGCTGCTCCTGGAGCGCGAAGAACTCCTGCGGCTTCACGTAGCGGAAGCTCAGGTCCTCCAGCTCCGTCTTTATCCACGAGATGCCGAGCCGGTTGGCCAGGGGCGCGTAGATGTCCAGGGTCTCCTGGGCGATGCGCGCCTGCTTCTCCTCGGACATGTGGTCCAGCGTCCGCATGTTGTGCGTGCGGTCCGCCAGCTTCACGAGGATGACGCGGATGTCCTGCGCCATCGCGATGATCATCTTCCGGAAGTTCTCCGCCTGCTTCTCCTCCTGGGAGAGGCTCGCGGAGGCGGAGAACTTGGACAGCTTGGTGACGCCGTCGACGAGCTGGGCCACTTCCGCGCCGAACAGCTCGGTCAGCTCCTCGGCGGTGGCCAGCGTGTCTTCAATCGTGTCGTGGAGGAGGCCGGTGACGATGGACGCTTCGTCCAGCTTCAGCTCTCCGAGGATGCCCGCCACCTCGAGCGGGTGGACGAGGTAGGGCTCGCCGGACTTCCTCAGCTGGCCCTGGTGGACCTTGGCCGAGTAGACGTAAGCCTTCTTGATGATGTCCAGGTCAGGGTCCGGGTGATACGAGGAGACCCGTTGGAGGATGTCGTTCAGGCGAATCATCGAAGGAGGGTCAATCGTAACTTTCGCCCCGAGGGGGGGCAACGTCGCCCCACACGGGGTTGTTGCAATTCACGTCCGGGGTTGTCGGGCCTGTCCCACTCCGCACGTTCGCTTTCATTGACCCGACGTTTTACGGGCCCCTAAATTCGCGCACTCCCATGTCACAGCTCCTGCTGTCCGCTCTCTCCGTGGTCTGCCCGAACTGTGACGGGTACAATCCGCCTCGCTCGGCCTCCTGCGTGCTGTGCGGCCAGGCGCTGGGGGAAGCATCCCCCGCCCGCCCGCCTGTCTCCAAGCC
>NZ_JABBJJ010000108.1 GCF_012933655.1 Pyxidicoccus fallax | reverse complement strand
GCGGAGGGGTCGTCCCACTGGACGCGGTAGGTGCAGGACTCGGGGCCCTGGCGGGTGCGGGTGAGGGTGAGGCCGCGCACGCCGATGCGGTGGAGGCCCTCCTCGAGGACGCCCTCGACGAAGCCCTCGGTGGCCTCGGGCTCGTTGAACCAGAGGTCGGCGGCGGTGGGCCCCACGGGGGTGAGGCGTGTCTCGGTGAAGTTGTTGCCGCTGCGGAAGTTGTGCGTCATCCGGGCCAGCGAGCGCATGGGGCCGAGCACGCGGGCCATGGCGAGCACGGCGGCGCCCATGACCGTCTGCGCGTAGCCTTCAATCATGCGCCGGGCGAGCTGGCGCCGGGCCTCGTCGAGGGGGAGGTCGGGGTAGAGGGCGCGGCCGGTTTCATCCAGGCACTGGACCCAGACGGCATGGGGGTAGGCGGCGAGCAGGGGCGCGTCGAGGTCCATGCCGAGCGCCTTCAGCCGGGCGCGCAGCTCCGGTGTCAGGGCTCCGTCGAGCGTCCTGCGGTACAGGCTGTCCACCGTGTTGCTGAAGATGACGCGCTCGTTGCTCATGGGGCGCGCATTCTTTCCAGAGCCCACCTCCGGAGGCCAGTCCCCCGCGGGCATCCTCGTGGGTGGGACGCGCGGGCCCCACCGGGCGTGCGTGCGGATGGCCCAAGGCTTCAGTTCTTCACATCCCACCTGGGGTCCATCCAGGAAGTGGCCAAAACGTGGCATCATGGTCATCCCGGAGAGCCCGGTCTTCACTCGAATGCATGGGGAGGCACCACCGATGCGATTCCTCGAGGTGAGTTCCAACACCCAGCCGAGTGTCGACATGGGCCGCCACCTGCCGCTGCGCTTCACGTGGCGGCCCTGGCTGGGCGAGGTGGTCTACCCGCTGCTGGTGCTCGCGTTGTTCTGCGTGCTGCCGGTGGCCTTCGTGCTGGACCAGAAGGTGCCTCTCTCGGAGGTCCTCACGACCTGGTGGTGGCTCGTCCTCGTCGGGTGTGGTGGGTTTCTCGGAGTGGGCGGCACCCTCGCCTGTGTGCTGACGCGACTGCAGGTGGAGGTGACGTCCGAGGAGGTGCGGCAGCGCGGCGCCGGGGCCCTGCGAGGCCAGACGTGGACCGAGCCCATGTCGCACTACATCGGCCTGAGCATCGAACACCGCCACCATCCGAACTGGCTCGGCGGCAAGGACGAGTACGGCATCTATCTCTGCCATGGCGAGGACGTGTCTCGCTCCATCCTCCTGTTCTGGGGGCGCAGCGAGCGCCGCTTCCGGCAGCGCCTCGCGCATTACTCCGAGCTGCTGAGGCTCGGGGTGCGGGAGGAGGAGCCCGAGGCTCGCGAAGAGCTGGCGGTGTGAGTGGCGGGGGCCCCTCGTTTCAGTGCCGTCAAACCTCGATGAATCGTGTGCCCGTGATGCCTTCGTGCTCGAGGGCACGCTTGAGTTCGTCGGAAACGATGAGTGCCACTGACCAACCCCATGGGCGGAAGAGGTGGGCGTCTCCTACTCGCGTTGGATCGATGCGCATGCCGGCAACGACTCGATACTCACCGACTTTCTCAGGCTGGCCATCCTCGGGCTTCCAGTGCTGCACTTCCTCGCATCGGGCGTCATCGATGCACCGGATGGTGCTCAGGACGCTGAGGATGAAGTACGCGCTGCTGCATCCCTCCACCTCGACGGGAATGAGTTGCACGTCTCGGACGCCCATGCGCTCTAGAACTCGCGCGACACGTTCGTGCACAACCACGATGCCAAGGCCTGTGAGGCTGAAGTCGAGCTCCCGCCCGGGGAGTGCGACGCGCAGGCGCAGCCGCGCGTCCAGGTCGAGGCGCCGGCCCTCGTTGAACTGCCAGGGGTCCACCTCCCGGCCGTGTTCATCAATGGGGCTGTTCAAGACCCAGCGGTCCGGGATGCGCATGTTGCTGCGGAGTTCGAAGTAGCTCCTCACTAGCCGTGCACTGACTTGGTGCTGAGTCCGAATCACCTTGATGGTAGCCATGCCGATTGTTGCGGCTGGACGCAAACGGCCGCCCTGGTAGGTTATCAGCTCCATGCGGAACCCCCTACTCAGTCAGTTGGCCCTGCTTCTTGTCCTCGTGGCATCCACGGCAACGGCGCGGGACCGGGAGAAGGTCACGGTTCGAACCCTCCTGCTGACAGAGCACCCCAGCGAATCCGCCCATCGCGTCTACGTCTCCGGGCAGGTTGCCACCGTCCTCCGGTTCGAGCAGCCATGTGAGCCCTCGCGAACGAAGCTCCTGGGCTGGGAAGGTCGATTCGAGCCGCTGCTCGTGGGTGGGAAGAAGGTCGTCATCGAGCCTCTTCGCGACCTCGCCCCCGATGAAGATGTTCCCTTGCTGGTGACGCTTGCCGACGGCACGGAGATCGCCTTCCTGCTCCGGCCGCCATCCCCGGAGTCCTGGGGCCGTCCCGACCAACAGGTCAACGTGTTCAAGGACCGAGAGAGCTACGACGCCATGCTCTCGACCCTGTACGACACACTCCAGCAGAAGCGGCAGCTCGAACAGGAAGTGGAGCGCCTGCGTACCGAGGAGACTTCCGCGGACCACGCGCTTGCCTCGCTCCTGGTCTCCGGCGCCAGCAAGCAGACCCTCTTCCAGTCCAAGCAGACCTGGTTCGTGGAGGACGCGGACTCGGACATCATGGTCACGGTCTACTCGGGCAAGGGCAAGGCGGCGGTGGTCGTCAACATCAAGAACCGCGACCCGGTGCACTCCTGGCGCCTGAGCAAGAGCCGCCTCAGCACGGTGGAGGGAGGCGATGTCCGGCCCGTGGCGCTCCGTGCCGAACGTCCCGAGATTCCACCCGGGAAGTCAGGCTCCTTCGCGTTCGTGGCGGACAGAAGCGCGTTCCTCTCCAAGGGACGTCCGGAGAACCTGATCCTGGAGTTCTTCAGGCAGGACGGGCTCCGCCAGGGCTACGTGGTGCTGGATCACCGCCTTGCTCGTGAGTAAGAGCGGCGGCATGGCCTCCAATAAATCCGCTTTATTGTGCTGCGCCGCCCTGCTCGCGATGTCCTCCGGTTGTGCGGGTACCGCGACCGGAGGAGTGGCGCTTCGCCCGGATGGGAGTCCCGGCCCCGAGCGGTGCCCGGAGGAAGCACTCAAGGCCATGGGCTACCTGCGCCTGTCCGTGGGCGATGGAGCCATCGTCGAACTCGACGCGAACCAGACCGACGCCCGTCCCATCACGCTGTATGACGGCCCCGTCGAGAGCTTGTTGGATGAGGACCTCGGGCCGTTCGAATCACCCACCCGACTCTACGGACGCGTGTGGACCGGTGGACCGCAGGTCGTCATCCGGTACTACGCCGCGCGTCCGCCGAGGGGAAGCCGGGTGCCCATCTGCGCCGTGGCGCGTCTGGGAAAAGGCCAGCTCCGGAAGCGACCTGATTCCAAGCCCGGCACCGCCATCCTCGAGTTCTCCCGAGCAGGCGTCTATGTCGTCGATGAGTTCCTGTAGGTGAACGCCCATCGCCTGCTATCGTCGCGCCCCTTCCGAGGAGGGTGGCCGGCAACGGCCCGCGCGGCATGACTTCACCGGTTGTCGATGGAGCCCCCGGCACTGGCCGCGCGCGACGCGTGGCCGAGGCGCTCGGGCTGGCCACGCCTTTCCTGCTGTGGGCCGTCTTCGTCGTGACGCCCGTCTGGTTCCAGACCGCGCAGCTGTGCTTCGCGCACTACGACCTGGGCATCTACACCCAGGCCCTGGCGCGCATGTCCCTCGACGACCCGAACCCCTGGCTCAGCGCCCGCCAGGTCCGCATCTTCAACGACCACTTCGACCCCATCCTCTGGCTGGCGAAGCCGCTCGTCCCCGTGCTGTCCGCCATGTGGGCCGCCGTCGTCACGGAGACGCTCCTCGTCCTGCTCTCCACGGTGCCCATCCTGTGGCTCCACGCGCGCGGCCAGCTGGACCGCCTGTCCACCACGCTGTTGTGCGCGTTCCTGTTGCTGAGCCCCGCCACCACGGACGCGGTGAAGTTCGCCATCCACCCCACCACGTGGACGATGCTGCCCTTCGTCCTGCTGGGCATCGCCTACCACTTCCGGAAGACCGCGCTCCTCTTCGTCTCGCTGGTGCTCCTCTTCGCCTGCAAGGAGGAGTTCCCCTTCGTGGGCCTCATGCTCGCCGTGGCCCTGTGGCTGCGCGGTGACCGGCGGCTGGCGGTGGGCGTGGCGGTGCTGGCGGTGGCGTGGCTCGGCTTCGTCAACGTCGTGCGGCCCGCGTGGATGGGGCCCGTGGAGGACTACGGCGCGCGGCTCAAGCGCGGCCTGGACGCGGGGCTGCTCTCCTACGTCGCCGAGCGCCTGGCGCCGAAGCATCTGTCCCGCATCGGCACCCTCGCGGTGCTCGTCCTCCCCGTGGGCATCTGGGCCTGGCGCGAGCGCCTGAAGCCCGACTGGGCCTGGTTCCTCGTGCTGCTGCCCATGCTGGGCATCCGCTTCCTCGGCATGGCCTGGCGCCACCAGTACGGCGCGCCGCTCAGCGTCGCCGTCGCCGTGGGCCTCCTGCCGCTGCTGCTCGCACGCCGGCCTCCCGTCTGGGTGGTGGTCGCCACCGGCCTGCTGCTCGTCACCACCAACGAGACCAGCCTGAAGAAGCTCGTGCCCACCCTCGTGGCGCGCGCGTCCAATCCCCCCATCTGCCCGGCGGACCCGAGCCGGCTGGCCAGCGTGCACCGAGCGGTGGACGTCCTCGCCGCGAACCCCGAGGGCAGGGTACTGCTCAACGGCAACCTCATCTCCCCGCTGGCCGCGCGCGACGAGGTCTACGCCGTGGGCGGCCCGCAGCCCCCGGGGAAGTGGACCTATGACTGGGTGCTCGTGGAGAAGCCGCCCCTGGGCAACGGCGAGCCGGCCACCCCCGAGGCCATCCAGGCGCTCATCACCCGGTGGCGCGCCCAGGAGGGCACCGAGGTCCTCATCGACGACGCCTACGTCTTCCTCGCCCGCGGCCGCTTCTCCGACGCCCTCTGACACGATGCGGTAACAGCTGGAGTCATAAGCAGGGTTGCAAGAGAAATCGCGTTCTGGAGTGACCGGGCAGGTCCGGTGTCCGTTAGAGTGCCGGCCCGATTCAGCAGGTCATCCCCCGGTGACCGCTTGGACAGCTCGGCATGGACGGCTCCGGACCTCACTTCCAGGCAGTGGTGTGCCCCGACGTGGACGTCTCCGTCCGTGTACGGACCGCGCTGGGGCACGAGTTCCCTCACTTCCACCCGGTGACCCGCGGCGTGCTGTCCACGCTGGTGTGGAGCTGCGACGGCCTGCGGCGCCTGTTCCCGCCGCGGCGGGCCTCGGACGTGGTGCCGGAGCTGACGGCGTGGGAGCAGTTCCTCTCCACCGAGCCGCGCTCGCGCCGCATCGCGATGTCGGTGCAGCCCCTGGGCGTGGACACCACCGGGGGCACGTGGGTCTCCGCGCTGCTGGCCCGCCTGACGCGCTGGCTCCGCGACAACCGGAAGCGCGGGCACAACCAGCCCACGGACGTGTGGGTGGCGAGGCTCGGCCGCGAGGGCTTCGATGCGCGGCAGCCGGTGGAGGACCCGAGCGTGCTCACCGTCGCCGTCACCCAGGAGGGTGGCGGCCTGCGCGTGGCGCGGCTGCCGCTGGACGCCGCGGCGCTCACGCCCGGGGACGTGGCCCGGCTGCTGGCGGCGGCCCCCGTGCGCACGCGGGCGGAGCTCCGGCGGGACGGGCCGCGCCCGCAGGTGGTGGTGGATCTCGCCTCGCGGGGCGGCGGCGCCTGGACGTCGCACCTGCTGGCCTCGAGCGCGTGGCTGGGCGCGCGGGTGGATGGGACGACGGGCTCGCTGGAGCTGAGCTTCGACCACCTGGTGCTGGACGGCACGGCGATGCTGGACGTGTCGCGGGCCCTGGCCGGGGAGCTGCCGCGCCGCGCCGGGGGCGGGGACGTCGGTGAGTGGCTCACCGGCCCCGGGGATGCCACGCCGCTCTTGCGCGTGGAGCTGCCGGAGCGGCTCGACTTCCGGAACCTCTGCTGCGCGATGCTGACGGCGCTGGAGCGCACCGGGGCGGGGCTGCTGCCGTTATGCGAGAACCCCACGCTGCTGGCGCCGGTGCTGCCGGACGCGCCGGCTTCGGTGGAGCGCGACTGGCGGCGCATCAGCATCGCCGTGGTGCCGTCCCGCACGCGCGAGGGCCCGGTGACGCCGGAGCAGGTGTCGGCGGTGCTGGCCCGGACGCGGCGGCGGAGCGGGGTGCTGGAGGGGGTCCTCTCCGCGCTCTACACGCCCGCGCTCCCGTGGTGCGTGTCGGCGCTCACCACGTACGCCCTCTCGTACACGCCCGTGCTGCGGCAGATCGCCGCCACGATGGGGGGCAACGCGCTGCTGTCCAAGCTCACCCTCGTGGTGGACGACGAGGCGGCGCTGGCCGCGCATCCGCCCCTCTTCTTCAACACCATCCGGCCCATCTCCGCGGTGGGGGGCGGCGTGGCCCTCTGCGTGACGGAGGTGCTGTGCGTGACGCCCTCGGGCACGCGCAAGCGCTTCTTCGCCGCGCTCGCGGGCAGCGGCCTCTTCAACTCGCGCGAGCGGCTGCTGGCCTTCCGGGCCGCGCTCGCTCCGGAGGCGGCCCGCAGGGCCCGGCCGCCACTTCCCACCGCTCCTTGACCCCCGGGTGCCCCAATGCACGAGCACCGCATGGCTCCTCCTCCCGACGCTGAACGCATCCGCCCGCGTCTCCACCTGAAGTTCCCCTTCGACGCGAGCTTCCCCCGCATCTGGCACCACCACGGACCGGGCTCCACGCACCTGTGGAACGGGCTCAACCTGCTCTTCCCCCAGGGCGAGCGCTTCTTCGTGCGCAGCGTGAATCACTACCTGCCCCGGCTGGAGGACGCGCCCGAGCTGCGCGCCCAGGTGAAGGCGTTCTTCTCGCAGGAGGGCAAGCACGCGCGCGAGCACCAGGCCTACATCGAGCTGCTGGAGTCCCAGGGCTATGACGTCTCCGGCTTCATGGCGATGTACCAGCGCTTCCTCTGGGGCTTCATCGACCGGTACTCACCGCCGCCCCTGCGCCTGGCGATGACGGCGGCGCTGGAGCACTTCACCGCGGTGATGAGCGAGAACACGCTGACGCTGGGCGTGTTCGCCGACGGCCACCCGGCGATGCGCCAGCTCATCGAGTGGCACGCGGCGGAGGAAATCGAGCACAAGGCCGTGGCCTTCGAGGTGCTGCGCAAGGTGGCTCCGGGCTACGCGGTGCGCGTGGCGGGCATGGTCGTGGGCGTGCTCGCGCTGCTCACCATGTGGCCCTGCGCCACGGTGACGCTGCTGCGGCAGGAGCCGGGGCTGGGCTGGAGGGGCGTGCTGCGCGAGTTGTGGCGCGCCCATAAGAAGGACCCGGTGCTGGTGCGCGTGATGTGGCGCGGCACGAAGGAGTACCTGCGGCCGTCCTTCCACCCGCTCCAGAACGACAACCTGCACCTGGCGCGGGCGCACCTGGCCGTCATCGACGCGGCTCGGCCCGGCGAGGCGGAGGCCGCGTAGCGCCCGCCCGGCTGGTGGGAAGGAGGGCGCGCCGGAGCCGCGGCCCGGAACGCGTGCGCGGCGGCGCGGGTTCCTCCTGTCCTACCATGTACCGTGTGACGCGCTTCCTCCCCATCTCCCTGTTGCTGGCCGCGGGCGTCGCGCCGGGTGCGGCGGAGGCCTTCTCGGTGGAGGACCACCGCGCGCTCACCGAGGCCGCGCTGGAAGGCGTCGTCGCGGAGGAATACCGGGGCCGGGTGCTGCACGGCGCCACGGCGGAGGACCTCAACCTCCACGTGAAGTGGACCGGCTGGCACCACTTCTACCGGCCGGAGGGACACATCCACTCGGCGCTGCGCGAGGGCTCGGATGCTCGCGTGAGGGCGCTCTGGGACGAGGCGATGGAGGCCGCCCGCCACGGGGACATGTCGCGCGCGTGGGACCGCGCGGGCCACCTGGCGCACCACCTCCAGGACATGGCCTCGCCGCCGCACGTGGTGCCGGTGATGCACGGGCTCGGGGATGGCTTCGAGGACGTGGGCATCCGCGACGCGCTGGCGCGCTGTGCTCCGCGCGAGGTGACGCCGCTGTCCGGAGTCGACGCGCAGCAGGCGGTCGCGCGCGAGACGCTGGACGCGGTGCGCACGCAGTCGCTGGCCACGGAGGAGGGGCCGGAGATTCCGTGGAGCGCCTTCTGGGCCGAGCCCGGGGCCGGCGCTCCCGGCACGTTCGGCGCCTATGGCGCGGTGGGCAACGGGTTCGGCCAGGCGAAGGTGAGGTGGAAGGGCCGCGAGTACCACGTGGACCCGGCGGGCACGGCCGCCTTCATGGATGCGCGAGTTTCTTCCGCGGTGGCGTACACACGGGCCTTCCTGCGGTGGGCGGCGGAGCGCTTCGACGAGGCCTCCGCGCCTGATGCGCCTGGCGTCTCGCTGAGTGGCTTCCGGCCCCCACCCGAGCTGTCGCTGCAGGTGCTCGGCGGGCTCAGCCGGGACTCGCGCGGCACCGCGCCCCTCGCGGGCCTGCGCGCGGCGCTTCCGTTGCCCCATTCCCTGGGCCTGTCCGTGGACTGGACGCGGGCGCTGGAGGGAGGCACGCATCCCCATCCCTCGGGAGGGTGGGCGCTGGCGGTGCAGTCGCCGCCGCTGTGGTCGTGGCGGCCGGGGTACTCGCTCGGGGTGGACCTGCGGGCGTCGGTGGGCGTGGGGCTGTACGCGTGGGAGGGCGGCTCGCGCGTGGGCGTGCCGGTGGGGCTGCGGGCCCACGCGTCACTCGGCGGTCCCTTTGTCGCCACCACCGAGGTGCTCTACCAGGGGCTGCGGCCGCCCGGGGCGGACTGGGCGCATGGGGTGTCGTGGACGGTGGGCTTCGGGATGGCACTGGGCGACTGGTAGCCGCCGCAGTCCGTCATTGCCGAGCGGGGCTCCCCAAGGATAAGGGCGGCTCTCCATGCGTGAAGAGCTGCTCTCCCGTTTGAAGAGCCCCGGAGCCTGGCTGCTGGCGCTGCTCGTGGTCGGGGTGCTGGTGAGCTTCAAGACCCGGATGGATGGCCCCAACCTGTACGCGCTCCAGGCCCAGGCCTGGCTCCAGGGCCGGCTGGACGTGTCCCAGGGGCCGCACGACCTGGCGCTTCACGAGGGCAAGGCGTGGGTGCCCTTCCCGCCGTTCCCCTCGGCGCTGCTGCTGCCCGTCGTCGCGGTGACGGGACCCGAGCGCGCGCCGGTGCGCGGCGTGGCCGTGCTGCTGTCGCTGCTCGCGGGCGTGTCCCTGTGGCGTCTCTTCACGCGGCTGGAGCTGCGGCCTCGCGAGCGCGCCTGGATGACCTGCGCGTTCCTCCTGGGTACCGGCTTCTGGGCCTGCGTGCTCTGGAGCAGCGGCGTCTGGTTCTTCGCGCACGTGGTGGCCAGCACCTTCTTGATACTGGCGGTGACGGAGGCGCTTGGCCGTGGGCGCGCGGTGCTCGTCGGGCTGTGGGTGGGGCTGGCCTTCCTGTCGCGGCAGCTCATCGTCTACAGCCTCGTCTTCCTGCTGGCCGTGCTATGGCGGCGCGCCGAGGAGGCGGGGCGGCGGCGGCAGCTGTTCCAGGTCGTGGGGCTGCTCGGTGCCTTCGGCCTGTGCGCGCTCGTGTACCTGGCCTACAACGCCGCGCGCTTCGAGGGCCCCTTCGACACCGGCTACGCGTACATCCCCCTGGGCGACTACCTCCAGGCGCGGGTGGAGAAGTACGGGCTCTTCCACCTGGCGTACCTGCCCTTCAACTTCATCAGCATGTTCCTGGAGGGGCCGCACTTCATCTTCTCGGCGCCGCGCCAGCTCCAGCCCATCGCGGTGGACGGCATCGGCACGTCGCTCACCATCGCCAGCCCCTTCGTCTTCGTGGCGCTGGCGGCGCGCGGCAGCGGCACGTCCGTGCCGGTGCGGGCCGCGTGGGCGAGCGTGCTCCTCGCCCTGGGGCACATGCTGCTGTACTACAACAACGGCTTCGTTCAGCTGAACTCGCACCGCTTCTGCCTGGACTTCCTGCCGGTGCTGATGGTGCTCGTCGCCCTGGGCACGAAGCGCATCTCCGGGGAGCGCTGGAAGCCGCTGGTGGGCTGGGCCGTGGGCCTCAACCTGTTCGTGCTGGCGGTATTTCCCCATCTGTCGCGTGCGCTGCGCAGGCTCTGACGTGAGGGACGCTCCCACCATGGCCCCTGCCCGTTCGTACAGCAGGCGGCTCGGCCTCAACTCTTCACCCGTCGCCACGACGCAGGGTGATAAGGACGCCCCGGCTGTTACCCAGAGCCACTCCCATTCCCATGTCCAGCATGCACATCCTGCGTGGGGCTCCGGCCCTCTCTGAATTCCGGCTCGCCAAGCTCCTCGCCCGGTGCCGCGAGCAGGTGCCCTCCGTGTCGTCCGTCTACGCGGAGTTCGTGCACTTCATCGATGCCTCGGCCGCTCTCACCGAGAGTGAGCAGGCCTCCCTCCGCCGCCTCCTCGAGTACGGCCCCCATGTGGCCGCCGGAGAGCGGGCGGGTAGCCTGCTGCTCGTGGTGCCTCGCCCGGGCACCATCTCTCCCTGGTCCTCCAAGGCCACGGACATCGCCCACAACTGCGGCCTCGGAGACCGGGTGCGCCGCATGGAGCGCGGCACCGCCTTCTTCGTCGCCGGCCCCAATGGCCGCGCCCTGGAGCCGGCGGAAGCGCAGCGCCTCGCGCCGGTGCTGCACGACCGGATGACGCAGGCGGTGATGGGGCGCCTGGAGGACGCCGCCGTCCTCTTCGAGACGCACACGCCCCGGCCCCTCACCACGGTCGATGTGCTCGGCGGCGGCCGCGCGGCCCTGGCCAGCGCCAACCGCGACCTGGGCCTCGCCCTGGCCGAGGACGAAATCGATTACCTGGTGGCGCGCTTCACCGAGCTGAAGCGCAACCCCACCGACGTCGAGTTGATGATGTTCGCGCAGGCCAACAGCGAGCACTGCCGGCACAAAATCTTCAACGCGTCCTGGACCATCGACGGCAAGCCGCAGGAGCGCTCGCTCTTCCAGGCCATCAAGAACACCTACGCCCGGAACAAGGAAGGCGTGCTGTCCGCCTACAAGGACAACGCGGCCGTCATCGAGGGCTTCGAGGTGGACCGCTTCTTCCCCCACCCGGAGACGGGCGAGTGGGGCTCCGTGCGCGAGCCGGCTCACATCATGGTGAAGGTGGAGACGCACAACCACCCGACGGCCATCTCCCCGTACCCCGGCGCCGCCACCGGCGCGGGCGGAGAGATTCGCGACGAGGGCGCCACCGGCCGCGGCGCCAAGCCGAAGGCGGGCCTCACCGGCTTCACCGTCAGCCACCTGCGCATCCCCGGCTACGAGCGCCCGTGGGAGCAGCCCTACGGCAAGCCGGACCGCATCGTCTCCGCGCTGGACATCATGATTGACGGCCCGCTGGGCGGCGCCGCCTTCAACAACGAGTTCGGCCGTCCCAACCTCGCTGGCTACTTCCGCAGCTTCGAGGCGCAGGTGCCCACGCCGCAGGGCGTGGAGGTGCGCGGCTACCACAAGCCCATCATGATTGCCGGCGGCCTGGGCAACATCCGCGCGCCGCACGTGCAGAAGGGCCGCCTCCAGCCGGGCGACAAGCTCATCGTCCTCGGCGGGCCCGCCATGCTCATCGGCCTGGGCGGCGGCGCCGCGTCCTCCATGGCGCAGGGCGCGAGCGCGGCGGACCTCGACTTCGCCTCCGTGCAGCGTGACAACGCGGAGATGGAGCGGCGCTGCCAGGAGGTCATCGACCGCTGCTGGGCCATGGGCGACGTCAACCCCATCCGCTCCATCCACGACGTGGGCGCCGGCGGCCTGTCCAACGCGGTGCCGGAACTGGCGCACGACAACGACCTCGGCGGCCGCCTGGAGCTGCGCGCGGTGCCCAACGCCGAGCCGGGCATGGCCCCGGTGGAAATCTGGTGCAACGAGGCCCAGGAGCGCTACGTGCTGGGCGTGGCCCCCGAGGATCTGCCGCGCTTCGCCGCCCTCTGCGAGCGCGAGCGCGCCCCCTTCTCCGTCCTGGGTGACGCCACCGCCGAGCAGGTGCTGAAGCTGGGCGACTCGCAGCTCGGCGCCGCGCCCATCGACCTGCCCATGGACGTGCTCTTCGGCAAGCCGCCGCGCATGCACCGCGACGTGACGTCGCGCCCGCTGACGCTGCCGCCCCTGAAGCTGGACGCGCCGCTGAAGGACCTGGCCGAGCGCGTGCTGGGCCACCCCACGGTGGCGGACAAGTCCTTCCTCATCACCATCGGTGACCGCACGGTGTCCGGCCACGTCGCCCGCGACCAGATGGTGGGCCCGTGGCAGGTGCCGGTGGCGGACTGCGCGGTGACGCTGTCCACCGTGACGAGCACCACCGGCGAGGCCATGGCCATGGGCGAGCGCACGCCGCTGGCCATCGTCGACGCGGCGGCCTCCGCGCGCATGGCGGTGGGGGAGGCCATCACCAACATCGCCTCCGCGCGCATCGGCAAGCTGTCCGACGTGAAGCTCTCCGCCAACTGGATGGCGTCGGCCGGCAGCCCCGGCGAGGACGCCAACCTCTACGCCGCCGTGCAGGCGGTGGGCATGGAGCTGTGCCCGGCCCTGGGGCTCACCATCCCCGTGGGCAAGGACTCCATGTCCATGCGCACCGTCTGGGAGGAGAGCGGCGCTCGCAAGGCGGTGACGGCTCCGGTCTCGCTCATCATCTCCGCCTTCGCCCCGGTGCTGGACGTGCGCCAGTCGCTCACGCCGCAGCTCGTGGATGTGGCGGGGGACACGCGGCTGCTCTTCGTGGACCTGGCGCGCGGCAGGCAGCGGCTGGGCGGCTCGGTGGCGGCGCACGTCTACGGACAGGTGGGCCCCGAGTGCCCGGACGTGGAGGACCCCGCGCTGCTGGGCGGCTTCTTCGCGGCGGTGCAGGCGCTGAACGGGGAAGGGCGGCTCCTGGCCTACCACGACCGCTCCGACGGCGGCCTGTGGGCCACGCTGTGCGAGATGGCCTTCGCCGGCCACTGCGGCCTGGACGTGGACCTGGGCGCCCTGGGTGGAGACCTGGTGTCCGCGCTCTTCAACGAGGAGCTGGGCGCGGTGGTGCAGGTGCGCGCGGGCGACGTGGCGCGGGTGCGCGAGGTGCTGGGCCAGCACGGGCTGGCGGCGCACTGCCATGAGCTGGGCCGGCCCACGGCGGCGCTGGAGGTGAAGGTGCGCCACGGCGGCGAGCGGCTGGCGGAGGGCACCATGGCCCTGCGCCGGACGTGGTCGCGCGTCAGCTACGAGATGCAGATGCTGCGCGACAACCCCGTCTGCGCCGAGCAGGAGTACGCCGCGAAGTGCGACCCGGCGGACCCGGGCCTGTCGCCGAAGCTGGGCTTCGACCCGAAGGTGGACGTGGCGGCGCCCTTCGTCGCGAAGGGCGCGCGGCCGCGCGTGGCGGTGCTGCGCGAGCAGGGCGTCAACAGCCAGCAGGAGATGGCGGCGGCCTTCACGCGCGCCGGCTTCACCGCGGTGGACGTGCACATGAGCGACATCCTCGCCGGGCGCGTGTCGCTGAAGGACTTCAAGGGCATCATGGCCTGCGGCGGCTTCAGCTACGGCGACGTGCTGGGGGCCGGCGGTGGCTGGGCGAAGTCCATCCTCTTCAACCCGCGGGCGCGCGACGAGTTCGCCGCCTTCTTCGCGCGGCCGGACAGCTTCGGCCTGGGCGCGTGCAACGGCTGCCAGATGATGGCCCAGCTCAAGGACATCATCCCCGGCGCGGAGCACTTCCCCCGCTTCGTGCGCAACACCTCCGAGCAGTTCGAGGCGCGCCTGGTGACGGTGGAGATTGCCCGCACGCCGTCCCTGTTCTACCGGGACATGGAGGGCAGCCGGATGATCATCGTCGCGTCGCACGGCGAGGGCCGCGCGGAGTTCGTCAGCGACGAGGAGGCCGCGCGCGTCAACGGCCTGGGCTTCGTCACCACCCGCTTCGTGGACAACCACGGCCGCGTGGCCTCGACGTACCCGGCCAACCCCAACGGCTCGCCGTACGGCATCGCCGGGCTCACCACGCGCGACGGACGCTTCACCATCACGATGCCGCACCCGGAGCGCGTGCACCGCTCGGTGCAGCACTCGTGGCACCCGCGCGAGTGGGGCGACGACGGCCCCTGGATGCGGATGTTCCGCAACGCCCGCGTCTGGCTGGGCTGAAGCGGAAAGCCGGGCACCGGCCTCCCGGAAGTGACGCGGGGAGGCCGGTGGCAGTCAGTGACTACGACTTCGCGGGCTGGAGGGGCTGCCCCTCCGGCACGTGCTTCATGGCCACCGAGTTCATGCAGTAGCGCAGCCCCGTGGGCGGCGGGCCGTCCGGGAAGACGTGGCCCAGGTGCCCGTCGCAGCGCGCGCAGCGGACCTCGGTGCGAATCATCCCGTACGAGCGGTCCTGCACCTCCGTCACCGAGTCCGCGGTGAGCGGCTGGGTGAAGGACGGCCAGCCGGTGCCGGACTCGAACTTCGTCCCCGACTTGAAGAGCGGGTTGCCGCAGCCGGCGCACACGTACGTGCCGGGCGTCTTCGTCCCCAGGAAGCAGCCCGAGCCGGGACGCTCCGTCCCGTGCCGGCGCAGCACGTCGTACTCCTCCGGGCTCAGGCGCTTGCGCCATTCCTCGTCGCTGAGGATGAGCTTGTCCACCATCCGTCGTGCTCCTTTCAGGGCCCGGGGTGCTGCCCCCGGGAGAATCCCTTAGATGTACATCCTGCCCTTTCGTCGCGCCTGGAGGGCAACCAGGAAGGCCGAGCGCTGTCCGCTGGTCTGCTCCCGGTCCGTGCATCGGCCGCCCCGCAGCACCAAGCCACCTGGGGCCCCAGGGTAGGGGAGGAGAGGGGACATCTCGCGGAGGAGGAACGGACCGATGCGGATTGGCGAGCTGATGACCAAGAACCTGGAGACCATCGAGGCGGGCGAGCCCGTGCGTGCCGCGGCCCTGAGGATGCGCACCTGCAACATCGGGTCGCTCCCCGTCCTGGAGGGCGGGCAGCTCGTGGGCATGCTCACGGACCGGGACATCACCGTGCGCTGCACCGCGCTGGGCCAGGACCCGAACACCACGTCGGTGCGCGAGGCCATGACGGCCACCGTCATCACCTGCGACGCGGAGGCGACGCTCGACCAGGCCGAGCGGCTGATGGAGGACAAGATGGTGCGCCGCCTCGTCGTCGTGGACGCGCAGCGCCGGCCCGTCGGAATCCTCAGCCTGGATGACCTGGCCACCGTGCCCGAGGAGGTGCTGCACGCGGGCGAGGTGCTGGAGCGGCTCCACCAGGCTTGAGCCTCACTTCCGCCCGCCCACCTTCCTCACGGGCGGGCGGTGCGTCTCCAGTCCGGGCAGCTCCTGCTGAGCGGGGGCTGCCTTCTGTTTCTTCCTGGAGGCCGGGCGCTTCGCGGTGGAGGTCTCCGGGGCGCAGGTGGGCAGGAGCTCCTCGTCGGCCACCGCGTCCCAGCCTTCCTGGATGAGCTGGTCGAAGTCCGGGCCGGTGGCGGTGGCCTCCAGCCGGCGGGCCTGCCGGTCCAGTTCCTGAATCGCGGCGAGCTTCTCCGCGTGGCCCAGCTTCGCCGCGTCCACCGCGCCGCGCAGCACGCGCAGCGTGGCGTCATACACGTCCAGCTTCACGGGGTAGGGATGCCGGTCCTTGCCGCCCTGCGCGAAGGAGAAGCGCGCCGGGTCGGTGAAGCGGTAGGGCGCGCCGTGGATGACCTCGGCCACATGCGCGAGCGCCGCCACCGTCCTCGCGCCCACGCCCGGGGTGAGCAGCAGCTCCGGGAAGTCCTTCGGCCCCTGTTCGGCCGCCGCGGCGAGCGTGCCGTGCAGCCGGCGCAGCAGCACGTCGCTGGCGCTCACCGCGTGCTCCATGGGCATCTGGAGGTGCGGGCGGGGCTGCTCGCGAAGCGTGCGCAGCGTGTCCACCACCACGTCGGGCCCGCCGGCCGCGAGCGTCACCTGGGCCTCGCGCGAGGTGGCCGCGCGGTGGTCCGTGAGGTTGACGATGACGCCCTGGGGCGGCCCGTCGATGGCCGCATGGGGCGTGTCCACGAAGCTGGTGAGCCCCTCGGACAGCCAGTGGTAGCGGCGCGCCTGGCGGGCCTCCACGTTCATGCCCTGCTGCACCACCGCCCACTTGCCGTCGTCCGCGGCGATGAAGCCGTGCAGGTAGATGTCGAAGCCGTCCTGCACCGCGGCGCTGTCCACCTTCGCGGTGAGCCGGCTGGCGCGCACCAGCGCCGCGGCATCCAGCCCGAGCCGCTGGCCCAGCGACTCCAGCTCCGCGGGCGTGCGCCGGGACTGCGCGCCCTTGCCGCCGCAGATGTGCAGACCCAGCTCGTCCTCCACCGGGCCCAGCCCCTTCTTGAGCGCGCCGAGCACCGACGTGGTGATGCCCGACGAGTGCCAGTCCATGCCCATCACCGCGCCCAGCGACTGGAACCAGAAGGGGTGGGCGAGCCGGCGCAGCACCTCGTCCCGGCCGTAGTGCAGGACGATGGCCTCCACCAGCACGCGCCCCAGCCGCGCCATGCGCGTGTGGAGCCACTCCGGCACCTTCCCGGAGTGAAGAGGCATCAGCGCGCTTCCCGTGCGGTCCATGGTCGTATTCCTAACCACCTCCCGGGCGACGTGCCGCGATGGGCACAGAGGAGGAGATGACCCGCTGGGAGGGCGGCCACCCGAGCCACCCGGGACGTCGCACGCTCGACCCGTCAGGTAGAACGGGTGGGGGTGCTGGCGCACCGAGGGTGAAAAAGGACACAATCCGTCTTCGCCGTCTCCCGGGTGTGCGCGGCCCCGCATCTCCGCCTGTCCATCGCCGGCCGGCGCGTGCTCCCGGGCCGTGTGTCGTCGCAAGTGGGGGTTTGAAATGCACGTTCCTCTTTCGAGGATGTTGGTCCGTCCGCGCGTGCTGCGCGCGGCGCTCGTGGGGGCGCTCCTTGGGGTGACGGCCTGCAAGGGCTCGGCGGGCACCGGAGGGCCGGAAGGGCCGCAGGGTCCTCAGGGGCCTCAAGGTCCCTCGGGGCCGCCGGGTCCCCAGGGGCCCGCGGGCCCGGCGGGAACCCCGGGTGGCCCGCCGGGTCCCCAGGGCCTGAGCGCGTTGCTGCTCACGACACCGGAGCCCGCGGGCGCGAACTGCCCGTTCGGAGGCGTCCGCATGCAGGCCGGGCTCGACGAGGACCGGAGTGGAGCGCTGGACGGCCGGGAGCTGGAGGGCGCGACCACGCAGTACCTCTGCAATGGAGCCGTGGGCGCCACGGGCGCCAGGGGTGAGCGCGGCGAGACGGGCCCCCAGGGCGAGGCGGGAGCCACCGGTGCCGTCGGCCCGACGGGCCCCAAGGGAGACAAGGGAGACAGAGGGGACGCGGGCCCGCAGGGACCCCAGGGTGACTCCGGCGCGCTCGCCATCGTCTACGGCGACGGCTCCGCGGGGGACTTCTCCCTCTCTTCCTTTCAGCAGCCGCGATTCTGGCAGGCCGGGAACTTCCCCCAGCCCGCTGGCGCCAACCTGATGTTCCACAACGTGACCATCGACGGCACGCTCGTCGTGTCGAGTGGGACGATGATTCGGGCCACCGGCGACATCATCATTGGCCAGCAAGGGGCCATCATCGTCAGCCCCGAGTTCCAGATTCAGACCCTCAACCCGCCGCAGAAGGGCATCGCCATGTCCGCCGCCTGGCAGCACCTGGGTGGAAGGGGACTGGACCTGGGACGCACCTCGCTCATCTCCCGCGCCGACCTGGCGGGGGGCGGCAGTGGCTACCGCTCCACGATGAACAGCACCATCCTCGGAGGCGATGGGGGCGGGCGGCTCATCCTCGCCGCCAGGGGCAACATCATCATCCGCGGCTACATCGACGCCAACGGTCGCCAGGGCATCAACAACAGCGTTCCCCTCATCAACAACCCCAATGGAGCGCCAACGCCCGTGGCGGGCGGTGGCGGCGGTGGTGGCGGAGTCGTCAGCCTCGTCTCCCGCGGCACCATCACCCTGGAAGGCAACGGGAGGCTCTACGCCAATGGAGGCAATGGGGCCCCTGGCTGGCGTGGCTCCAGTCCGGTGACGGGGGAGATGTACGGCGGAGGCGGTGGTGGTGGAGGAGGCATCATCCAGTTCCTTTCCGCGAACACACCCGTCATCTCGAATCCCGCCAACGTCCAGGTGAACGGCGGCACGGCGGGGGCTTCGTCCTTCAATGGCACCACGGCCACCACCCTGGTGCAGACCGGCGGAGGCGGTGGCGGCAGCGCGGGCGATGGCGGAGAGGGCACGCGCTCGGTGGCGGCCGGTGACGCCGCGAAGCCGGGCACCGCCGGAGACATCATCACCACCGTGACACCCCAGCCGGAGTTGCTCTTCTTCTGAGCGGGGCCCGTCTAACCGACGCCTTCAAGGATTGCATGGACTGCTGTGATTCCGCGTAGCATGGCTCCCGCAGTCCCCCGTAGTTGGAGGCGTCCATGAAGCTCTTCTCGAATCCGCTGCTCGCCGCCGTCCTCACCCTCGCGCCCCTGTCCGCGCTCGCCCTGCCGCCGGACTGTGACGTCCGCTGCTCCGAGACCATCAGCTGCTCCACCATCTGCGCACTGCCCTGGGCCTTCGAGGTCATCACCTGCGGTGAGTGGGTGGACTGGGATCCGTCCGCGTCCTGCGCGCCGAGCATCGGCTCCACGCTCGAGGAGTCCGCCGCCGTGACGCAGGACTCCGCGGACGGCACGGAGTGGGTCTGCCGCGAGCCCGTGCGCTCGCAGTCCGTGGAAGGCTGACGTCTCGCGGACAGCCCGCCCCTTCGCGACGGAAGGGGCGGGCCGTCTCTCGACTCAGGCGTCCATCGCCGGACGGCACGAGGCCACGAGCTCGGCCACCCCGTCGTCCCACGACAGGTCCTTCTGGGCGCCGTCTCGCTGGCGCAGGCGTACGCCGCCGGCCTCCACCTCGCGAGCGCCCACCACCACCAGCCACGGCGCGCCGGCCGCGTGCGCGTCGACAATCTTCCGCGACAGCGACTCGTTCCGGTTGTCGGAGCGAGCGCGACAGCCCGCCTGACGCAGCCGGGCGGCGAAGCGCTCCGCGTAGTCCACGGCCGCCTCACCCACGGAGACCACCACCACCTGCTCCGGGGCGAGCCACGCCGGTAGCGCGCCCCCGTGGTGCTCCAGCAGCACGCCGATGAAGCGCTCCAGGCTGCCGAGGAGCGCGCGGTGAAGCATCACCGGGCGGACCTTCGCACCCGACGCGTCCACGTAGCGCAGGTCGAAGCGCTCGGGCAGCACGAGGTCGAGCTGAATCGTCCCGCACTGCCACGAGCGCCCCAGCCGGTCCCTCAGCACGAACTCCAGCTTGGGCCCGTAGAAGGCGCCCTCGCCCGGCTGCATGAGGCACTCCAGTCCGGCATCCCGTGCCGCGGACAAGAGCCACGACTCAGCCTTGTCCCAGACGTCGTCCGAGCCGGCGCGCACCGCCGGCCGGCTGGAGAAGGCCACCTGCACGTCGTCGAAGCCGAACTCCGCGTAGAACCCCTTCAGGGAGCGGGCGAAGCGGACCACCTCCTGCTGCACCTGGTCCTCGGCGCAGAAGATGTGGCCGTCGTCCTGCGTGAACTGGCGCAGGCGGAAGAGGCCATGCAGCGCGCCGCCCGGCTCGCTGCGGTGCACGAGGCCGAACTCGCCCAGGCGCAGGGGCAAATCCCTGTAGCTGGGCGCCATGCGCTGCACGATTTCGATGTGGCCGGGGCAGCTGACGGGCTTCACCGCGAGGTGCCGCTCGCCGTCCTCCACGAGGAACATGTTCTCGCGGAAGTTCTCCCAGTGGCCGCTGCGCTCCCAGAGGGGCTGCGCGTAGATTTGCGGCGTCCTGACTTCGCGGTAGCCCTCGCTGAGCATGCGCTGGCGGACGCGGTCCTCCAGCAGGCGGTACAGCATCAACCCGCGCGGGTGCCAGAACACCATGCCGGGGGCTTCCTCCTGCAGGTGGAAGAGGTCCTGGCGCTGGCCCAGTGAGCGGTGGTCGTGTTCGTCAAGCATGGTGCGTCTCCGTTTCGGAAGCGGTGAAAGGCCTGTCCGGACGGAGCGCTGAGCGGCTGCACGGTTGCCCCGGCCGGAGAAGGCGGGGCAGGGAACCGTGCGTTCGTCAGCTCACCACGCGACGCGCACCGCTCCGCACCCGCCAGAGCGAGTGAGGGTGGTGGTCGTGGTGGTGAAGATGACGAAGCTCACGATGAGCAAACTGATGGGGGCGACAAAAAATGTCAAGTCGCCCCGCGGGACGGGGCCGGCGCGCGTGTCACCAGCCTCCGAGTGCCTGTCTGGCTAGTAGAGCCACTGGAGCCGGGGCGAGGTGGAGTTCCGGCCGCACGTGAGGAAGGTGGTGGAGGTGCCCGAGCAGCACGCCTGCTCCGCGCCCTCGACGCTGCAGTACGTGTTGAGGAGCGAGGTGCACGTGGGATAGCCCGAGCACGGAGGCGGAGGACAGGGCTTGAACACGCCGTTGCAGGTCACTCCCTGAAAATCCGACGCGGAGCAGGTGCTGCCCGAGCAGGACACCGACGTGCTCCCGTTTCCGCACGTCGCCGTGCACGTCGCGAACTGGGAGACCGTCGACTCCTCCCCGGCCTCGGGCGTCGCTTCCATCACCTCTTCGGTACCCGTCCCTCCACACCCCAGCAACGAGAAGCCGATGACCGCCGCGAGAACAGCCAATGAACGCTTCATGAGAAGACCCCGTCAGGTTGGAGGAACCTGGCGAGTGTATCCCAATTGCAGGTGCAATGGCATGCGCCGTGCTTCACGCCAGCAGTGATGCCAGGCCAATCAACCCGACGATGAGGAAGAAGAGCGACTCGCCGGCGATGAGGCCGCCGCCAATGAGGGACATGCTGCTCATGTCCTCGGGCAGGGCCTCACCCTGGCCGGGGCTGCCGGCCACGTGCGACTTCTGGCCGCGCTGGGAGAGGGTGTTCCACAGCGAGGTGAAGATGCCGCCCGCGCCGAACCACATCGCCGCCGGGAAGGCCACGAAGCCGCCGAAGGAAGAGGCGTAGGGGCTGGACAGCAGCAGCGCGTCCATGCTCCAGCCCACCGCGAAGCCCACGCGCGAGCCCTTCACGAAGCGCTGGTAGCCCGGACGGCTCAGCACGCCCTTGCGCACCGCCTGGATGACGAAGCCGAGGACGAGGCCGATGAGCAGCATCTTCACCGTGGAGTCCGACAGCGTGCCCAGCCCGCGGATGGCGCCCACGAGCTTGTACGTCATCGCGGAGCCCCACTGGCCCACCTCGGCCTTGGGGTTGTCGAGCAGGTTGATGGTGAGCGCGGGGTAGGCCGCCATGAACACGCGCGCGAGCCCCACGCACAGGAGCGCGCCCATGACGATGCCGAGCACCTGGTAGCGGAACTGCGTGACGCGGTTGGTGCCCAGGCGCCAGCCCGTGGAGCGGTCCTGCTGCATGTCCACGCCCACCGACGTGGAGACGAGGAGGATGGTGGCGCCCATCAGGCCCACCAGCGGGTTCGTCAGCCCCATCAGCGACATCACCATCACCGAGATGACGAACGCGCTCGAGATGGGGTTCTGGTCGGTGATGCCGTAGGAGATGCCGTTGATGAGCACGAACAGCAGCGCCAGCCCCAGGCCCACCAGGAGCCACACCAGGGGCTGACCCAGCACCAGCGTGCCCACCAGCAGCGTCGCCGCGCCCCAGCCGACCACCCAGGCCAGCAGGCGGGACACGTTGACCTTCTTCCAGGCTTCTTCCTCGGCGCCCGCGGCGTCCGAGCCCCGTGCGCGGATGCGCCGTGTGGCCTGCACCGCCAGCAGCGAGAGGTCCACCACCGCCGCGCCGCAAATCATGCCCAGGCCCAGGAGGAAGCCCACCTTGCGGAACGGGTCGTTGGGCCCCAGCCACCCGATTTCGCGCAGATAGGGCGTCAGCATCGCGCCGATGACGGCCATGACGATGGCGGGCACGGTGATGCGGCTGCCGACAATCATGCCGGCGCCCACCGTGGCGGCGCTGGTGCCGAGGGCGGCCACCCTTGCGGACTTCTCCGTCGCATACGCCACCAGCGCGCCCAGCGCGGTGCCGCCGCCGAGCTTGGAGATGGACGCCTTGAGCAGGCGCTTGTCGGTGAGGGCGCGGAGGATGTTGGCGACCGCGAGGCCCGACGGGTAGTCGAGCTGGAGCTTGTCCACCAGCAGGGGCGTGTAGAGCATGCCCACGCCCACGGCGAACATGCCCACGCAGCCGACGAAGAGCATCAGGTGCCAGGCGGGCGGCATCTCCATGCCCATCCACACCATGGCCTGGATGAGCACGGACATGGCGCACAGCGAGGCCACGGACGCGGCCATCGTCTGCATGTAGTTGGCGCCGTGCTTGCCTTCCGCGCCGTAGCCGTAGGTGACGGCGCTGCCGAGGATGCCCGCGAGCACCTGGCCTCCGACGAAGAAGCCCACGCTGAAGTTCATGTACGAGGCGGCGATGCCGCCCAGGGGGCCGAGGACGAAGAGCGCCACCGCGCTGAGCAGCGCGTGGTACTTCCACGTGCCCACGGCGGGCAGCCAGGCGAAGCGGGGCTGGACGAGCTCGGGGGCGGAGTCGCCCGGAGACGGCGGAGTCGGGGGGAGATGCTGGGCGGGACGTGCCATGTGACCCGCACGGTAGCGGCGTTCGCCCGGGCTGTCTCGCGGACGGCCCGTCTGTGTCCGGTGCCTGGAAGCTCCCCGCTCACGCGGCGCGGCATGGCCGTAGACTGGAGCCCTCCTCGAACTGGAAAGCGTCTCATGGCAACCCGTCTGGGCGTCGTGGTCCTGCTCCTCGCCCTGCTCAATGCGTGCGCCACCCCGCGTGTCGTGCGCCTCGATACGGGGCAGGGCACGCCCCTGGAGTTCCGGCCGTCCTCCTCGAGCAAGGCCGTGCGGGTGGATGCGGAGGCATTCGAGGAGGCGCTGGCGCGGCTGGTGCTGGAAGTGCCCCTGACGCTCCGTGCTCCTCAGCAGGGCTGGTGGGTGCGCGCCTCCCACTCCGGCGACGCTACGGATGCGCGATGGCAGCGCCTGATGCACAAGAGCTTCGGCGGCCTCTGCGAGCCGGGCCGGCGCGGGGACAACTGCCTTTCCCTGCGCGACGTCGGGCCAGGCCTGGGCGAGTGGGACAGGCTGGGAGTCGCCCTGGGGCTGTCGCTGGAGCCGCTCAAGGAGAGCATCGCCAGGGCGGTGGAGGAGACCCTGGCGCCTCAGCTCTTCTACACCGTCATCGCCACGGGCCTTATCACCTGGGTCGTCCTGGCGGCCAACCCCGAGCCGGTGTTCACCAAGGCGGCGGCCATCGTCTCCGCGGTCCTGCTCATCTACCTGGGAGTGGAGACGTTCCTGGAGGTGGTGGACGCGAGCCGGGAGCTGAAGCAGACCACCGACCGGGCCACGACGTGGATTGAGTTGGAACGGGCCGGCCAGCGTTTTGCCTATCGGGTGGGACCAGAGGTGGCTCGTGTCTTCGTCCTCGCGGTCACCGTGGTGGTGAGCCATGGCATGGCTGGGGGCGCCGCGTGGCTGGCTTCGCGGCTGTCGATGCTGCCCCACTTCACGGAGGCTGCGGCGGTGGGGGCCTCACGCGTAGGGCTCCACCTGGGGAATGTGGGGCAGGTGAGTGCGGTAGCCGTTGAAGGAAGCACCGTCGTCATCTCCCTGCCCGCCACGGCGGTCGCCATGGCAGCCCAGGGTTTGAGGGGAGCCGCATTCAGGTCCTGGGGCTCGTTCAGCGGTCTCAAGAGTGCCCTGGGCTCAGCGGGACCCGGCAAGAACTGGCACCACATCGTCGAGCAGACGCCGGGCAACGTGGCGCGGTTCGGTCCTCATGCGCTGCACAACACCGAGAACGTCATCTCCCTGGACGAGGGGCTGCATACCCAAGTGAGCGCTTTCTACTCACGGAAGAACCTGAGGATCACCGGCTCGCGAGAACTCACCGTGAGACAATGGCTGAGCACGCAGTCTTACGAGGCCCAGCGCTCATTCGGCTTGCAGTCCATCGAGAACATCAAGAACGGAGTCTGGTGATGAAGCTCGAAGAACTGGTTGAACAATTCGCCCAGCATGTGCAAGCAGAGACAGAGGCAGGCTGGAAAGGAGACGCTAAAGCCGCGAACAGGCACGTCGATGAGTACCTCGCGGTTTTCGACGAACTCCGGGCCCGTGGCGATGCAGGACGCGATGCGCTCGCCGCTCTTTTCACGCATTCCCGCTTGGATGTCCGCGTGACAGCGGCAGCATTTCTGCTCCGCCATCGCACGGAGGAAGCGAAGGCAGTTCTGGAAGATGCCGCGAAAGGTAAGGGAGTAGTTCCATTCGAGGCGCAGCAGGCCCTGAAGCGGTGGGAGGAGGGTACCTGGGCTTTGGACCCGGCATGACCCCGCGCAACCTCGAAACAACGAGCATCGAGGAACTTGTCCAAGAATACGAGCAGGCGGCGGTTGCCTACGGGCAGGCGCTAGACGCTGCGAACCATCGGGCGGCCAATCGCGCTCACGACAGGATAGCGGGGCCTACCGTGAACTCCGGAGGCGAGCGGCGGCCTCCCATCTCCTTCCGTTATTGAGGAGCGAGGACGAGAACGTCCGTTCTTGTGTTGCGGCACATGCGCTCGAGTTCGCACCATCACAGGGGGAACCTGTTCTGATGGAGTTCGCTGCCCGCCCAGGACGAATCCGGACACGCGCGGAGTACGCGCTCAAGGCATGGCGCGAGGGCACGCTCAAGTTCCCATGAGGCAGTGGCTGAGCACGTGGTCTTACGCAGCCCCGCGTGCATTCGGGCTGCGGGCGATTGAGAACGTCAGGAAGGGATACTGGCAATGAGGTTGGAGGAACTCGTCGCGCAGTTCGCCGAGAATGTTGCCGCGCAGACCGACGCCATCTGGAGGGGAGACGCAAAGACGGGGAACAAGCATGCCAAGAGGTACGGCGCAGCATTCGATAAGCTCCGAAGCCATGGCGATGCTGGACGCGATGCGCTCGCTGTTCTCTTGAAACACCCACGCATGGATGTTCGGGTCACAGCCGCGGCCTGCCTGCTCCGCCATCGCACGGCGGAGGCCAAGGCGGTTCTGGAAGAGGCCGCCAAGGGCGAGGGGATGGTCCCATTCGAGGCGCAGCAGGCCTTGCAGCGATGGGAGGAAGGTACCTGGGCCTTGGACCCGGAATGATCCCAGCGAGGCGGACACTGACGCGAATCACGATTCAGGAAACCGCCGCGCCCACGATGGCCGTTCGATGCCATCATCCGCCTCCATGCGACTCACCCTGCACCGGGGCGTCAGTCTGGCCGTGCTCGCCTCGGCCCGGACGGAGGCCGAGCACCACGAAGACCTGGGCTGCAGCATCCAGGGCCCCACCGCGCGCCCCGTGCGCCGCGCCCACCTGCCCCTGAAGCGGCACATCGCCACCCTGGGCCGCGAAGGCGCCCTGCGCGAGGCGGACGCACTCGTGCGCTGGCTCGAGGACACCCCGCGCTACGCCGCCCTGTGCGAAGACGGCCGACGGCGGCGTGGCCGGCGCGTGCTGCGGCGCGAGGTGCTCTTCCCCGACGCCACCCGGCACAAGCCCCGCGTGCTGCACCTGCGCCAGGAGTCACTCGGCCTCGACGTCCCCGTGCGCACCTCCGAGTGGCCCGCCGTGGCGGACCTCTTCGCCGCGCTCGCCCGGGGCGCCACCCGCACTGAATTGCGCGCGCTCTCCACCGTGCCCGTGGTGGCGGACCTCCTCTCGGACCTGGGGCAGGCGGGCTGGCTCGTCCGGCACTCGGACGCAGTGGAGGTGCCCGAGCCCGGCGCGCTCTTCGTGGGCCACAACACGGTGCTGGTCGCCGGCCGAGAGGGCCGCGTGCTGGTGGACCCGTACTTCCGGCCCCAGGGGCTCGTGGACCGCAAGGGCTACGCGCCCATGCAGCCGCGCGACGTGGGGCGGGTGGACGCGGTGGTGATTACCCACTCGCACGGAGACCACTTCCACCTGGGCTCACTCCTGCCGCTGCCCCGCGACACGCGCATCTTCGTGCCGGCGGTGGCGCGCGAGAGCCTCTTCTCCACGGACTGCGTGCTGCGACTGAAGCAGCTCGGCTTCACGCGCGTGGAGCCGCTGCGCTGGGGCGAGTCCCGGCAGGTGGGCGACGTCACCGTGCGCGCGCTGCCCTTCCACGGCGAGCAGCCCACGGACGAGCAGGGCCCGTACCCGGACCTCTTCAACGAGGGCAATGCGTGGATGGTGCGCACGCCGGACTTCTCCGCGGCCTTCTTCGCGGACTCGGGGCACGACGTGCGCGGCGACATGGACACGGTATGCAGACAGGTGCACCGTGACGAAGGCCCGGTGGACGTCCTCTTCTGCGGCGTGCGCGGCTTCCGGCTGGCGCCCATCTTCTTCGGCTTCACCACGCTGGACGCCTTCCTCGTCAACGTGCCGCGCGACGCGCTGACGAAGCCCCAGCGGCTCATGGCCGGACCCGAAGAGGCGCTGCGCTACGGCGAGCTGCTGGGCGCGCGCTACGTGGTGCCGTGCGCGGACGGCGGAGCGCCCTGGTACTGGCGCGAGGGCATGGGCCCCCGCTACCCGGGCTACCCCGGTGAGCCCGTGAGCGGCGCGAGCCAGCTCGACGAGAATCCCGACGCGGACCCGTACCCGGAGCGGCTCGCCGAAGTGCGCCGCGCGGTGGGGCACGGGCCCCAGGCGCTGCTCCTGCGGCCCGGTGAGGCGCTGAAATGGAAGGGTCAGCGAAAGCCCGAGGTGGTGCGCTACCCCGGCTTCACGTGGCCATTCGGCTGACGAGAGACGCCGCTCACGCCTTCGGGGCAAGCCGCTTGCGCATCCGGACAATCTGCACGGCGTAGAGCACGGCGAGGCCGACGAGGCACAGCACGCCCAGCGTCACGTAGCGGCTGATGAGGGCGCGCTCGTCCCAGCCGTGCTCCTCCACGAGCCGGCTCGCGTCGCTCATGCCCACGCCCTCGTTCTGTCCGAAGGGAATCTCGGCGAAGTCCGTGCGCGCCTTCCACCAAGTGTGGAAGCCGTCCACGTAGCTGGTGGCGCCAATGGCGACGAAGCCCCAGCGCAGCCCGTGCTCGTGGAGGTAGCTCCCCGGTGGCGCGTAGAGGGTGGCCATCAGCAACGTGCCCAGCACCATCATCAGGCCGTCCCCGCCGAAGGAGAAGAGCATCATCGCCGTGGTGCGGGAGATGACCACGGTCCCCACGAACTGCAGGAGCAGCAGCCCGACCCCCGCGGCCACCTGACCCCAGCGGCGCCGCTTCCAGCTCCGCCACGTCCAGAAGCCCAGGCCCGCGGCCGCCGCGGCCGCCAGCAGGAACGAGCGGCCGAAGATGGGCGTCAACCACAGCGTGGGGAACGCGACGTGGCCACACAGCCACGCGGTGACGGCATGCCCCACCTCGTGCAGCGGCATCGTGAAGAGCCGGACGATGAAGCCCGTTCCCCCCGAGACGGCCAGATACGAGACCAGCAGCGCCACGGGCAGCACGAAGATGTACAGCTTCAGCTCGTACGCGGCCTCCTCCGCGTCCGCATCCAGGTCGGGCGTCCGCTCGAAGAGCACGTCCGAGCGCAGCTCCGGAGTCGGCGCGAGCCAGGCGGGGTCGACGAGGGGCGGTGCCTCCGGCGGTGGCATCACCTCTGCGGGAGGAGGGGGCGCGGCCTGCTGCGTGGCCCGCCGGGCCGCCAGGGCATCCGCCTTGGCGTAGATGACGCCGCACTGGGGGCACTCCGGCCGCAGGATGCGCGGCGCGGAACAGCGGGGGCAGGTGGGGACGGAGGAGGGCTCCACGGTGCCTTCAGCCTACCGGCCCACGTCCACCCGAGGAAACCCGGGCCCCCCACGCACTTGACGCCAGCGCGCGGCTCGCCCATGAGCGGGGCATGTCGTCGCTGGACACGAAGACGCGCGGAAGGACTTCGCGCGGCCGCCTGCGCGCGCTCGATGCGTACCTGTGCCGCCGCGAGCCCGAGCTGCTGCGCCGCCACGACGGCCCCTGGGCCCGCGCCGTCTTCGTCGACGTGGGCTTCGGCGAGCACCCCTGGACGACGCTGGAGAGCGCCGACGCCTTCCGGGCCCTCCAGCCCGAGCTCCCCGTCATCGGCGTGGAGCTGGACGCGGAGCGCGCCCGCGCCGCCGCCGCGCATGCCGATGCCCGCACGCACTTCCGCCAGGGCGGCTTCGAGCTGCCGCTCGGAGCGGACGAGCCCGCCCGCCTCATCCGGGCCATGAACCTGCTGCGACAGGGCCCGCCCGAGCGCGTCCCCGAGGCCCACCGGACGCTGGGCGGCTACCTCCTGCCGTCCGGCCTGCTCGTGGAGGGCAGCTCGGACCCGACGGGCGCCATCCTCACCGCGCACCTGCTGCGGCGGCCGGAAGGCGCGGAGGCCCCGCCCACCCGCGAGGCCCTGCTCTTCCACACCGACTTCAGCCACGGCTTCGCCCCGCTGCTGTTCCGCGACTGGCTCCCCCGCGACCTCCGCCGCCGGGTCCGCCCCGGTGAGCCCATCCACGCCTTCTTCGCCGAATGGGTCGCCGCCTGGCAGGAGGCTCGTACCGCGGGGCATACCGCGCCACCCGACGCCTTCGGTGAGGCCGCCCTGCGCCTGGCCGCTCGCACCGGAGCGGTGGAGACCGACGCATGGCTGCTCGCCAGCGGCTTCCTCCTGTGGCGGCCCCGGGAGGGCGTTCCTCCCTGACGGGTCGGCACGTCCCCGTGCTTCCCAGTCTGCGAGAAGAAGAGGAGAGGAGAAAAGTGGGGGCGGTGCGGCTATTCTGCGCCGCGAATTCATGAAACGGCACCTCCATTCCCTCACACCCGCGGGGCTCGACGCGAGTACCGCCAGGGAACCCGGAGTGCCCGAGTCATCCAGGGAGACAGAGGACGCCATGGTGGAGCAGGCACCCCGTGCGCGAGTGGAGGGCCGGCCATCCGTGCTGCTCTTCTCCGCGGGCTTCTACGGCACGCTCGCGGCCGCGCGCTGTTTCGGGCGCAACGGCATCGACGTCACCGTGGCGGACCCCACGAAGCTGGGGCCCGCGAGCTGGTCCCGCTACGTGGGCCGCCGCGTCCAGTGTCCACCCGAGTCCCGGGCCGAGGAGTTCATCGCGTGGCTGCTCGACTTCGGCCGCCGCGAGCCGCGCCAGCACGTGCTCTATCCCACCAGCGACGAGCTGGCCTGGCTGGTGTCCGTCCACCGCGACGCGCTGTCCGAGTTCTTCCACCTCTATGACCCGGGCGTGGACGCCGTCTACGGCCTGCTCAACAAGCGCAAGCTCTTCGAGGTGGGCCAGGAGGTGGGGCTGCGGCTGCCTCGCACCTGGTTCCCCGAGTCCGAGGCGGACCTGTCCGCGGTGGCGAAGGAGGCGGGCTTCCCCGTCCTCATCAAGCCCACCACCCAGATTCTCTACTCCACCCACCGCAAGGGACATCCCGTCTCCGAGCCCGCGCAGCTCATCGAGGAGTACCGCGCCTTCTCGCGCGACGGGTACGCGGACATGCTGGTGCGGTTCGACCCGGCGGTGACGCGCCCCATGGTGCAGGAGTTCCACCCCGAGGCGGCGCAGGGCATCTACAGCCTGTCCGGCTTCATGGACGAGACGGGCGAGGTGTTCGAGGTGCGCGGCGCCATGAAGGTGCTCCAGCGCCCCCGGCGCCTGGGCGTGGGCGTGTGCTTCGAGTCCGCCCCCGTGCGCGCCGACCTCGCCGAGGGCCTGAAGCGCCTGTGCCGGCGCCTGCGCTACCACGGCGTCTTCGAGGTGGAGTTCATCCAGACGAAGGACGACTTCCTCCTCATCGACTTCAACCCCCGCTACTACGGGCAGATGGCCTTCGACATCGCCCGCGGGCTGCCCCTGCCGCTGCTGGCCTATCACGCGGCGGTGGGAGACCGGGACGCGCTCCTGCGCGAGGTGAAGGCGGCGCGCGAGTGGCGGGGGCGGGGCGAGGCGTTCTGCAACCGCATCTCCCTGGAGATGCTCCTCAACCTCCAGCGGCTGTCCGGCGCGCTCCCGGGCGACGAGGCGCGCCAGTGGCGGCGGTGGATGGAGGAGCACCGCGGCATCCTCGTGGACCCGCTCATCGACTCGGATGACCTGGTGCCCACCGCGGTGGAGGTGGCGCAGATTCTCTACTTCACCGCGCGCCACCCCCGCGCCTTCGTGCGCGCCATGGTGCTCAACCGCTGAGCCGGTCGAGCACCCGGCGTGACGCTCAGGCGGCCTCGGGCTTCGAGGCCGTCGCGGTGGCGGCGGCCGGCGCGTCCAGGGCGACCTGGTCGTCGAAGGTCTCCGCGCGGCGCAGCAGCTGCTCCTTCCCGCCGTCCAGCGCGAGGATGGCCGGCTGCGGATAGGAGAAGGACGTGGCGAAGGGCACGAAGTAGGCCCCCGCGTCCATGATGGCCAGCGTGTCTCCCACGCTCAGCTCCGGCAGCCGCTTCGCGTGGTAGAGCGTGTCCCCCGGCGTGCAGATGGGGCCCACCACCGTGTACACCTGCTCGGCGGGCGCGTCCGGCCGGTCCACGTGGAAGAGCTGGTGGTACTCGTTGCGCACGCACTCCGCATGGTTGATGCCGGCGTCGAGCACCGCGTAGGCGCGGTCCTCCGCCGCCTTGAGCGCGTGCACGCGGCCGAGGAGCAGCTGCGTGTCGCCCGTCATGGCGCGGCCCGGCTCCAGGAAGATGCGCGGGCGCTTCCGGCCCTGGCGCGCGTAGTGCGACTCCACCATCTCCACCACCAGCGCCACGTAGCGCTCGATGGACAGCGACGCCGCCGGGTCCGGCGCCGGCACGTCCCGGAAGAAGGTGAGGTTGAGCCGCCAGTCCCGCTCGGCGATGTGCTCCACCGTCGGCGTGCACAGGCTGCCGCCGAGGTCCAGCACCTCCAAATCCAACCCCAGCTCCTGGTGCAGCGTGTCCGTGAAGGCGAGCACCGACTCCACGAAGCCGGTGAGGTCTCCCTCGGTGCGGATGGTTTCGCCGCGGTGGGCGTGCAGGCCCACGACGTCCAGGTGCTTGGAGGCACAGGCCTGCTGGTAGGCCCGCAGCGCGGCGCCCCCGGCGATGGGCGTGCCGAACTGCGCGGACCAGCCGCTGTTCGTGCTCACCCGCACCGCCACGCGCGGGCGGCGGCCCACCTCGGCGGCCAGCCGCGAGAAGACGGCCAGCTCCTCGGCGTGGTTGGCGGCGAGCAGCTGGATGCCGCGGGAGATGGCCTCGCGCACGGAGGCCTCGGACTTCACCGGGCCGTTGTAGACGATGCGCTCGGGGGCCACGCCCAGCTTCAGCGCCAGCCACATCTCGTACGCGGAGATGACCTCCGCGCCCACGCCCAGGCCGTGCAGGTACGACAGCACGCCCGGCACCGGGTTCGTCTTGTACGAGTAATAGACCTCGCAGCCCCCCGCGCGGCCCGGCGGCACCGCGAGGAAGCGCTCCGCGTTGCGGCGCAGCGCGGCCAGGTGCACCACGTGCAGCGGCGAGCCATGCCGGGCCACCAGGTCCTTGAGGGGCACGCCCTCCAGGCACAGGCCCTGGCCGGGGCGGTGCTCCAGCCCCCAGTGCGAGGCGGGCACGGCGGTGCGCGCGGGCGCCATGGCCCGCTGGAGCACCGGGCGCAGCGTCTGCTTCACCTGACGCTTCGCGGTTCCGACGATTCGGCTCTTGAGGCTCACGACACCCGCCCCTGGTTCGGAAGCTTCAGCGGCAGCTTCTTGGCCACGTCGAAGGGCAGCGCCCGCATCAGCAGCTGCAGGGTGCGGTACTCCAGCGCGCCGTTCGTCCTGCGGTACTTGCCGTGGATCATCTCGTTGGACTGCACCACCAGCGTGCCGTCCTTGCCCAGGTTGTGCATCAGCGAGGGGCGGCCCGTGCGGTAGTGGAGGATGGGGCGGTCCACGTACACGTGCCCGTACGCGCGGATGGCCCGCAGGTAGAAGTCCACGTCCTCGTAGACGGGGATGCTGGCGTCGAAGCCACCCAGCGGCGCGAAGTGCTCGCGGCGCACCATGCACGCCGAATTCACATACAGCGTGCCGCGGAAGAGGATGTGCGCCACCGTCCACGCGCTGTTGGGCGTGCTGGCGCCCACCTTGGCGGCCCACTGGAAGTACTCGCTCTTGTCCTTCAGCCAGTCCGCGTCGTCGCCGAAGGGCACCACCCAGCCCACCGCCACGCCCGCGTCCGGCCGCGCGTCCAGCGCGCTCACCATGCCGCGCAGCGCGCCCTCGGCGAGCATGTCGTCGTCGTCCAGGAAGTGCAGGTAGCGGCCCTTCGCCAGCGTGGCCCCGTGGTTGCGCACCACCGCCGGGCGGCCCTTGGAGGGCGGGTCGTTCACGACGTAGCGCACCCGCGCGTCGCCGATGCCTTCCACCGCCGCGCGCGCCGTGCCCTCGGGCGTGTCATCGAGGACGATGACCTCGACGCTCACCCCCTCCTGCCGAAGCACGGAGCGGATGGCCTCCACCACTTCCTTTTCTCGCTTGTGGGTGGGCATCACCACCGACACGTCAATCGCGGACATGCGCGACTTATACGCGGCGGCGCCCACTGGCGGGAAGACGTTGGCCCCGGCGCGGCCCCCCGCGTGCCTGCACGCTCCTGGCACCGGTGATGCTCGGCTGCTCGCTCCACCGGGGCTTCCGGGACGCTCGAGCAGGCACGCAGTTCTTGCGCGGACACGGCACATCCTGCGTCCGCGGGTGACGCATCCATCGCCCTTTTGGACGCGGGGCGGGCGTTCAGTAGCTGGCGACCGTGAAGTCGAACTCGTCGTCGAACATGTCTTCCTCGGAAGGGTCGGACTGGACCTGGAGGGCAGGATTGACCTGCATGGCAGGATTGTCCTGGTTTGATGAATATCCGTGGGAGCGGGAGCCCGCGGCGGAGTCCTGGCCATCCCATTCGCGCCACCCGAAGTCCGAGCGCGGCGACGCTCCCGTTGCGTCGAGTTCGGCGTCGGAAAGGCGGTCCAGCCAGGGCTGCATGCTGTCGCGGGCCATGTAAAACCTCCTGCCCCCCCACGGGCGGCACGCGGATGTTCTGCAGTCGCCATGCCAGCCCGACCTGCGGTACCAGACGGGCGGGGGAGAAGGACTCGGCGTGTCTGTCAGGCCGCACGCGGCGCCCTGGACGCGGGGCATTCCGGCGGGCGTCCCACGACTTGACGGCGGCTTACGCGGGAGACAGGAAACGGGGACGGACATGGCCCTACTCCTGGCACACGACGTCGAGACCCCCAGAGCCTGTAGTTATCTCCCGGATCGGCGGGCCTCCCTGGAAAACTTACTGATGGAGGACGTGACGCCGGAGGAGTACGAGCACCTGCTGGTGCGCGGGTGGCGTCGCTTCGGACCGGTGTACTTCCGGCCCGCCTGCGAGGCGTGCAACGAGTGCGTCTCGCTGCGCATCCCCGTGGAGGGCTTCCGTCCCAACCGGAGCCAGCGCCGGGCGCGGGCGGCCTGTGCCCACCTGCGCGTGGAGGTGGGAAAGCCCCGGGTGGACGCGCAGCGGCTGGCCCTGTACCGCGCGTGGCACGCCGAGCGCGAGGCGGCCCGGGAGTGGAACCCGTCGCCCATCACCGCGCGGGACTACTCGCTCCAGTTCTCCTTCCCGCACCCGTCCGCGCGCGAGCTGACCTGGTACGACGACTCCGCCGAGGGCGGGCCCCGGCTGGTGGGCGTGGGCATCTGCGACGAGACGCCCCGCGCGTGGAGCGCGGTGTACTTCTTCTATGACCCGGCCTACGCGCACCTGTCGCTGGGCACCGCCAACGTGGTGCGCCAGGTGGAGCTGGCGAGGGAGCGCGGGATTCCGCACGTGTACCTGGGCTACCGCGTGCTGGCGTGCGCGTCGCTGCGCTACAAGGCCCGCTTCGGGCCGCACGAGGTGCTCACCGAGCGCCCGGCGATGAACGCGCAGCCCCGGTGGGTGCCCGGGACGTCCGAGCCCGCCGAGCCCTCCGGCTCCTGACGCGCGGGGGCCTACTTCAGCAGGGCCCCGTCGAAGTGCTGGCGCAGCCGGCGCTCGTACTCCGCGGGGGCCACCTTCGCGTACTGGCCGTGGCCGGCGCCCTCGACGACCCAGAGGGACTTCGGCTCGCAGGCGGCCCGGAAGAGGCTGGCCTGCAGCTTGGCCGGCGCGTCCGGGTCCACGTCGCTGTTGACGAGCAGCAGCGGGCGGCCCTGGAGCTGGCACATCCCGTCGATGGGGCGCACCGCGTCCACGTCCACGCCCGCGCGGCGCAGCGTCCACAGCACGGGCTCCGCGCTCAGGGGGCCCCAGCGGCCATAGCCGGAGTACACGTCCCACTCGAGCGCGGGGTACGCGCCCGCCGCCGCCACCGCCTTCACCCGCGTGTCCGCGTTGGCCACCAGCAGCGAGGTGGTGCCGCCCATGGAGAAGCCGAATAGGCCCACCCGCGCCGGGTCCACGTCCGGCCGCGCGGAGACGAAGTCCAGCGCCGCCAGGACGTCACGCCGCTCGCGGTCGCCCCATGTCACCTTGTCACCGTCGCTGTCGCCGTGCGCCCGCAGGTCGAAGAGCAGCACCCCGTGGCCCCCGCGGGCGAGCACGCGCGCCTCGAAGAGCAGCTGCGCGCGGTTTCCCGTGAAGCCATGGACCAGCACCACCGCGGCCCGGTTGCGCGACGGCACGTACCAGCCCCGCAGCGTCAGCCCGTCCGAGGTGGTGAAGGAGACGTCCTCCAGCCCCGCGAGTTCACCCACCGCCTCCGGGCGCTCCGCCGACACGCGCGGTGGGTGTAGGAGCCCCTGGCCGATGCGGTGGCCCTTGAGGACGAGGTAACCGCCCGCGGCGAGCACACCGGCGAGGGACACCAGCAGGACGAGCAGGAGGGGACGGGCGCGGGCGTTCACGGG